>JBGOTW010000094.1:0-13696 GCA_041476685.1 bacterium | reverse complement strand
GCCCAGGGCGTAGCCGATGCCGCCCAAGGCGAGCACGCGGCCGGATCCGTAGCGGTCGGCGAGCATGCCGGTGAACGGCTGGGCGATGCCCCAGATCAAATTCTGCACGGCGATCGCGATTCCGAACGAGGCCCTGCTCCAGTTCAGGTCGATCGTCATCGGCCGGAGAAACAGCCCCAGCGTCGCCCGGATGCCCACCGAGAGCGAGATGATGCAGGTCGCCGCCACCAACACCAAGACGAATTTGCGCCCGGACAGGGTCATGCTGCGCTCCGCACACGGATTTCCCTTCCCTGCGACAGCCGACCCGCAGGGCACTCGCTTCCCGCTGGATGCTCTTGCTTGTGTCTAAAGATATACGCGAGCGGGTGGGACCACGCAATCTCCCGCAGAGCGCGAACGCGCGGGCCGAGCCGCTCGGGCGCGTACGCCCGGCCGCTCAAGCGCGCAGACCCGAATGCTCAGGGGCCCGCGAGCTGGCGCACCTGGCGCGCCACGTCGGTCAGATCCCCGGGCAGCAGGGTGCGAAAGTCGAGTAGCACGCGATCTTCCTGCACTCGCGCCACGATCGGAGGCTGGCCCTGCCGGAGCCGCGCGGCGAGTGCGGCGGCGCCGGTCGTCGGATGCGCCAGCGCAAGGCACAGGGTCTCCAGCTCCGCCTCGGGTGCCGCCCCGCCGCCGGTCAAGGATGTCTCGCGGCGCAGCGACCAGGACAGACCCCCGGCGGGAGCCGCGCCCAGCTCCTTCAGCAGCGCCTGCGCCAGCGGTTCCATCTCCTCCACCGTGCGTTCCAGCAGGTCCACCGTGGCGTTGTGCTCGCGCAGCGTACCGATGTCGAGATAGTGCAGGAGCGCCTGCTCCAGCAGCGCCAGGCGCACCTTGTCCATGCGCAGGCTGCGGTACAGCGGATGCTTGGCCATCGCGCGCAGGGCCGCGGCCCGTCCCACGACGAGCCCGGCCTGCACCGCGCCGAGGAGCTTGTCCCCGCTGAAGGTGAGCACGTCGGCGCCGGCCCGGATTTCGTCTGCCGCGGTGGAATGCCCGCGCAAGCCCGGTTGGCGGAAGCGGTACAGGCTGCCGCTGCCCCAGTCGTGCCACACGGCTATGCCCCGCTCGCGCGCCAGGGCCGCCAGCTCCCGCACGGACGCTTCCTCCACGAATCCGGTCAGCGCAAAGTTGCTGCGGTGCACTTTCAGCAGGGCGGCCGTCTCCGGCGTGATGGCGCCGGCGTAATCGGAGAGCCGCGAGCGGTTGGTCGTCCCCACTTCGACCAGGCGTGCTCCCGACTGCCGCAGGATGTCGGGTACGCGGAAGCTGCCGCCGATCTCGACCAGCTCGCCCCGAGAGACGATCACCTCCTTGGCCTGTGCAAAGGTGCTCAGCAGCAGCAGCACGGCCGCGGCGTTGTTGTTGACCGCCAGACCCGCTTCCGCCTCCGCCAGGCGCGCCAGCAACTCCGGCACGCGTCCCCCCCGCTCGCCGCGCTGGCCGGTGTCCAGGTCGTATTCGAGATTCGTGTACCCATCCAGCAGCGGGATGGCAGCGGCCCACACGGCGGCGCGCAGGGGCGCACGGCCCAGGTTCGTGTGCACGACGACGCCCGTCGCGTTGATGACGCGGCGCAACTGGCGCGGAGCAGGCTCGCGCACCGCGGCGGCGATGGCGGCGAGCACCGCCTGGCGGAGCGCCTCCCCCGCCGGCAGCGCACCCGCATCGCCGTTCCCGCTCCGGACGCGCTCGCGGACTTGTTGCAGGACCCGCTCGACGACCGGGCGCACGGCCTTGCCCATGGGCAGGTCGAGCCCGCGCAGATGCTCGTCCGCCTCGCTCACTGACGGCAGGAAACGCAGATTTCCGGTATCGCCCTTGCCCATGGCATGTGACCGGTTTCGATCGCGGGAGGTGCGCGGAAATGGAGGCGTCTTCCGGCGGGCCGCCGCTGCGCCCTTCACGCCGGCTGCAGCGTCGCGAAGTTCTTCAGCAGCCGCAGGCCGGCCTGCTGGCTCTTTTCCGGATGGAACTGGGCGCCCCACACGTTGCCGCGCCGCACCACCGCGGGAAACGTCTCGCCGTAGTCCGCAATCCCCAGCGCATCCTGCTCCCGCGCAAGGCGCGCGTAGAACGAGTGCACAAAGTAGAAGTAGCTGCCTTCGGGAATGCCCTCCAGCACCGGATCCAGCCGCTGCAGCGCCACCTGATTCCAGCCGATCTGGGGCACCTTCAGCTTCCCGGAGAACCGCACGACGCGCCCGGGGATGAAGCCCAGGCCGCTATGGGTGCCGTCCTCTTCGCTTTCCTCGAACAGCAGCTGCATGCCCAGGCACACGCCGAGGAACGGCACTCCCGCGGCCACCCGGTCGCGCACGACCTGTTCGAGCCCGGCCTTCCGTAGATGCTCCATGGCGGGCTGGAAGGCGCCCACGCCGGGCAGGATGATCCGCTCGGCCCGCGCCACCTCTTCCGCCGTGCGGACAATGGCGTTGGGCAGGCCCTGAAAATCCAGCGCGTTCTTCAGATTGTGCAGATTGCCGACATTGTAGTCGATGATCGCGATCATGGCATCGTCCGCAGCCAAGCTCTGCTCAGGCGGCCGGCGTTCCGGCCCACGAATACCGGACGCGGGCGGCACGGTCCCCAGGCCCTTTCCCGTGACCCTCCCAGTGTAGCCGATCCTGCTACAGCTTGCCCTTCGTCGAGGACACGCCCGCGCGCCGGGGCTCCACGGCGATCGAGTCGGACAGGGCCCTTGCCAGACCCTTGAACAGCGCCTCGGCCTTGTGATGGTCGTTCTCGCCGTAGAGCAGCTCCATGTGCAAGGTCATCCGCGCCGCCTGGGCCACCGACTTGAAGAAGTGGCGCACCATCTGGGTCTCCAGCTCGCCGATGCGGTCGTGGCTGAACTCGCCCCGGAAGTGGAACTCGGGCCGGCCGGAGAAATCCAGCACGACCCGCGCCAGCGTCTCGTCCATGGGGATGTAGGCGTGTCCGTAGCGGCGGATACCCGTGCGCTCGCCCAGCGCCTGGTCAATGGCCTTCCCCAGCGCGAGGCCGACGTCCTCGACCGTGTGGTGATTGTCCACGTGCAGGTCGCCCTCGCAGCTCAGCTCGAGGTCCAAAAGGCCGTGGAAGGCGAGCTGCTCGAGCATGTGGTCGAAGTAGCCGATCCCGGTGCGGACCTGCCGCTGGCCGGAGCCGTCGAGGTTGAGCTTGACGCGCACCCGGGTCTCCCGGGTCGCCTGCTCGATCGAAGCCGTGCGTGCCATGACGGACCTCAAGTGCGCCGTGCGGAGGGGCGTGCCGCTGCCGCCGCAACGGGCTGCGCGGCGCCCGGCGCGCGCACCCGGATCGCCTCCGCGTGGGCGAACAGCTGCTCCCGCTCGGCGAAGCGGCGGATGGCATCGCCCTCCCTGGCCAGCCGCGCGGCGGAGTAGCGGATGATGGACGACTTCTTGGTGAAGTCCTGCACGCTCAGCGGCGAGGAGAACTTGGCCCGCCCCCCGGTGGGGATGGTGTGGTTCGGGCCGGCAAAATAGTCGCCCACCGGCTCGGGCGTCTGGGTGCCCAGGAAGATGGCGCCGGCATTGCGCACCTGCGCGAGGGCGGCCAAGGGATCCTCCGTGATCAGCTCGAGGTGCTCCGGCGCGATCTCGTTGACGAGCTCGAAGCCCTCCGCAAGGCTCTTCACCTTGACGATGGCCGAACCGCGGGAGAACGACCCCGCGATGATCTCCTTGCGCGGCAACGTCGGGATGAGGGCGGTCAGGCGCTTGGCGACGAGCTGCGCCTGCTTGGCGCTGGTGGTGACGAGCATGGCGCGCGCGTCCATGTCGTGCTCGGCCTGCGAGAGCATGTCGCGCACGAGGAATTCCGGGTTCACCTCCTGGTCGCAAAGGATCAGCAGCTCGCTCGGCCCGGCGATCGAATCGATGCCCACCTCGCCGGACACCTGGCGCTTGGCTTCCGCGACGTACTGGTTGCCCGGCCCGGTGATCTTGAATACCCGGGGCACGCTTTCGGTCCCGTAGGCAAGCGCGCCGATGGCTTGGGCCCCGCCGACCGCGTAGAGCTCGTGCAGCCCCAGGAGCGCGGCGCAAGCCAGGATGTCCCGGTGCGGCAGGCCATCCGCCCCGGGCGGCGACACGACGACGATCCGCTCCACTCCCGCGATCTGCGCCGGAATGACGTTCATCAGCAGGGACGAGGGATAAACGGCCTTGCCCCCCGGAATATAGATCCCTACCCGGTCGATCGGCGTCACTTTCCAGCCCAACAGCGTCCCGTCCTCGCTGAACTCGAGGTGGCTGTCTTCCTTCTGGCGCCGATGGAAGCGCTCGATGTTTTCCGCGGCCTGGATCCAGACGTCTTTCAGGGCGGGGTCCAGGTAGGCCACGGCGTTCTCGATATCCGGCACGGGCACGCGGAAGTCCTCGATCGCCACGCCGTCGAAGCGCTGCGTGAATTCCTTCAACGCCTTATCCCCTTCGCGGCGCACGCGGGCCAGCACCTCGCGCACCACCTGCTCGACGCGCGCGGGTTCCTGGGCGGGAATCTGGGCGTGCTCCAGAAACGCCTGAGGCGAGCCGAAGACGCGGATCAGCATGGCATCATCCCTTGTCCCGCCCCGCCGGCCGGTCGGGACGGACCTCGCCGTCGCCGCGCGGCGCGGACGACTTGTCCCGGGCCCCCTCGGCGGCAGGCTTCGTGGCCTCCTGACCCGCGGACGGATACAGCTTCTGGATCAGGGCCACCCGCCGGGAAGCGTCCGCGGCATAGACCGACTTGGTCGCGATGAGCTGGGCGTAGAAATCCCGCGCCAGCTTCAGGTCTCCGGTCTCCTCGAGCGCCCGGGCGATATACCAGCGTCCCTCGAGCGCGGATTTCGTGCCGGCGTGCTTGTCCACCAGCTCGTACAGGGGCGCCAGGGCGAAATCGTACTTGCGCTGCATGAAATACGCCTGTCCTTGGCGCAGCAATGCCTCCGGACGGCGCTTGTCCGCCGGATAGCTTTGCATGAACTGGGCAAACTTGTCGGCTGCCAGGTCGAGCTGCCCGCTGATCATGAGGTAATGGCCCTCGCGGAAGGCCTTGTCCGCCTCGGTAGCCGCCGGCAGGTCGGCGATGGGCGACTTGAGCAGCTTTTCCATGTCCTGCAGCCGCAGGCGCAGCTTGTCCACGTCGTTGACCTGCTCCTGCCAGGCCGCGGCCTGGACCTTCACGTACTCCTCGAAACGGCGCTCGTGCTTCTTCAACTGGGCGCGATTCGTCTCCTCCCCGTCCGCCAGGCGGGTCTGCTCGGAGGACAACTGATCGAGCCGATCGGTGAGCAGCTGGTAGCGGGCGTCCAACAGCCGCTGCAGGACTTCCACTTGCTGGGCAAGCGGGGCGATCTGCCTGCGGACGCCCTCGTTCATGCCTTCCTCGAGGGCCCGGATGCGGGCGTCCTGCACCCGGTTCTCCCGTTCCACCCGATCCACGTCGCCCGACTTGGCGCATCCCGCCAGGGCGGCAGCCAGGGTGGCAACCAGGGCAAGGGCCGCCGCCAGGACAGCGACGCCGCCCGTCACGATCCGATCCTGGGTGTACCTGGAAGAGCGGCGCGGTCGCGGCGGCCCGCCAGCCAAGGCGCGGTTCCGCCGCGCAGGGCCGCCGGACCGGGAAGTCGTCATCGCCGGATGCGCCGGAGGGCTGGCGCGTTGTTCGGGAAGCCGGCCGCCGCCCGCCGGCCGCTCCACCATGCGCAGATCATCCCCGATGCTAACGGAACAGCCTCCGACGTGTCCAGCTTGGATTGGTCTCCTCGTAGCCGGGCGGCGTGCTGGTCAGGCGTCGCAGGCTGGAGCCGTCGGTGGACACGACGTAGAGCTTGAATTCCCCGGTGCGGTTGGAGGTGAACACGATCTGCCGCCCGTCGGGGGACCATTCGGCCTGCTCGGAGTCGAATCGGCCGCGGGTCACGGGGCGCACGTTCTCCCCGTTCGTGTCCATGATGAAGATCTGGTCAAGGTTATCCACGCGGCGCGTGAACAGGATCAGCCGCCCGTCGGGGCTGAAGCGCGAGTCGGTGTTGTAGTTGCCGTCGAAGGTCAGCCGCAGATCCTCCCGCGTGTCCAGGTCCATCAGGTAGATCTGCGGCGTTCCGGAGCGGTCCGAGACGAACAGCAGCTGCTTGCCGTCCGGGGACCAGTCGGCCTGGGTCTCGATCCCGATGCGCGAGGTGAGCTGGACGGTGGAGCGGGACTTCAGGTCGTACTGGAACAGGTCGGCGTTCTGGTTCGGACTCATCGTGAACACGAGCCGCTTGCCGTCCGGCGAAAAGGCGCCGCCCGTGTTCAAGCTGCCCGGTTCGGTGAGGAAGCGGCTCGGTCCCATCGCGTCGCCGGGAGGACCGAGGTTGTGGAAGTAGACCCGGCTGCCCCGGTCCCCCAGCACCGTGTAGACGAGCGCGTTGCCGGAGGGGGACCAGCGCGGCAGGATGTTGATCTCCTTGTTGTGCGAGATGAGCTCCAGCGTCTGGCCATGGGTCGTCGTGGCGACCACGACCTTCGCGAAGCCGGGCTGACGCAGGGCAAATGCGATCGTGCTGCCCAGGATTCCGGGCTGTCCGGTGATGCGCTCGGCGATCCGATTGACCAGGTCGATCACCGGCTGCTCGTCGTAGCTCGTCTCGTAGGCCAGCGTGCCCTCGAACAGCACGAGACCCTCGTCGCCGGCATCCTTGAGCCGGATGCGCAAGAGCTTCTCCTGCGGCATCGGGGTGAGCTTCATGTCCGTGCGCTGCGGGGCGGAATTGGCGGCGCAGTAGCGGGTGATCCCGCCCCAAAGCGTGAACAGGCCGCTCCAGCACAGGTTCTTCTCCAACAGCCGCCCCAGCCGCAGCCGCGCGGGGTCCTGCGACGGGTCGGGGCCGGTGTCGAGCAGCAGGTTGAGCTTCGAGAACCCGATGCCCTGGATGAGGATGTCCTGGGAGGGCTCGATCGTGGACAAGTCCTCGGCGGGCTCCTGTGCCTGCGGGGAAGCCTTGGGCTGGGCGCGCGCCGGTTCTGCCCACGGCAGCGCCAGCGCGGCCGCCAGCACGCCGGCCAGCAGCGCGCGGCGGCTTCCGCCCAGGCGCGGCACCAGTCCTTGGACGAGGCGACGCGTCGGGCCCTGGACAGGCTGCTGCGGCGGGCCCTGTACAGGCCGCAGCGCCAGGCCCTGGACGGGTTGCTGCGCTGCCCCAGCGGCGGGGCAAACCCCGGGCACGCCCAGGACAAGACCCTGGGGGCGATTGGAGGGTGGGAGGTTCACGGAGAGCACGTCAGGGTGAGCGTGACTGTATCGCCCTCTACGGAGGCGGGCACGGGGGGCAGGTGGCTGCGGCGGATCGCCGCCAGGCAGACCAGCGTATCGAAGCGGGTGTTGCCGCTGGACTCGATCAGCTCCAGCGAGCGCTGGGTCCCGTCCCGCGCGACCACGACGCGCACACGCGCCTTCAAGGCGGGCGGAAACGTGCCCGGAAAGCTGTAGTTCGACTGCACCCGCTCCCGCACCGTATTGTGGAAGAGCCGGAGCGCCAGCAGGCTCTTCGGGTCGCTCTGCCCTGCCGCGCTCCGCGCGGTCGGAACGGGCTCGACCTGAAGCTTGAGCTGCTCGACCTTCTGCTTCAGCCTCTCCATGGGGCGCGGCGCGGGCTGGGGAATCTCGGGAGCCGCCGTGGAGCGGGCAGGTTCCGCCGGCGAGCGCTCCGGCTGGGCGGCCCTGGGCGCGGGAACGGCCGGCGGCTCGGGAAAGGGCGCCGCGGCGGAAGGCGGCGGCGGCAGTCCGGTCTTGGGGAGATTCGGCGAGACCTGGATCTCGCCCGCGGCCTTGGGCGCGGGCAGCGCCGGCGCGCGATTCGGCCCGGCCGGAAGCAGGGGTGGGGCCCCGAGGGGACGGAGGCGGGGCTCTTCGGCGGCGGGGGCCGGGGCGGGCCGGCTCGTGGGCGGCTCGAGCGTCAGCACGCGCGCCTCCGGAGGGGCCGGCGCTTCCACGATCTGCACGGTGTAGATCTGCACAGGGTTGTCCCGGCCCGTTCCACCCGGCGCAACGGCCAGCACGGCCATCGCCAAGGCATGCACCGCCAGCGACGCCAGCACCAGCCAGGGGAACGCCCGGTCCTCGTGCGTCACCGCCCCTCCCGCTCGATCATCAAGCCCACGTCCACGACGCCCAGCCGGCGCAATTCGGCCATCACCTGGATCACCTGCCCGTAGCGCAGCCGCCGGTCGGCCCGCAGAAACGCCGGCGTGCGCGGATAGGCCGCCTTCCAGCGCGCGATCTCCTGCTCGAAGCGCTGCTGGCCCCGCGCCTCGCGCAGCGGCCCGACCACCGTCTCGTTGACGGCCACCGTTCCGTCCTGATCCACGCTCACGACCAGCGTCTGGTCGGCGCGGGTGCCCGCGGCCAGGGTGGCCCGCGGCAACTGCACGTCGAGCGTCTGGGAAATGATGGGGGCGGTGATCATGAAGATCACCAGCAGCACGAGCAGGACGTCCACGAGCGGCACGATGTTAATGTCGCTCATCGGCTCGGCGGCGGTCCAGTCGGAGCCGGTAAAGGGCGCTCTCACAGCAGCCGCTCCATCCGGTTGGTGATGTCGAGGGCGAAGTTCTTCATGCTCGCGGTCAGGATGCGCAGCCGGTTGCGGAACGTGTTGTAGGCGACCAGCGCCGGGATGGCCGTGCCCAGGCCCGCGGCCGTCGCGATCAGGGACTCGGAGATGCCCGGCGCCACGACCGCCAGGCTCGTCACGCCCGACATGCCGATGCTGCGGAACGCATCGATGATCCCCAGCACCGTGCCGAACAGGCCGATATACGGCGCCGAGCTGGACAGGGTCGCCAGCAGCGGCAGCCTATGCTCCAGGCCCTGCACCTGCTGATTGTAGGCGCGCTCGAGCGTGCGGGACAAGGCGTCGAGCAGCCGCTCGCGGGCGTCGGTCAGCGGGGTCTTGTCCATGCGCGTCTTGAAGGCGCTGATCTCCCGGTAGGCATGCTCGTACATGCGCGCCAAGGGGGAGTTGCCGAGCTCCTGGGCGACGCCGTACAGGCCCGAGAGGGCGGCGTCCTTGGCCATCGCGGCCAGGAAGTAATCGTTCTCCGCCTGCACCTGCCGGAACTGGAACACCTTGGTGACGATGACGGCCCAGGAAAGGGCCGACATGAAGACGAGCAACACCAGGATGGTCAGCGCGAACCAGCTGGCGGAGGCGATGAAGGACCACACAGGGCGGCACCCCCCTTGCGGGATGGATGGAACGGGAGGATCGAAGGCAAAAGCCGCGGGAGGTCAGGCAACCCGCCTAGCGCACCGTCAGCATGGCGCGCCGATTCTTGGCCCAGGCCGACTCGTTGTGACCCGGATCCTCCGGGCGCTCCTCCCCGTAGCTGATGGTCTTCAGCTGATCGGCCGGCACGCCCGCGGCCACCAGCGCCTGGCGCACGGCTTCCGCGCGGCGCTGGCCCAACGCCAGGTTGTACTCGTTGCTGCCGCGCTCGTCGCAGTGCCCTTCGACCACGACGGCCTGCTTGCCCGCGATCAGGCGCCCGGAATTCTCCTTGATGGACGCGGCGAACTCAGGCTTGATGTTGAACTTGTCGAAGTCGAAATAGACGATCCCGTAGTCCGTGCCCCTTTGCACCAGGGGCGTGGTCAGCATCCCGCGCACCTGTGCAAGGGCCGCGGTCTCGTCCAGCGACGCCTGGCCGCGGGGTGCGGGCGGCGCATCGGCCAGCGTCACCACCAGGGCGCCGCGCAGGATCGCCTCCTGATGCTGCTCCAACGCCGCCTGACCCGCGGCGTCCCGGGCGGCAGCCAGGAAGGCCGCCGTGCCGGGATAGGTCTTCCCGTCCAGCCGGCGCAGGGCCTTGACCACATCGGCGGGAATCCCGTCGTTCGCCATGGCGCCCAGCGTGGCGGCGTTGATCGCGTAGACCGCATTCGACAGGTCGGGAGTCGCCGCCAAGGCCGGGCGCGGCGCGGGCAGCGCCTTCGTGTCCAGGTCCGGCTTGGCTCCGGGGGGAAGCTGGCCCGGCGCCGGACGCGGGGCCGGAGCGGGCTGCTTCTGGGCGCAGCCCGTGGCGAGCAGCACCCCGGCCGTCAGCAGCACGGTCAGCAGGCGGGTCGCTCTCATGATCCTCCCGATCCCGCCCATGCAAGCCAGCCGTGGCGAGGCGCGCACTGTGCGGCTGGACCGCGCGGTCCGGGGACCGCGGTCCGCAGGCATGGGTTCCGGATTCCAGCCGCCCCGCGCAAGCCCCGCTCCGGATGGCTCCCGCCGATCCTGTTCCTTGGCCATGCTGCTTCCGGTCGCTGGGCGACCGCAACCCGCGCCCGAGTTTCAGGCCGCCCGGATTCTGGTAACCTGGGCTGGGCGTCCCGCCGGCATGGGCTGGGCCCCTGCCAGAGCGTCTCGACACGGGAATTCCGGGTCTCCTCGGCAGCGGGCAGAAGCAGGAGAATCGTGATTCCGATTGGAACCTTAGCTAACATGGCAACCCGCCGGAATCCAGTCTTTTCCCCGAGCGTCGCGATCGGCGACGGACGCTATCCGCCACCCACGGGCATCGGCCGCCCGACCGGCCGCACCCACCCTCTCCGCCGCAGGAACCGATGAGCGCATGGCTGGTTCAGGACGACGGCCCGGCCTCCGGCGCGGTGCAGATGGCGCGGGACGAGGTGGCCCTGCAGCGGGCGGCGCGCCAGGGGCGACCGAGCGTGCGTCTGTACACCTGGGAGCGGCTCACCCTGTCGGTCGGCCGGGGACAGCAGGTGGAGCGCCAGATTGACCTGGACGCCTGCCGCCGCCTGGGCATCCCGGTCGTGCGGCGCATCACGGGCGGCCGCGCCGTCCTGCACGGCAGCGACCTCACCTATGCCGTGGCGGCGCCGCTGGCCGGGCCGCAGGCCGGCGCCTTCGCCGCCGCCGCGGGCCAGGGCATCCCCGGCCTGTATCGCGAGGTCTCGCGCGTGTTCGTCCGCTTCTTCGCGGAGCTCGGCCTATCGCCCCAGGTGCAGGCCTACACCGGACGGCAGCGGGCCGAGCTGGCCTCGCCGGTCTGCTTCGCGACGCCCTCGGCGTTCGAGATCCTGCTGGACGGGCGCAAGCTCGTGGGCAGCGCCCAGCGGCTGCTGCCGGAGGCCTTCCTGCAGCACGGCTCGCTCCCCCTTGCGCCCCAGGACGACGTGCTGGCGCAGGTGTTCCGCGACGGGGCGGGCGAGGCGCTGGCCGAGGTCATGACCGACCTGACGCGCGCGGGCGTGCTGCCGCGCGTGCCCCTGCCCGACCTGCGGCGCAGGCTGCTGGAGTGCTTCGGCGCCGAGTTCGACGTGGAGCTGGAGCCGGCCGGCTGGAGCGAGCAGGAAGAGGCCGCGGTGGAGCGGCTCCTGCCGGGCTATCCGGACTTGGCGCAACAGGGCCAGCCCAGCGCCGTACCCGTCGCGCTCGGCTCGTAGCGGACGGTTACGGCCAAGCGCGGGACGGGTCCCGTCCGTAGCCTGGGTGCCGACCTCATAATATCCGATGCGCCTGTTTTGAAACTGAATTCTAGCAAGAGAGGCGCTCGCACTCCTCGCGGTCACCCTGGCGCCTGTGGCGCCGCGCCATCACCCCGGCGCTACCGCGGCTCGGGGCCTCACCCCCGCCGCTGCGCGGCGACCCTCACCCCGTCGCCTGCGGCGCCGACCCTCTCCCGCTGGGTCATGGGCTCGGCTCGCAAGCTCGCCTCGCGTGGGAGAGGGTTTCGTATGTAGGCACGCGCGCCCGAGCTAAACTCCTTCTCCCCTTGCGGGAGAAGGATGCCCGCAGGGCAGGATGAGGGGTGCCCGTCGGGCAAGCGGTCAGTAGCGCGGCATGCCCGGCTCCACGTCCACCGCCCACTTGTCGATCCCGCCGGCGAGGCTGTGCAGGTGCTTGAAGCCCGCGTCCTGCAGCTTCTTCAGGGCGGTCATGGAGCGCTTGCCCTTGTAGCAGTACAGGTAGATCTCATCCTCCCGCTTGAGCTGGGGGATGAAGCTCTCGAACTGGCTCAGGGGCGTGAGGCGCGCGCCGGCGATGCGCGCGATCTCCCACTCGTGGGGCTCGCGCACGTCAAGCAGCGTGATGGCCTTGCCCGAATCGAGCACCTGGCGCAGCTGCGGCGCCGTCACTTCGAGCGAGCCGCCGTTGGCCGGCTGGGGCGCGGCCTGGGGCAGCTCCACGTGGCAGAACGCCTCGTAGTCCGCCAGCTCGGTCAGCGTGGGATGCTCGCCGCAGAGCTCGCAGGCCGGGTTCTTGCGCAGCTTCACTTCCTTGAAGGACATGCGCAGCGAATCGTACAGGATCAGCCGGTTCACCAGCGGCTGGCCGATCTTGAGGATGAGCTTGATCGCTTCGGTGGCCATGATCAGGCCGATCGTTCCCGGGAGCACGCCCAGGACGCCCGCTTCCGCTCAACTCGGCACCAGGCTCGCCGGCGGGGGATTCGCGTACAGGCAGCGGTAGCAGGCCCCGCCCGCGTGGGGATTGAACGTGGACACCTGCCCCTCGAAGCGGAAGATCGAGCCGTACACGAGCGGCTTGCCCGCGAAGTACGCCGCGTCGTTCACCAGGTAGCGCGTCTCGAAGTTGTCCGAGCCGTCCACGATGACGTCGTAGTCCTTGAAGATCTCGAGCGCGTTGTCCTTGGTGAGCTTGGTGTCGTAGGTGACCACGTTGACGTGGGGGTTCATGGCCACCATCTTGTTGCGGATGGACTCCACCTTCGGCCTGCCCACGTCGCCGGTCGTGTGGGCGATCTGGCGCTGCAGGTTGGTGACGTCCACGCGGTCGAAGTCCACCACGCCCAGCGTGCCCACGCCCGCGGCGGCCAGGTACAGGCCGATCGGGGAGCCGAGCCCGCCCGAGCCGATGCTCAGCACGCGCGCCGCCTTGAGCTTCTCCTGGCCGGCGAGGCCGACCTCGGGCAGGGTCAGGTGCCGGCTGTAGCGGTTGATCTCCTCCGCGCTGAGCCTTTCGGCCGGCCGCCCCGCGTCCGGCGGAGGCGGGTTCACACTGGCGGTGACGCTGGTCCGTTCCATCGTGCCTCCCATCCCCCAAGCGGGGAATGCGCGCGAAATACGTCTTCATTTGGCGGATTGACACGGACGCCACCTTGCGCGCCCGCCGACCGCCCATCTTTTCTCCAGGTTAGCACGCGTCTGTGCACTCTGCCAAGGCGGAATGCCGAATGATTCCAGCCACATTACCGTCACAGACCATTGTGACGGACCAGGCTTGGCGCGGGAGCGGAGCCGCTGAGCATCGGGCCTAAATGGAGCGGCCGGGAAGAGCCGGGCTGCGCGGACACACCTCGCCCCGCCGCCTCCCGCACTGGGGCCGGGAGAGGCTAAGACCGTGCTGCCATCAGCGCCGCGGATCGTCCCCACGCGCCCCAGCGTCGCCGTTTCGGCCTGCTCGCGGCCGACAGCGTGGCGAGCACGGGCTGGCGGTGGGTTCGTTTTCGCGCTTTTTTCTAAGCGGCTGAATCGGCGGGCGGTTTGCCGTCGGGATCGTCAGCGCCGGGGCCCCTATCCGCCCTGCGGGCACCTTCCCCCAGGTTGCCTGGGCCACTGCGGGGGAAGGACGGGATGGGGGCCGCTTCCGGCGCGTCCGTTTCCGCTTCCGATGTTTGCAGAGCATCCGTCTCGGGCTGCGTGTCCG
>JBGOTW010000093.1:0-13821 GCA_041476685.1 bacterium | reverse complement strand
CGAAGGAGCCGTCATGGGGCTTTTGCCCCGGCTATTGGCCAATCGGCGCGGGACGGCGGGCGCGGGCCTCGTGGTGGGTGGCGTGCTGGTGCTGGGCCTGTGGACCCTGCTGGGCTGGATCGTTCCGCTCCTGCTGCTGGGCATCGCGCTGGTGCTGGTGTTGCGGCGCAGCGCCCTGGGGGCGGCGGCGACCGTGGTGGGGGCCGGCCTGCTGTTCTGGTTTGGCCTGACGCTGGGGTGGATCGCCTGGGCGGTGGGACTGGTGCTCATCGCCGGGGGTCTGGTGCTGCTGCTAGGGCGCGGGAAACTCCCCGCCGACGGTCGGGACGCGTGAGGTGTCGGATTCCAGCGCGGGACGGAGATTGGAAATGCTCAAGACTGTTGCGGCCGGGCTGCGTGCCGGAGCGCGCCTGGGCGCCCGCTGCAGTGCCGCCATGACAGCGCCGCTCTCCCTCGCGGCCCTGGGCGCCCTGCTCGCGGCCCTTGGCCTGGCGGAACTGACCGCCCCGCCGCCGGCGCGGGCCCAGACGGCCGCCGGGGGCGGGCTGCGACTGGACCTGTTCGACAAGACGCTCGCCCCGAACGAGCTGGCCCGCGGGTGGATCGACCGCAAGTTCTCCCCGCTCCTCGGCAACGGGGACCGTTTCTTCTTCCAGTTCGTCCACAACGGCGCGGATGAGCACTACATCCACCTGCAGAGCGGACGCGACAATTCCTTCTCGGTGGGACGCGAAAAGCTGGTGTCGCTGCAGGACTGGCCCGTGCTGGAGTGGGAATGGAAGATGGGCGTGCTGCCGAAGAACGGCGACGTGCGCGTGAAGGAGCGCGACGACCAGGCCGGTTCCATGTGCATCGTGATCAGCCCCAGCTTCACGGGATTCGACTCGTCCCTCTGCTACCTGTTCGAGAATGACGGACCGAAGGATACGCCGATCAAGAGCACCAAGCGGGACAACGCCTATCACCTGATCCTGCGCACGGCGAAGGCGGGCGATCCGCTGGGGCAGTGGCTGCACGAGCGCCGCAACGTGCTGGCGGATTACGAGCGCATCTACGGACACCCGCCCTCCGGCGAGGCGCTGGTCGCGATGCTGATCGACTCGAACGACACGCAAAGCTCGTCCGAGGCGTTCTACCGCAACCTCGTCCTGCACAAGGAATAGCCCGCGCCCATTTTTCTCGTCCAGGAAGGCCCCCATGAAAGGCGTCATCCTTGCCGCCGGATACGGCACCCGCTTCCTCCCCGGCAGCAAGACGATCCCGAAGGAGATGTTCCCCCTCATCGACACCCCGGCGATCGACCTGATCGTGCGGGAGATGGCCGAGGCGGGGATCAAGGACATCCTGATCGTCACCTCCCGCCGCAAGAAGCCGCTCGAGGACTACTTCGACCGCGAGGTGGAACTCGAGACGTCCTTCACCGACCAGGGCATCATCGAGAAGCTCGCGCTGATCGAGCCGCTGGACGTCAACCTGTTCTTCCTGCGGCAGAAGCGCATGGCCGGCACCGGCGACGCCCTGCTCCTGACCGAGCCCTTCGTCGGGGAATCCCCGTTCGTCGTCGCGTATCCGGACGACGTGCAAATCACCGGGCCGTCCCTGTCGGGCCAGCTCGTCGCGCTGCACCGGCGCACGGGCTGCACAGTGCTCGCGGGCCAGGAGGTCCCGGCCGGCGACATCTCCCGCTACGGCGTGATGGCGACGCGCATGAAGAACGGGGTCGAGTTCGTGACCCGGATGGTCGAGAAGCCGCCGCCGGGCACCGAGCCCAGCCGCCTGGTGGGCTTCGGGCGCTATCTGTACACGGCGGAGCTGTACCAGGTGCTGCGGGATACCCGCCCCCACCTGCCGAAGTCCCGCGAATTCACACAGACCGACGCCATCAACGTGCTCGTGGCGGACGAACGGGTCGTCGTGCAGCGCATCGCGGGACGGCTGGTGGATGTCGGCACGCCCCAGGGCTACCTGCACGCCTTCATCGAGTACGGTTTGCAGCGGCCGGAATTCCGCGCGGACCTGCTGCGCTTCATGGCGGACACCGTTGCGCGGGAGGCGAAGGACAGCGGGGTCAAGAAAGGCGCGGGCAAGTAGGCGCGGGCAGGGTGCGGGCAGGGTGCCGGCGACCCTACTCCCCCTCGTCCAGGTCGAAGGCGACCTGGGTCAAGGCTTCCTTCTCGTTCTTCAGCAGGATCTCGACCTTCTTCTCCGCCTCCACCAGCCGCTGATGGCACTGGCGGCTCCACTGGATGCCCTGCTCGAACGTCTTGAGCGCGTCGTCCAGCCCCAGCGAGCCGTCTTCCAGCTTGTGGACGGCTTCCTCGAGCTTCTTGAGGGCCTGCTCGAAGCTGACGGTCGTGGGCGGCTGGCGGCTCATGGGCGGTCTTGGATGGCGGCCGACGGTGCGGCGGGCGGTGCGGCAGAGGGTCCGGATGCGCGACGGGTCAGCCAGACGGCGGCCCAGCCGTCGGCCTCGGCGCGGGAGACGCGCGCCCACCCGGCACCGAAGCCGGCCTGCAACACCGGCTCGACCTCCGGGACGAGCATGCCGCTTAAGATCAGGTCTCCCCCCGGTGATGTCAAGCGGCGCAGGTCCGCCGCGAGGGAGGTCAGCACGGGGGCGCTGATGTTGGCCACGACGAGGGGGAAGTCCCCCCGCAACGCCGCGGGCGTGCCGATCACGAGGCGGACGGCCTCGCCGGGACGTGCGGCGTCGCCAAGACCGCTGAGCGCCAGGTTGCGCCGCACTTCCGCGCCGACCCGCGCGTCCACGTCCAGGGCCCAGCCTTCCCGCACGCCCAGCAGCCGCGCCGCGATCAGCAGAATGCCCGAGCCCGTGCCGACATCGAGCATGCGCTCGGGGAAGCGCCGCCGCGGCGCACGGCCCCTTGCAGCCCCGCCCAGCGCGTCCCCGCCGCTTGCAGCACCGCCCCTCGCAGCTCCGTCTCTCGTAGCCCAGCCCAGCGCACGCTCCAGCAGCGTGAGGGCCAGGGCCGTGGAAGCATGGCGGCCCGTGCCGAACCCCTGGCCGGGCTCGATGACGATCCTGAGCCGCCCGGCCCGGCCCGCCGCGTCGTCCGAGCCGCCCGCGTCCGCTCCTTCCTCCTGCCAGGGCGGGCAGATCAGCAGTCGCTCGCCCACCGCAAGTGCGGAAAAATGCCGCCGCCACTCGGTGTCCCAGGCTTCCACCGGCCGCAGGCTCCAGCTCACGCGGGCCGGGCCGGGGACGTCCGGAAAGCGCGCCCGGAAGCCGTCCAGCCACGCCTGCACATCTCCGGCAGGCGGCCGCGTGAAGAAGTGCCGCACGCGCACGCTGGAAGCGGACCCGCCCGGCACGCTGTCCGGCGGCACGCGGTCCCGCTGCTCAGGAACGGCGGCGGGCGGCTCCGCCCGGGCCCACGCCGGCGCGGCATCCGGCGGCGCGGCAGCGAGCCACTCCGAGCCGCTCGCCCCCAATTCGGTGCACCACAAATCCCACAGCTCGGCGGACGCCTCGGGCAGCACGGCTTCCAGGACGCCGTAGGTCTGCGCAGCCATGGCGACAGGGTCAATGGAAGTCAATGGGAGGGCCATGCGCAATACTGCCGCGGCGGGGGAAGCCCACCGCCCGCTCCGGCGACGCTACGCCGGGTGGGAGGGCGGGGCTCAGGGCAGGCCTGAGGGCAGGGGCGCTCCACGATCCGGATGAGGCGCCAAGCGGAAACCCGCCCGGGGGAGGGCGGGCGACGAGGCCGGACGCCGGCGGCCTATTCCTTCGCCGCGACAGGCTCGCCCTCCGCTTGCGCTTCGGGAACGGGCTTGGCTTCGGGAGCCGGGCCGCCTTCTTCCTGCAGGGCGCCCTTGAGCGCTTCCTGCTCGGACGGCGCGGGCGCCTGCTCGATGATGCCCAGGATGCCCAGGCCCAGGCGGCGCTCGTCCACGTCGATCTTCAGCACCTTGGCGCGGATCAGCGAATTGACGCGGTAGAAGTCCGGCAGCTTGTCCTTCGGCACGTCCGGGTCGATCTCGGAGATGTGCACCAGGCCCTCGACCCCGTCCATCACCTCGACGAACACGCCGAAGTCGGTGACGTTGACGATGCGGCCTTCCACCTCGTCGTTGAGATGGATCTTGTCCTCCAGGTGCTTCCAGGGGTCCTCCGTGAGCTGCTTGATGCCCAGGGAGAGGCGCTCCTTCTCCGGGTCGATGTGGAGGATCTTGACCTGGATCTCGTCGCCCTTCTTCGCGAAGGAGGACGGCTTGCGCTGGCGCTGGCTCCACGACAGGTCGGAGACGTGCACGAGCCCGTCGATGCCCTCCTCGAGGCCCACGAAGATCCCGAAGTCGGTGATGTTGCGCACCTTGCCGCTGACGATGCTGGCGATCGGGTAGCGCAGGTGGATCGTCTCCCACGGGTTCGGCTCGGCGGCCTTGATGGAGAGCGAGATGCGCTTGCGGTCGGTATCGAGGTCCTTGACGATCGCCTCGATCTGCTGGCCGAGCGTGAGCAGCTTGGAGGGATGGCGGATCTTGCGGGTCCACGACATCTCGGAGACGTGGATCAGTCCCTCCACGCCCGGTTCCAGCTCGATGAAGGCGCCGTAGTCGGTGAGGCTGACGATCTTGCCGGAGATGCGGGTGCCGGCCGGGTACTTGTTCTTCACCGCGTCCCAGGGATTGGCCAGCTTCAGCTTCAATCCGAGGGAGACCTTCTCCTCCTTCGCGTCGAACTTGAGCACCATCACCTCCACCTCGTCCCCGATGTTGAACATCTCGGAGGGATGGACGATGCGGCCCCAGGTCATGTCGGTGATGTGCAGCAGGCCGTCCACGCCGCCCAGGTCGATGAACACGCCGTAGTCGGTGATGTTCTTGACGAAGCCCTTGATGAGGGCGCCCTCCTTGAGCACGGCGAGGGTCTTCTTGCGGCGCGCCTCCCGGTCCACTTCCAGCAGCGCGCGGCGGGAGAGGACGATGTTGCCGCGCTTCTGGTTGAACTTGAGGATCTTGAATTCGAAGCGCTCCCCGATCAGCTTGTCGAGGTTGCGCACCGGCCGCAGGTCCACCTGCGAGCCGGGCAGGAAGGCCTTGATCCCGATGTCCACCGACAGCCCGCCCTTCACGCGCGAGGAAATGATGCCCAGCACGGTGCCGCTGCTCTCGAAGACGCGCCCCACCTCTTCCCAGATGCGCAGCTTCTCCGCCTTCTCCTTCGACAGGACGACGACCCCGTCCGCATCCTCGACCGCCTCCAGGAACACCTCCACCTCGTCGCCGATCTGCACCTTCGGCTGGCCCGCCTCGTCGAGGAACTCGCCGATGGGAATCTGCCCCTCGGACTTGTAGCCGATGTCCACGGTGACGAAATCCTTCAGGATTCCGATCACCTTGCCCTTGACGATCTGGTGCTCCTTGAAGCTCTGGACGCTGCTCTCGAACATCGTGCCGAAATCGACGTCCACGTCCTCGAACACGGTGGGCGTGACGGGGGTCGCGGTCTTGGCAGCGGTGTCTTCTGAGGTCATGTGGATTCCTGGGGGTCGTCCCGGCCTTGACAGGCGGCGGGGTCTTGCGCCCTCGAACGTGCGTGCGGGTGTTGCGCGGAAATCGCGCGGACGTCAGGAGGGGCGAAAGGGTTGAGGTTTCAGTCCGTAACCGTAAGAGAGGAAGTATGGCCGAACGGCGCGGAAAGTCAATCGCGGGAAGTAGACGGAGCCGGAGCCGGTAGGCTCGGCAAGACGTGCGCGCACGCGGAGGTGCGGCCTCACCCACAGTGAGCGGCGGAGAGCTGCCGCTCTGCTTCAGTCCTTCTTCGCCACGCCGCTCTGGAGCCCGGGCTGGGCCCCGGGCCGGTCACCGGGCTGGGCCCCGGGCCGCTCCCTGAGCCGCTCCGTGGCCGCCAGGTCCGGCTCGCCGTCGGCGCCGAGCGCGACGCCGTAGTCCGTCCGGGCGCGCTCCGCCGACACGAAGCCGTTGCGCACGTCGTCGGCGACGAGCGCCGCGGGCCGGGCGAAGGGATCGCCGTGGCCGCCGCCGCCGGGCATCTCCAGCACGAGCCGGTCCCCCGCCGGGATGGTCTGGCGGCCCTTGGCCTTCAGCAGCTTGCCGCTGCCGAGCCGCACGATGCCGAGCGCGCCGGGCTTCCCGCCCGCGCGGCCCCGCGCGGCGTACTCCACGCGGTCGAACATGGCGCCCACGGCGAAGGGCACGTCCTCGCTGATCCCCATCTCCATCACCTGGCCCAGCCCGCCCCGCTGCCGCCCCGCGCCGCCGGAATCCCGCCGGTACTCCTTGCGCCAGAACACCACGGGCGAGATCATCTCCGTGATCTCGATCGGCACGTTGCGCACGCCGCTGGGGAAGGCCGTCGCAGACAGACCGTCCTTGGTGGGCCGCGCGCCCGTGCCGCCGGTGTTGAAGCTGATCACGTTGAACGCCGTCGCCTTGGCCAGCGCGACCGGGTCGCCGTCCACGCGCCCGCTGCCGCCGAACAGGCTCAGGTTCCACAGGCACGAGGTGCCCTCGGCGGGCACGCCGCCGTCGAGCGCCTGCTCCAGGCAGCCGAACATGACGTCGGGCAGCATCTGCCCCACGACGTGCCGCGCGGCCACGGCGGCGGGCGGCAGGGCGTTGAGCACCGTGTGCTCCGGCGCCGTGACGCGCAGGGTCTCCAGCGAGCCGGTGTTGTTCGGCACCTGCGGCGCGACGATGCACTTGATGCCGAAGGACGCGTAGGCCTTGCAGTACGCGTGCGGCACGTTGATGCCGTAGCCGGAGATGCCCGAGGTGCCCGTCATGTCCACGTCGATGCCCGACGCGCCGACGGTCATGGCGGCGACGAGGTCGATCGGATGCTCGAAGCCGTCGATGCGCATGGCGTTCCGGTACACGCCCGGGCGGAGCTTGCGGATCTCGGCCAGCATGCCCGCGCGCGAGCGCTCCACGATGGTCTCGCCCAGCTCGTCCAGCCCGGCGAGCTTGAACTCGTCCATCATCTCCACCAGCCGCGCGCTGCCCGTGTCGTTGCACGCGGCCAGGGAATAGAGGTCCCCCACCACCTGCACCGGCTCGCGCACGTTGGCCCGCACGATGTCCAGGATGTCCTCCTTCATCCGGCCGCCCTCGGCCAGCCGCAGGATCGGGATGTTGAGCCCCTCCTGAAAGACGTCCCGCCCGTCGGTGGGCACGCCGTTCCCGCCGATGTCCACCACGTGGCAGGTGGACGCGAACAGCGCCACCAGCTCGCCCCGGCGGAACGTGGGCGTGACGACGGTGAAGTCGTTCAGGTGCCCGGTCGCCAGCCACGGATCGTTGGTGGCGTACACGTCCCCCTCCCGCATCGTCTCGCGGGGGAACTTCCTCAGGAAGTGGTGCACCGACAGGGCCATCGAGTTGACGTGTCCGGGCGTGCCGGTGATGGCCTGGGCCAGCATGCGCCCGTCCAGGTCGAACACGCCGGCCGACACGTCGCCCGCCTCGCGCGTGGAGGTGGAGAAGCCGGTGCGGACGAGCGTCTGCGACTGCTCCTCGACCACGGCGAGGAGGCGGTTCCACATGATCTGGCGCTGGATTTCCAGCAGCGGAGCTTCGCTCTGCGCCCCGAGCAGTTGAACCGGTGTCTTCATGACGGCGTGCTCTTCAAGTCGGTGTGCTCTTCATGACCCGCGCTCCCGCGGGGTTCCGCGCGCTGCTCCATGACGATGTAGCCGAGGGCGTTGACGGCGGCGTCGAAGCCGGCCGCCACCACGGTGGTGGTCTCGTCCTCGACGATAACGGCCGGACCGGACAGCCGCGCTCCGGGGGCAAGCTCGCCGCGATCATACACCGCCACGTCGGCGTAGTCGCCGCTGGCCGGATCGAACAGGCGCCGCCGCCCCGCGGACCGGGCGGGATGGCTGGCGGACACCTCCGCGACCCGGGCCGGGGGCGGCTTGCGCTCGGCGACGAGCAGGGTCCAGGTGAGGATCTCCACGTCCAGGCCCGGGATGACGCGGCCGTAGAGCACGGAATAGGTGCGCGCGAACGCGGCGGCGAGCGCCTCCCGCCCGCCCGAGTCCAGGGCCGCCGGCGGCAGCGTCACGACCACCTCGTGCCCCTGGCCGATGTAGCGCATGTCTACTGTGGCGGTCTCGCCGAACTCCCCGTCCGGGGCCGCCTGGCGCACGACGGCGTGGGCCTCCGCGCGCATCTCGCGCAGCACGTCCGCCACGGCCCGGGCGTCGTAGGCGGCCAGGCGCATGTGCCGGCTGCGCACCACCTCGTAGGCGATCGGCGCGCGCAGGAAGCCCAGCGCCGAACCGACGCCGGCGCCGGTGGGGACGATCAGGCGGCGCATGCCCAGCTTCTCGGCGAGCCGCGCGGCGTGCAGGGGCGCGGCGCCCCCGAAGGCGATCATGGTGCGCTCGCCCAGAGTCTTACCCCGCTCCACCGCGTGCACGCGCGCGGCATTCGCCATGTTCTCCTCGACGACCTCGCTCACCCCGAAGGCGGCGAGCCTGGGCCCAAGGCCCAGCGGCGTGCCCACGCCCTCCACCAGGGCCGCCTCGGCGCGGTCGGGCGCGAGCGGAATCCGTCCGCCGGCGAAGTGCTCCGGTGCGATCCGGCCCAGCACGACGTCCGCATCGGTGACAGTGGGTAGCGCGCCGCCGCGCCCGTAGCAGGCCGGGCCGGGGTCGGCGCCCGCGCTGTCCGGACCCACGGCGATGCGCCGCAGGGCGTCCACCTGGGCGATCGAGCCGCCGCCCGCCCCGATCTCCACCATCTCGATCACCGGAATGCGCAGGGGCAGGCCGCTGCCCTTGAGGAAGCGGTACTGCCGCGCCACCTCGAAGCTGCGGGAAGTCTGGGGCGTGCCGTCGTCGATCAGGCAGATCTTCGCCGTGGTGCCGCCCATGTCGAAGGACAGCAGGCGCGCCAGGCCGCACTCGGCGGCGATGTGGGAGGCGAGGATCGCGCCGCCCGCCGGGCCGGACTCCACCAGGCGGATCGGGAAGCGCACCGCGTGCGCCAGCGTCGTCAGGCCGCCCCCGGAGGTCATCATCATCAGCGGGCAGCGCACGCCGAAGGCCCGCAGGGACGCGTCCAGCCGCGTCAGGTAGCCGGCCACGAGCGGCTGCACGTAGGCGTTGGCGCTCGCCGTGGACAGCCGGTCGTACTCGCGCACCTCCGGGCAGACCTCGCTGGAGAGCGTGAACGCCACGCCCGGCAGGGCGGGCGCCAGCAGCTCGCGCACGCGGCGCTCGTGGGCGGGGTTCGCGTAGCTGTGGATCAGGCCGATGGCGACGCTCTCGACCTGCCGGCGCTTCAGCTCCTGCGCCAGCGCCGTCACGGCCCCCTCGTCCAGCGGGCGCAGCACCTCGCCCCGCGCGTTGACGCGCTCGGGCACGCCCAGGCGCAGGTAGCGCGGCACGAGCGGCGGCGGCTTCTCGATGTAGACGTCGTACTGCTCGAAACGGTTCTCATAGGCCATTTCCACCGAGTCGCGGAAGCCCTCCGTGGTGACGAGCGCGGTGCGCGCGCCCTTGCGCTCGATGATCGCGTTGGTCGCCAGCGTCGTGCCGTGGATGATGACGTCGAGCGCGTCCGGGGCGAGCCTCGCCTCGGCCAGGGCCGCGCGGATCGCCTCCATCACGCCCTCGTCCGGCGCGCGCGAGGTCGTCAGCACCTTGGCGGTGGTGCGGCGCGCACCCTGCTCGAGCGCCACGTCGGTGAACGTTCCGCCGATGTCCACCGCCAGCCGGGCCAACTGCTTCGCCATGGCGTTCGGGTCCAGGGAGTTGCGGTGCAAGAGGGGGAGGAAATCCGCGGACGGCCGGCAAGGCGCCGCGGCTCGTCAGCGGGCCGGCCATGGGCCGCGCTCCCGGCGACGGGCAAAGCTCCGGCCGGCGGCCGCGCGGCGCACCGCCTTATCCAGCAGGCTCATCTAGCAGGCGCGGCGGCGCCTTGACAAGCGACGGGCGGACGAAGTGACGTGTCTGTCCGGATCGCTGCCGGGAGGGCTGCCCTTGCGCCGTCGGGCGTCCTCCGGACATCGCGCAAGCGACGTGGCCGCCCGCGTCATTCGCTGCGGGCCGCGCATACACCGCACGAGGAGGCGTCATGGTCCAACAGGCCCCGGCTTTGCGGCACATTGTCCTGAGCGTCGAGGATCGGGTGGGGTGGCTCGCGTACCGTCGTCCGCCGATCAACGCATTCAACCGCGAAATGGTCGTGGAAGTCGGGAGGGCGCTGCAGACGCTGCTGGACGATCCCGCCGTGCGGGTCGTCGTGTTTTCGAGCCAGGTGGAGCGGTTCTTCAGCGCCGGGGCGGACTTGCAGGTGTTCCAGGGCATGTCCGCGGAGCAAATGGCCGACTGGGTAAGCCTCTGCCACGGCCTGGTGGGACGCCTGCGCGGCTCGCGCAAGCCGCTGCTGGCGGCGATCCACGGCACGGCGGTCGGCGGAGGCCTGGAGATGGTGCTGCACTGCGACGTGCGCTTCTGCGCGGACGACGCCCGGCTCGGCCAGCCC
Source organism: bacterium (assembly GCA_041476685.1). Taxonomy (GTDB): domain Bacteria; phylum SAR324; class SAR324; order SAR324; family JACQKK01; genus JBGPEV01. The sequence continues at coordinate 3,336 of JBGOTW010000093.1, read as the reverse complement.
GAGATCAACATCGCCTTCATTCCGCCGGTCGGGGGCACGCAGGGCCTGGCGCGGCTGCTCGGCCGGCCCCGCGCCCTGCGCTTCCTCTATGACGGGGGGCTGGTCTCGGCGCAGGAGGCGCTCGCCCTGGGGCTGGTGGACGAACTGGTGCGACCGGATCAGCTCAAGGCGCACGTGCAGGCCTACGCGGCCGCGCTGGCGCGCAAGCCCGCCGAAGCCCTGGCGGCCATCCGCCGCTGCATCACCGAGGGCGGCGCACTGCCCTTTGCGGCCGGTCTCGCGGTCGAGATGGAGGAAGCGGCGCGGCTGGGCGCGACGCCGGATTTCGCGGAGGGCGTGGCTGCCTTCATCGCCAAGCGCCCGCCCCGGTTCGCCTAGTGTGGGTCCGGGCGACATCCCGCTTGACGGGCCGGTCGGGTCCTGCTTTGGTTCCGATGGGGAATGGCTCAGCGCGACGTATCGGGCAGCGCGAAATATCGGGCAACGACAGGCGCGGTATCGGCCGCCGGGGTCGAGCCGATCTCCCGGCCGTGGCCCCGGCGGCAAGAGAACCAGTGCGAGAGGAGAGCGCGATGAACAGGAACGCGGGAAGTGTGGCGGCCGGCTGCGCGGCCGGCCTGCTGGTCGGCGCGGCCATGCTGCTGCATCCGGCCGCGGCGTCGGCGCAGAACACGGTCAAGATCGGGGTGATCTACCCCTTGAGCGGCAATGCCGCCGGCGCCGGCAAGGCCTCGAAGGCGGGGGTCGAACTGGCGACGGAGATCATCAACAACGCCCATGCGGAACTGAGCGATATCCCGCTCGCCGCCGGGTCCGGCTTGCCGAATCTCAAGGGCGCGAAAGTCGAGCCCATCTTCTCGGACCACCAGGGTAATCCTTCGGTGGGCGCGAGCGAAACCGTGCGCCTGATCACGCAGGAGAAAGTGGTCGCCATGTTCGGCGTCTATCACTCCTCCGTCGCCATGTCGGCCACGGCCGAGGCGGAACGCAACGGCATCCCCTTCGTCATCGGCGATTCCGTCGCGATGGGCGTCACCAGCCGGGGCTTCACCGGCACGTTCCGCGTCACGCCGAACGCCCAGGACCTGGCGCGCATGTATGCCGCGTTCCTGAACGAGGTCAAGAAGACCCGCCCCGTGCACACCGTGGCCATCGTCAACGAGAACACCGACTACGGCACGTCCGTGGCGAAGTTCGTGGCGGACGGGTTCAAGGAAGCGGGCTTCGACGTCGTCACCGTCATCCCGTACAGCGCCAATACGACGGACGTGCAGCCGCAGGTGCTTCAGCTCAAGGAGAAGAACGCGGACGCCGTCATCTTCATCACCTACACGAATGACGCCATCCTCTACATGAAGACCCTGCACAACCTGAACTACCGCCCGGGATTCGTCATCGGCGACGACGCGGGCTTCTCCGACCCCTCGTTCGTCAAGACCGTCGGGAACTTGTCCCAGGGCCTGTTCAACCGCAGCGCGTTCAAGATCGGCGCGCCCGGCAGCACGACCTTCAAGATCAACCAGATGTACAAGGCCAAGACCGGGAACGACATCGACGATCCGACCGGGCGCAGCATCCAGGGCTTCCTGGTGCTGTGCGACGCCATCAACCGGGCCGGCTCTACCGAGCCGGAAGCCATCAAGAAGGCCCTGCGGGAGACCCATCTCGGGCCGCACCAGGTCATGCTGGGCTATCGGGGCGTGAAATTCGACGCGACCGGCCAGAACGTGGACGCCTATTCCTACGTCACGCAGCTCGTCGGGGACCGCTATCTCGCCGTCTGGCCGTACTCGCTGGCGGAGGTCAAGCTCGACCACTACTTCAAGGGCTGGTAGGTGCCCGATAACCGGCCTGTTGGGGCCCCTTGAGCGGGTGATGCGCCCATGGTCCTGATCCAGGTGGTCATGGGCGGAGTGCTGCTCGGGGCGGTGTACGCGCTCTTCTCCTCCGGACTGACGCTGATCTGGGGGATGATGAACGTCATCAACTTCGCCCACGGCGAATTCGTGATGATCGGCATGTACACAGCGTTCTGGGTGTACACGCTGATGCACGGCGGGGTGTGGGTCTTCACGCCCCTGGCGGCCCTGCTGCTGTTCCTCGTCGGCATCGCGGTCTATTGGGGCCTGATCCGCAACGTCCTGCGCGGGCCGATGCTGGGGCAGATCCTCTCCACCTTCGGGCTCGCCCTGTTCGTCCGCTACGCGGCGTTCTGGGCGTTCTCGGCGGACTTCCGCACGCTGCCCGATACGCTCGTCGGGGGCACGGTCGAGGTGGACGTGATCCGCCTCAGCGTGCCGCAGCTCGCCGCCGGCAGCGTCGCGTTCCTGCTGACGCTGGGCATGCACCTGATGCTGACGCGCACGTCCATCGGCAGCCAGATGCTGGCCGTCGCCGAGGACCGCAACGCCGCCATGCTGATGGGGATCCGGCCGGACCGCATGCAGGCCCTCGCCTGGGGCCTGGGCGCGGCCAACGCGGGCATCGCCGGCGCCCTGATCGCCACGTTCTATTACATCTCGCCCATCGTGGGGGAATCCCTCGCCCTGACCGCCTTCGTCGTCGTGTGCCTGGGCGGATTCGGCAGCGTGCCGGGCGCCCTGGCCGCCGGACTGGGCATCGGCGTGGTGCAGTCGGTGTCGGCGTACACGCTCGGGCCGATCTACAAGGACATCGTCGTCTACGCCATCTTCGTGCTGGTGCTCTGGATCAGGCCGCAGGGCCTGTTCGGGAGGCTCTAGATGACCCCGGCGGCCGCGCGCGTGCTGCGCTGGGGATTCCTGGCGGCGCTGGGGGCGGTCCTGCTCGCCTTTCCCCTCGCCGTCAACAACGCCTACTACGCGCGCGTGGGCGGGCTGGTGCTGCTCTCCGCGATCTCGGCTTCCGCCTGGAACATCGTGGGCGGCTACGCCGGGCAGGTGTCGGTCGGCCACAGCATGTTCTTCGGGGCGGGCGCCTACCTGCCGCTCCTGCTCTACAGCCAGTGGCAGCTTCCGCCGACGCTGGGCGTCCCGCTGGGCGTGCTGGTCGCGCTGGGGCTGGCCGTGCTGGTCGGCACCCCGACCTTGCGCCTGCACGGCCACTACTTCAGCATGGCGACGATCGGCGTGGCGGAGCTGATCCGGATCGTGATCTCGAACTGGGAGTTCGTGGGGGCGGCGATCGGGCTGCGCGGCCCGGCCGTCTCGCGCACGGTGTGGGACTTCGCCTTCCGCGGCGTCCTGCCGTACTACTACCTGTTCCTGGGGGTGCTGGCCGTGCTGCTGGCGGTGACCTGGCGCCTCGAGCGCACGCGCATCGGCTACTACCTGCGCGCCGTCAAGGCGGGCGAGCGGG
>JBGOTW010000092.1:0-13858 GCA_041476685.1 bacterium | reverse complement strand
GGAGAAGGTCGGGGCGATGGCGATGGCCGACATGGCCCACATCGCCGGGCTGATCGCGGGCAAGGCGCTCGCCAATCCCTTCGAGCACGGCTTCCACGTCATGACGACGACGACCCACAAGACCCTGCGCGGGCCGCGCGGGGCGCTGATCCTCAGCCGGGGCAAGGCCGGCAACCCGCTGCGGGCGCCGGAGCGGACGCTGGAGAACCTGCCGACGCTGATTGACCGGGCCGTCTTCCCCGGCCTGCAGGGCGGGCCGCACATGCACCAGATCGCCGCCATCGCCGTCGCGCTGAAGGAGGCGGCGAGCCCCGCGTTCCGCGCCTATGCGCAGCAGGTGCTCAAGAACGCGAAGGCCCTCGCCGGGGCGCTGATCGAGCGCAAGTGCAAGCTGATCAGCAACGGCACCGACAACCATCTCATGCTGGTGGACACCATGCGCTCCTTCGGCAAGAGCGGGAAGGACGTGCAGGAGCTCCTGGAGCGCGCGGGCATCACGCTCAACAAGAACGCCATTCCCGACGATCCGCTGCCGCCGTTCCAGGCGTCGGGCGTGCGGCTCGGGACGCCCTGCGCCACGACGCGCGGCATGCGCGAGCCGGAGATGCTGCGGATCGCCGAATGGATCGTGCAGGCCTGCGGTCCCAGCGCGGACCTGACGCGGCTGCGCCAGGACGTGCGCGAGCTGTGCCTGCGCTTCCCCACGCCCAGCGGGCTGGTCGAGCGGGCGTGAGGCCGGCCGGCGGGCTGCCGCCACCCACGGACCGCGGTGCGCGGCCGACGCGCGAGCCGTCCGCGGGCGAACTCGTCGCGGCCGTGATCGCCGAAGCGATACAGGCGCGCGGCCGGCTCTCCGCCCCGCCGCAGGATGCGCGCGGCATGGCCGCGTCTCCGCCCTGCGTCAAGACGCGTGCGGCGCGGGAAGCGGCGGGGAACGCAGCCGCTAGAGCGCGGATTGCCGCCGCACGAGGAGCAGGTAGGGGAACTTCAGGTAGCCGCCCGACTCCCCGTGAATGAAGCCGAAGCGGTCGGCCACCTCCAGATAGAAGCCGTGCTGGCCTGCGGGCACCTTGTACGTGAAGCGCGTGTAGAGCCGGGGCACGATCGTGCGCAATTGCCGGCCCTGGTCGTCGTACAGGCGCAGCACCGGCATCAGGTTCGTGCGTTCCAGCCGCGCCCAGACGATCTCAATCGATTCCCCCTCCGCCAGCTCCTCGGCGACGTAGAAGTCCGCGTCGGCCCGCGCGTCCACCAGTCCGTAGATGGGCACGTTGAACGCCAGGGCATTGGCGCGGTCCAGCCAGCCGTTGTCTTCGTGTTCCGCGTAGAGGGGATCGGTCAGCTCCGGCGCGCTGCCGCGGATCAGGAACGCCTGCAGCGTATCCTGCACGCTGGCCGACCGGCCCTCGGGGGGAAACAGGTCCAGCTCGTGATGCGACGGCCGGGCCGTGGCCTGCACCTCGACCTCCAGCGCCGTGTCGAGCCAGTTCACGTTGCGCACAACGTAATCGCCGAAGGCGCGTCCCTTGAGGTCCCGCTCCAGGTTCCTCCGGTCCAGGGCGATGTTGCCCCGGTAGACCAGGGCGTCGCGCTCGATGCGCGCGAGGTAGAACGGGGCGAAGGGGCTGGAACGCCGGAAGAAGGCCGCGCCGAAGCCCTCCTCCTCCGCCACGCTGACCAGGCCCGTCACGCGCAGCTCGAGCTGCGTCGCCAGGCCGGCGAAGGCCGAGAACGGCTGCAGGGCCGCCGGCTGAAGCTGGAGCAGGAGCGGGGCCACCAGGTCGGCGAGCACGAAGTCGCGCAGGCGGAGCGCCGCCTTCGGCCCGGCGGCGCGCTCGTCGAAACTGCCCATCACGCCGCCCTGTGCGCCATGATAGAGCGTCGCGGCCATCACGCTGTCCCGCGCGGCCGGCGCGGGCGCCTGGAGCGCGCCCAGCCGGAACGCGACGAGCAGGTCGGCCTCCGCCCTCTGCCGCGCCAGCAGGTCGGTGCGCCGCTTCGTATCGCCCGCCTCCTTCAGCAGGGCGGCTTGCGGGACCGTCAGTGCGGTCGCGCCCGTCACCTGGAAGTTGAGCAGCTCCAGGCGCGGCTGCAGCTGGGCGAGGATCTCCTGGCGGAGCGCGGCGTTGCCGAGCACCGGGTCCTCCTGCTCATAGAGGATGCGCAGCGTGCGCTTGGGATCGCCCAGCACGGGGAGCGGCAGGTCCCGCAAATCCTCCACCAGCGGCGCCCGGGAAAACTGGGCGGTGACGGCGGCGCTGTACCGCGTCCGGTCCGCGGAGGGCTCGGAGCGGGTCGTGCGGAAGCCGCTCAGGTAGCGGTCGAGACGGGACAGGATCCGGCGCCGCAGCTCGCGCTCGTACAGCGTGCGCCACTCCGGCGCGACCAGGCCGGCCAGGGCCTGCTGCAGGGACTGCACCTGCGCCTCCCGGATCGCCCGGGTGCGCGCCTGATCCAGGTTGTCGCCGAGCACGGGCACGTCGGCCTGGCCGGAGGCCTCGAGCGTTTGGGCGCGCACGCGGGACGGCCCCAGGGTCAGCGCCAGCACCGTCAGGGCCAGGATCGTCAGCGCCAGCGCCGCCCGTGCGGCCGTCAGCTCAGTGCGGGCTGTCAGCGCAGTGCTGGCCGGCGGCCCAGTGCAGGCCGTCAGCGCAGTGCGGGCTGTCAGCGCAGTGCTGGCCGGCGGCCCAGCGCAGGCCGTCAGCGCAGTGCGGGCCGGCGGCACCGTGCGAACCCTGGCCGAAGCCGGCACGCCGTGGGCGGACGCGGGCGCGCTCATGGGAGCACGGTCCACCCGGCGGAACGGGGCAAGCGCACGCGCCATGGGGGAAGCCGGGGAACGTTCCCTGCTTGGAGGATCGGCCGGCACGCGGCGGCAGGACAGTCCGCCGCGCGCCGGGCCTGAACTAGCGGATGTAGCTCTTCAGCTCGTCCTTCATCGCGCGGATCGCCAGCAGCGCGTCCGCTCCTGACACCGGGTCGGTGGGGCCGAACGTCCCCTGGATGCGGTTCTTCGGCTCCATCAGGTTGCGCGTGATCGCGGTTTCCACGGCGTTGAAGTAGGGCAGGTCGTTCCGCACGTCGGGGAAGGGCGAGCGCTGGCCGAAGAACTTGGTCTTCATCCCCTGCTCGCCCGTCACTTTCGCCAGCACGTCCTCGATCAGCATGGCGAACTCGGCGCGCGACATCTTGTCGTTGGGGTGGAACTGCCGGTCCGGCAGCGGCTCCAGGCCCAGCACCTTCAGCCGCATCACCTCCTGGATGTCCGCCCGCATGGCGTGGTCGGCGATGTCGGTGGCTTCCGGCATGCGCTGCATGGTGTCCACCTTCATCTGCCCGCCGGCCTGGGTGGGCGCCTGGAAGCTGGTGTCGAAGCGCTGCGTGTTGCCGCGCTCGTACAGCTTGGAGATCTGCAGCTCCTCCACCAGCAGGCCCGCCACGTCGGCGCGGCTGAGCGAGGGCTGGAAGGCGATCAGCTTGCCGTGCATGCTGCCCGGGGCGGCGCGCAGGATCTTCTGCACCAGCGCCAACTCGTCATTGGCCTGCTGCGTGCGGCCCTTGTTCAGCGCCAGCACGCGCCCGTAGGCATCCTGGGACTTCTGCATCTGGAAGGCGGTGCGGTAGGCCCGCGCGATGAAGAAGTCCGGATCCGCGTCCTGCTTGCGCTTGTCGAGATCGACGGCCGACTCGTAGTCGCTCTCGGCCTTCTTCAGCCAGGAGTCGGGCGTCTGGGCGTAGGTGTACATGCGGATGCGCGCCACGCGGGCGCCCCGCTTCTGGTCGTCGTCCTGCGCCTTGCTCAGCCCGCGCGAGGCGAGGTCGTCCGCCTGGTCAATCAGCTTCTCCCGGTCCTTCGCGGGGACGCCGGTCTGGGCCGCGGCATGCGCCTTGACCACCGCGAGGCCCGCGAGGGCCGGACTGTAGTTCTTGTCCAGGCTGAGCGCGAGGTTGAACTCGTTCTCCGCGTCGCTCCAGCGCTCCTGGTCCATCAGGTCGTTGCCGCGCAGGGCGTGGTGGTCGGCCGTATCGAGCAGGCCCTGCTGCTCGCGCGGCTTCGCGGCGCATCCGGCGAGGGCGATGGCCGTGAGCAGGACGGCCGCCGCGACGAGGAGCCCGAAGGGCCCGCGGTGTGCGATCCGGAATGCTGATTCCATGAATTCCTCATGCGCTGGTGGACCAGGCCGTGCCGGCCTGCGGGGTTAGGACGGGCCTCCCGGACGCGGAGCGCACGGGAATGGCGCCTTGACGAGAAGGCGGCCACGCGGCCGGTCAATCCAGGACGATCATCACGCGCGCCTCGCGCATGAACGTCTGTTGCTGGGACAGCGTGCGCAGCGTTTCGGCGTCCTCCTTCGAGAGCACCAGATCCGCCTTGCTCGGTCCCTTGGCCGAGACGGCCTTGACCAAGGCGGGGTTGCCCTTGACCCGGTCCGATGCGCGCGCCTGGTCCACGCTCTTCACGTAGCCCACGATGCCCTGGGCAATGGCGAACTCGCGGCTGACAAAGGCCGAGCCGTACACCTCCTTGCCCTCCGGGTCGTACACCTTGGGGGACATGGCGGGCGTGACGCCCGTGCCGCGGCCGTCCACGATCAGCCCGGTGTAGACGCTGCCGCCGCTCACGTTCGAGGGCGCGGACGGGGCGCTCGGGGCGGAAACCTCCTGCGGTCCCAGGTACACTTCGGGCGGGATGACCTGCCGCAAGCTCGCTTCCAGGCGCACCTGGATGCTGCCGTCGGAGAAATACTTCGGATTGCCGACTTCGCGGATACCGTTGAGTGCGCCCTCGATGCTGGTACGCACCTGGTCGCTGGTCACCATCGCCTGCTGCAGCGAGGAATCGGACGTGATGTTGACCCCCCGGATGAGCTCGAGCAGATTGCGCGCGGCGTCGAGCCGGGCGGCGCGCAGGGCCGTCACGTTCTTCTGCCCCGCGGTCGTGGCGAAGCTGGCCGGGACTCCCATCCCCACCGCGATGGCCACCTGCCGGTTCCAGTCGATGCACGCGCGATCGTTGGGCGTGGTGCAGGAGACGTCCACGGACTGCCCGGCCTGGGCGCCCGCCATGCGCGGCGCGGCGGCCGCCGCGAGCAGCAGCAGCCCGCCTGCGGCGAAGAAGACCGGGGCGAAGCCCCACCCACGGCGCGAAAGCGTTTCCCTCATACGGTGTCTCCTGATGATTGCCCGACGCCACCCTGCCGCATGGACCGCCATCCGCCCGGTAAAGCCGGGGGCCCGTCCCGAAGGGACACAGGGGGTTGTGCGACGCGATCCTACAGTGTCTGCTTATACCACGCCAGACCGGCTTCGTGCAGCCCCTGTGCCGGGTGGAGCGGGCACGCCCAGCGCACAAAAGCGTGTTATACCAAATGGTTCGATGCGTCGACGGCGTCGTGCGACGCCAAAGCCTAAACCCGTTCGGGCGCGCCAGCCCTGAGCGTCGGCGAATAGTTAGGCGTACGTATGTTTCCTGTCCTGCGACAGGTGCGGTGGATTCGCCACGCGCAAGGGCGCTTGAAGGCGACTTGTTCCGGCGCGCCAATCCGGCAATAGTGGCCGAGCCCTATTGTCGGCGGACCGCCGCGGCAGCGCGACGGCGGCGGCGGGAGTGGAAGCGGTATCCCGCGCCGCCACCAAGCGCTGCGCCGGCAGCTAGCATGCCGCGGGTGCGCCCCGGCCGCCCGGGCGGCACCTCCCCATCATGCGATCCCCCATGGCCGAAACCGTCACCCGCACCTACCAGCCCCGCCTGTCGCTGAAGTACGGCTGCAATCCCCACCAGGTGCCGGCCGGCGTCTTCTCCCTGGCCGGCCGCGAGCTGCCCTTTCGCGTGCTCAACGGGACGCCGGGCTACATCAACCTGCTCGACGCGCTCAACGCCTGGCAGCTCGTGCGCGAACTGCGCGAGGCGCTGGGGCTGCCGGCGGCGGCTTCCTTCAAGCACGTCAGCCCGGCGGGCGCGGCGCTGGCCGTGCCGCTGAGCCCGGTGCTGGCCGAGGTCTACGGCGTGGACCCGCAGGGGCTCTCGCCCCAGGCGCTGGCCTATGTGCGGGCGCGGGGGGCGGACCCGAAAAGCTCGTTCGGCGACTTTGCCGCCTTCAGCGATCCGGTGGACGAGCGCTGCGCCGAGCTGTTGCGGACGGAAGTGAGCGACGGGGCGATCGCGCCCGGCTTCGAGGGGCGCGCCCTGGAGATCCTGAAGGCGAAGAAGGGCGGCGGTTTCGTCGTGCTGCAGGCGGATCCCGCCTACGATCCGCCGGCCGAGGAGTTCAAGGAGGTGTTCGGCGTGGGCTTCTCCCAGCGCCGCAACGACACCCGCCTCACGCGCGCGCACCTGGCCCGGCGGGTCACCGCCCGCACCGAGCTTCCGCCCGCCGCGGAGCGCGACCTGCTGCTGGCGTCCATCGCGGTCAAGTACACGCAGTCCAACTCGGTCGGCTACGCCTGCGACGGACAGATGATCGGCGTCGGCGCGGGCCAGCAGAGCCGGGTGGACTGCACGCGGCTCGCCGGGCGCAAGGCCGAGGTGTGGTTCCTGCGCCAGCACCCGCGCGTGCGGGGGCTCGCCTTCCGCCCCGAGGTCAAGCGCGTGGAGCGCACCAACGCGCGCGTGCGCCTGATCGAAGGGGACTTCACGCCGCCGGAGCATGCCGCCTGGGCCGCCCACTTCGCGCAGGTGCCCGCCCCGCTCGACCTGGAAGAGCAGGCCGATTGGCTGCGCGGCCTGAAGGGCGTCAGCCTCGCCTCCGACGCCTTCTTCCCGTTCCGGGACAACATTGACCAGGCCGCCCGGCGCGGCGTCGCGTACATCGTCCAGCCGGGGGGGAGCGTGGCGGACGCGGAGGTGATCCGCGCCTGCAACGAGTACGGCATGGTGATGGCGTTCTCCGGCCTGCGCCTGTTCCACCACTGAGTTTCGCCACGGCGCGCCGCCGCGGGAATCCGCCACCGGGTTCCGCCACGGAGTCCCATCGCTAAGCGGCAAGAGCATCGGTCAGCGGATGCGGATACACGCCCGGCGGAGGCCCGCTCCAGGGCGGACCGGCTCGAGGCGCGACTTGCGGGCGCTTCCGGCCGACGACGCTACCGGCCTGAGGGCTGGAGGTTCAGCACGACTTTCTGCTCGTCGCCGCCCGTCGTGCGAATCCAGCGGACGATCGCCTGGCGCACGCCGTCGGGCTGCATGCTGGTGCGGAACGCCGTCGAGCTGATGTCGAAGGTGAAGGCGAGGGGGTCCGTCCGGTAGATCACGCCGCCGCACACCGGATTGCCGCTGCCCAGCCCGTCGGCGACGAATTTCCGCGCCATCTCCTCGTGGGTCTTGCCCCCGCCCCCATAGGGAATGCCGTTCGGGTAGATGCAATACTTCATGTTGGGACCCTTCGGCGGCAGCGCCCAGAACTCCAGCAGGAACGTGCGCGCCGCCTCGGTCTGGGGCGGGACCGGCTGCCGGCCGAACTCGAAGCCGCGCTGCAGCAGGGCCAGCATATCCTGCGGCTTGCCCTGGCGGATGGCTGCGGCGATCTGCTCCCGGCTCAGGGCGAGCAGTTCGCCGAAGGGATCGGACGGCCGGTCCGGGCGCAGGATGCCCAGCGCCTCGTAGTGTCGTCTCAGCTTGAACGGGATGCTGGCGCTTTCCAGCGCCTTGGAGCGCTCCTCCTGGCTCGCCGCGGCCACGAACCGCAGCACTCCGTTGCGCCGGCGGCTCCCTTGCGGCAGGGAGGCGAGCGGCGCCCAGTTCCCCATGAACTGCTCGATGACCTGCTGGTCGCTCTTGTCCGCTGCTTCGGCCACGGTCTCCCCTGCGCTTTCCGATCGGACTTGGGGGCAGCCCAGCGTCGAGGGGGGCAACCTGCGACGCGCCGCCCCGGGAACGCTTGGCACACGCTTGCCGCACGATTGCCGCGCGATTGTCGCGCGATTGTCGTACAAAGGGCGCCCGTTCGCCGACACTCCTTCTGCGTCGGCGCGGGCACTCTATCCGGTTCGGCCTGACCCGTCCACCCGCTGCGGCGCTCGGATGCGCTCAGGCGCCTCAGCGAATCCACTGCCGGAAGCCAGCGCTGGAAGCCCGCGCAGGCCGCAGCGCTGCACGTGCCGCTCCCGCGGCGCTTCACGGTGCGTTTCACGGTGCGCCATCCGGCGCGGGGCTCTGGGTGGGCAAGGGATTGGCAAAATCGGGAGCACGTGCCATGGTTTCTCATATCAATGCATTGAGCGGAAACCCATGCGGGATGGGACGCACCCTCGCGACAACCCTAACGCGATTCCCGCGTGCGCCCACCTGGAAGCAAGAATCCCCCGGAGTCTTCATCGTGATCTCTCGATTCGCAATGCTGCGTTTCGTCCTGTGCGCGGCGAGCTTGTGCGCGGCCTTCGCCGTCAACGGAACGGCGAGCCTGGCCCAGTCCACCCTTGCGCCGGCCAATCAGGCCGGGGCCGCGGCGGGGGATGCGACCAAGGTGACCGCCACCGGCACGGCCAACCTCTATGCCACCGACACGGCCCGCAGCCGGGATGAGGCGATCGAGGCGGCCCGCCGCGACGCGGTCGAGCAGGTCAGCGGCGTCTTCATCCAGTCCGAGTCGGAGATGAAGAACTTCGACCTGGTGAAGGACGAAGTGCTCAGCCGCACCCAGGGCTACGTGCGCAACACCAAGGTGGTCAAGGAAGGGGCGGCCAACAACCTGTACACGGTCACCATCGAGGCGGAGGTCGTCAAGGCCGCCTTCCTCAAGCAGATGAACGACTCCCTCGAGGAGTTGTACCGCCGCGTGGGCAAGCCGCGCGTGATGCTGCTGGTGAAGGAGTTCAAGAGCGACAACGACCCTTCCAACGCCTCGGACCAGGGGGTCGCGGCCCGCGAAGTGCGCAAGATCCTGCTCGCCCAGGGCTTCACCTTCGTGGATCCGCGCATCGTGACGCGCACGCAGCTGTCCGAAGTCGCCAAGGGGAAGGCCGCCGACAAGAACGCGTTCGTGGCCATCGGCCAGGCCACAAAGGCCGAGATCGTCATGATCGGGGAGGTGCACACGAGCAGCAAGGAAGTGATGAACCGCTTCCAGCGCGTGCAGGCGGAAATGAGCATGGACGTGGTGAAGACGGACAACGGCCAGGTGATGGCGTCGCAGACCTCCTCGGCCACCGACCTGCACATCGACGCGGCCACGGCCACCACCAACGCGCTGCAGAAGGTCGCCACGGAAATCACGCCGAAGCTCGCCCAGCAGATCAGCTACCAGTGGATCAAGGACAAGAACGAGGGGGCCAGCATCGAGCTGACCGTCAAGGGCGCGAGCTACGGGGACCTGGCCGCGCTGCGCCGCGCGCTCAGCAACGAGGTGCGCGGCGTCAAGGGCGTGACCCAGCGTTCCTTCAGCGGGGGCACCGCCCTGCTTGTGCTGACGACGCGGGACACCGCGGACCGCGTGGCCGAGTCCCTCAGCGAAGCCAAGTTCGGCAATTTCTCCCTGGACATCGACGACGTGACCCCGACCTCGCTGATCGTCACCCTGAAGAAGCGATAGAGGCCCGCCGGCGCGCGCCTGGCCGGCCGCCTCCTCCCGCGCTCATGCCCTCCATCGCCGAGAACCTGGCCCAGGTGCGCGCCCGCATCGCCACGGCCGCGTGCCGGTCCGGACGTGCGGCCGCCTCCGTGCGCCTGATCGCCGTCAGCAAGACCCATCCCGCCGCGGCGGTGGCCGAAGCCTTCGCCGCCGGCCAGGTGGACTTCGGGGAGAATCGGGTGCAGGAGGCGCTGGAGAAGATCCCCCACGCCCCGCCGGGCGCGGTCTGGCACCTGGTCGGACACCTGCAGGGCAACAAGTCCAGGCTGGTCCCTGGGGCGTTCCGCATGGTGCACTCGCTGGACTCGGTGCGGCTGGCCGAGGCGCTCGACCGCCACGCCCAGGCGGCCGCCTGCACCGTCGCGGTGCTGCTGCAGGCGAACCTGAGCGGCGAGGCGAGCAAGTCCGGCGTCACGGACGCGGCCGCCCTGGAGGGCCTGCTCGCCGCGGCGCTGCGCTGCAAGGGGCTGAAGCCCGTCGGCCTGATGACGATTCCGGATCCCGCCGGCGGCGAAGCGCGCACCCGCGCCGCGTTCGCGCGCCTGCGCGAGCTACTCGAGCGGCTGCGCAGCGCCTGCGGCGCCGGCGCGGAGTTCCGCGAGCTTTCGATGGGGATGTCCCAGGACTTCGAATGGGCGATCGAGGAGGGGGCGACCCTGGTGCGCGTGGGCACGGCCATCTTCGGCGCGCGCGCAGCCTAGCCTCCCGCCGCCCCCGCGGCGTCCTTCAACCCGCCAGGCGAGAGAAATCCATGGGCCTGCTGATCGAGCTGATTCAAGACGCGGTGACGGTGCTGACCGTCCTGATCGTCGTGCGCGCGTTCTGGTCCTGGGTGAGCCCCTATCCCGCGAATCCCGCCCAGCGCCTGCTGTGGAACCTGACCGAGCCGGTCTTGGCGCCGGTGCGGTCCTTCCTGCCCAACATGGGCGGACTCGACCTGTCCCCCCTCGTGGCGATCCTGCTGCTCCAGGGCCTGGAGTTCCTGCTGTTGCGCTTAGTCGTGGGGTAGCGCCGCGGCGTCCGGCCTCAGGCGGTCCCGGCCGCGTAGCTCAGGCCTTCGGAGACCCACTTGGCGATCTCCTGGAGGTTCGGCAGGTTGGTCGGCTCCGCGAGGAACTTGGCGCGGCTGTGGTAGACCGTCCCGACCGGGCTGCTGTCGATGACCGAGGCCTTGAGCGACTGAATGTGCCGCTCGCCCGGGAGGGAGAAGGAGATCTGCGCGGCGGCGTCGGACGGCGACTTCGTCTTCGAGCGGAAGCTGCATCCGCCCGCGCTGATGTCCAGCACCCGCGTCTGCAGCAGCATGACGTCGCGGCTGGGCGGCTTTTCCACCTTCACGTCGGCCGGAAAGAACGCCTGCAGCCGCTGCGCCTTGCGCAAGTTCATCGCCGCGATCTTGTGGGGAAACTCGATCAGGTACAGCGTCGGATCGTCCATCTTCTTGAAGATGCGGCTCTCGAAGCCGACCAGGTGCGGCCCGAGTCCCATCCGCACGATCATCGAGTCGCCCGCGCCGAACGCGCTCCCGTCCAACACGCCGATCAGCAGGAACTCGTCCCTCTGATTCCCGATCAGGATGCCGCAGTGCCGCACGCCTTCGCCCTCATCCGGCCGCCGGACGTACACGGTCGCGTTCTGACTCAACTGCCTGGCGAAGAAATTGTGGTCGTAGGCGGGCATGGATTCGTTCGGCATGAGGGTCTCGCTGATTGTGCCACACGTTCAGATTCCCGCCCCAAGGCCTTCACCCGCGCCCGGCGCCTCAAGGGCACGTGGGCGCGCGGCATGCCAGGACGGGGAATTCGGACCTGCGCCGGCCGCACTGGGACCGGTCATGTCATGTAATCCGCCACCCCGTTGGGCTCAGCGCCAACAGGGGCTTTCTCCCCGGTAGTCACTTATCAGAATGGATGGGACTTTCCGAGCAAAAAAACGATGGGCGCCGTCTGTCGCCCGGCCCGACTTCGCACTTGACCCGCCGCCCCCCCGCGCCCCATTGCAACTATGCCGTAATAACGACACACAGGCAAGCAAAGATTCACCGTTTCTCACGCCGCTGGGCGCTGCGGACGCCGCTGGAACTGCACGGGATAAGAGGACGTCGCCCGTCCCATGGGGGTCGGCCGGCGCATGCGGATGGTGGCCGGGCGCCCCCTACAGCGCTGTCTCGGGAGACGAGGAGCCCCACTCGGGCTTGTAGTTCTTCGGCGCCGGATGCAACTCGACGAAGACCGGGATGGCGTTCAGCAGGCTGCTGACGATCTCCACGCTGATGGATTCCTTGTCAATGCGGTGCCCGAAGCGATCGGCCATCGGATCGTACAGGTACTGGACGCTTTGCCCCTTGACCGTGCCGTCCTGCCAGATCAGCCGGGCGATCTGGTTCCGGTTGGCCGGGTCGTTCAGCCGCGCCAACAGCTGGCGCACCTGATCGAAAGTCATGCCGGAATGGAACTCGAACGTGGTCATGTCTGGCTCCGCTAGGATCGCAACAGGCCTTCGGTGCACGGCAGGCGGCCGCTCCTCCCGTGCGCTCAATCCACGGCCAGCTTCAGCTGCGCGGTTTCCACCACGGGGCAGCCCAAGTGCCGGAACGCCTTGGGGGTGGCCATCCTGCCGCGCGGCGTCTTTTGCAGGAAGCCTTCCTGGATCAGGTACGGCTCGTACACGTCCTCGATGGCGTCGCCCGGCTCGGACAGCGCCGCGGTGAGGGTGCTCAGGCCGACCGGCCCGCCCTGGAACTTGCGCACGATCACGGCCAGGATCTCCAGGTGGAATCCATCGAGCCCGAACGGGTCCACGCCCAGCTTATCCAGCGCGTCGCGCACCATGGCCGGCGAGATGCGCACCCCGCCGCCCTCGGAAAAGTCGCGCGTGCGCCGCAGCAGGCGGTTGGCCACGCGGGGCGTTCCGCGCGAGCGCCGCGCCAGCTCCAGCGCCGCGTCGGCCTCGATCCCGATCCCCAGCAGCAGCGCCGCGCGCAGTACCACCTCCTGCAATTCCGCGGGGCTGTAGAAGCCGAGCCGCAAGGGAATGCCGAAGCGGTCCCGCAGCGGCGAGGACAGCAGCCCCGTGCGCGTCGTCGCGCCCACTAGGGTGAACGGCGGCACGTCCAGCTTGACCGTGCGCGCCATCGGACCCTGCCCGATCAGGATGTCGAGCTTGAAGTCCTCCATCGCCGAGTACAGCACCTCCTCCACCGCGCGGCTCATGCGGTGAATCTCGTCGATGAACAGCACCTCCGCGGGCTGCAGGGAGGTCAGGATGGCGGCCAGGTCCCCCTGCCGCTCCAGCACCGGCCCGGACGTGCTGCGGATCCCGACCCCCATCTCGCGGGCCAGGATGTGGGCGAGGGTGGTCTTTCCCAGTCCCGGGGGTCCGCTGAGCAGGACGTGATCCAGCGGCTGATTGCGCTTTTTCGCGGCCTCGATGAAGACCTTGAGGTTGCGCTTGATCTCGACCTGCCCGACGTACTGTTGTAGGGTGAGCGGGCGCAGCGACACGTCCTGCGAGACGTCCTGCGAGACGTCCTGGAGCTCGGATGCGGCGGCGGATGCGTCGTTGGGGAGCGCGTCTTCCATGAGCGTCACGTTTGAGGAGGAATCCATTCCCGACACTTGCCTAGCCGCGATGCCCGCCGCTTGCGGCGAAAGCCCGTCCGGCTCCCGTCCGCCGCCGGGGCGCGCGGGTGGGGCGGAGCGGGCCGGGCAAGCCGCGCGCGGGAAGTTGGGGGTCGGTCCGCATATCGGGCGGCTCCCGGTTTCGCGACCCGTCGGGACGATGGCTTCCGTCAAGGGGGATCGCGGCTCGTACCGTGAAACTGGTTTAGCCGTGCAACTGGTTCAGCGGTGCAACGGGCTTAGCCGTGTAACTGGTTCAGCGGTGCAACGGGCTTACGCCGTGTAACTGGTTTTGCCGTGTAACTGGATGGACAGTGTAGCAGGTTTAGCGGTTGCGGGAGTATCCGGGCAGCACCCGCCGCTCCGCGCCTGCCGCCTTCCCCTGACCGCGGTTCGACTTTACCACACCCCTTTCGGGCGGGCCTGGATGATCGAGAGTCCGGCAGCGGAGGATCGCCGCAAGTGGAACGCCCGCTACCGGGATTCCACGGCCGCGGCGGTGCCGGTGCGCCCCGCGCCCCACGCCCTGGCGCAGCGCTGGCGGGGGCGCTTCGCGGGCGGCGCCATGCTGGATGCGGCCTGCGGGCTGGGCCGCGGCTTGGCCGGCGCCCTCGATGCGTTCGCTCCGCTCTACGCGGTGGACGTCTCGGACGAGGCGATCCGGGCCGCCCG
>JBGOTW010000091.1:0-13919 GCA_041476685.1 bacterium | reverse complement strand
GCCGCGTCGTGCCGCGTCGCGCCCATGTGGATCAGGCCGTTCATGAACGTGCCCGGCGTGATGACGACCGTGCGCGCGGCGTAGCTCGCGCCGGCGTTGGTGACGACGGCGGCGATGCGGTTACCCTCCTGCACCAGGTCCTCTACCGTCGCCTGCTTGACCGTCAGGCGCGGCTGGGACTCCAGCACGCCGCGCATGCGCGCGCGGTAGCGGTACAGGTCCGACTGGCAGCGGCTGCCCCACACGGCCGGGCCCTTGGAGCGGTTGAGCACGCGGAACTGAATGCCGGTCGCGTCGGCGACCTTGCCCATCTCCCCGCCCAGGGCGTCGATCTCCTTGACGAGGTTGCCCTTGGCCAGCCCGCCGATGGCCGGGTTGCACGGCATGTGGGCAATGGTATCCATGCTCATCGTCAGCACGAGCGTCTCGCAGCCCATGCGGGCGGCGGCCAGCGCGGCTTCGCAGCCGGCGTGCCCGGCACCGATGACGATCACGTCGTAGCGGCGGGAAGGGGCGGGGCGGTTCAGGTCCATGGCACTCGGGTGCTGCATTGGGTCCGGCAGGCGCATCGGAGGCAGTCTTCTGCCGACCTTCTTGTATGACACAGGACCCGGAGGCTGTCATCTGGCGAGGGACACGTGTCTTGGGCCGAGTGCTGCGCCCTTTGCGCCTTGACACCCGCCGGCCGGAACGGATAGCCCAGACCTGGAGCCGGACGCGGCGCGACAAGTCTCCGCCGCCCCGGCCGTCGCTTCGGGTCCCCTGCCGCCTGCACGCGGGCGGGGTGAAAAGGGAAATCGGTGAGATGCCGATGCAGCCCCCGCTGCCGTAACCGGGTACGGCGCTGAGCCAGCAAGCCACTGGCGGACGGTCGTGGAGACGCGGCCCCGCTGGGAAGGCCAACAGCCGCCGAAGGATCCGGGAGCCGGAAGACCTGCCTGAAGCCAACCCAAGAGTCCCAGGAGCCACGGGGTGTTGGCGCAGGGCGGGCTATCTCCATTGTCCCCAGCGTTCACGAGCGTGCCACAGCAGGCAGGGCGCAGCCCGTCCGCCCGCCGCGCCTCGGTGCGGACGGCAGCGCCGCGGCCCGCCTTGCGGCGCCTGGCCGGGCTGCTGCTCGTGGCGGCGTTGGGCGCGGGGCTGGCCGCTTGCCGCGCCCCATCCGCGGCGCTCGCGCCGGACGCGGACCTGGCTGCCGCGCGGGTGCGCTTCGGCACCGGCGCCATCTCCGTCACCCTGCCACCCGGCCACGGTCTCACCGCGGTCCGACTATTGGACGCGTCCGGCGCGCTTGTCGGCGCCGCAGCGGTCTCGCCCAGGGCGCCCGTCACGCTCGACTTTCCGGCCGCCTGGCCGCCCGGTGGCGCGTGGCTGCTGCAGGGCGCGGGCGAACACGGCCGGCCCGCCGTACGCACCCTCACGCTGCCGCGACGCCGTCCACCTCCCGTCGAGGTGCGGCTTCAGTTGCCGACAGGCCTCGACGTGCACGTGGACGGTGAGCGGCAAGGTGCTGCGATTCAAGGCAGCGGTCCGCACGACGTTCCGCTGCACGACGTTCCGCTAAGCGGCGGCGAGCCGATCGGCAGCGGGCCACACGACGATGCGCTGCCTGACGGCGCGCCCCACGACGATGGTCTGCACGGCAGTAGTCTGAACGGCAGCGGACTGCCGGGCGGGGCGCCCCTGGCGTTGCCCGAAGGTGGCGAAGGTGCGCTGACGCTGAGCGTGCGCAACGCGAGCCCCGGCCCGCTGCTGCTGCGCGTCACGCTGCGCCTGCCGGCGGCATTGCGACCGGACGGCGCGCCGGCCGAGTCGCATGCCACCTTCCGGCTCGACCTGCCCGGCGCCACGGCCGAACTGACCCGGCCCCTCCGCATCCATCGCTCCGTGCCTTCCGGCTCGCCTCCTGCGATCGTGTGGGAGATCGCCGGAGCGCCGGAGCCGCTGACGGGGTCGCTGCGCGTCGTAACGTTGGACCGCACCGCATGGGCGGCGGGGCTGCGCATCGTGGCGTCGCGTTATCCGGCGGACGGGCTGGGCCGGGTCGCAACCCATCTTCCCGCCGAGCGGATCGTGCTTGAGCCTCCCTTCGCCGGCCGCTGGCGGGGCGTATTCGGCGCATCCGCCGCAGCCGATCCGTACCGGCCCCGCGGACACGTGCGGCTGGAGGTGGCCAACGATCTGCCCGGGGCGGCCGTGGTGGTCGTGCGCTCATGGGTACAGCACGCGCCGCAGCCGGACGAGCTCGAAGGGGGTCGGCCCGACTCGGGCCGGCTTGGCCCGGACCGGCCCGCTCTGGGCGGCGCGAGCGACGATGCGCTGCCCGCCTTCGGGCCGCCGCTGCTGTCCGCTGTCTCCGCGGTCGTGTCCCTGGCGCGGATCGGGCCGGGTGCCCGTGCAGTCTTGGTGCAGCCTTTCTATGCGGATCCCGCGCGACTTGCAGCCGGGCCCTACGAGCGCTGCACCCGGCTCGAGCCATGGGGCCTTGCTGCCGCCGGCGTGCCCACCTGCGTGCCGTTCCGCATCGAGGCCTCGCCGCTGGGGCGCTGGCTCGCGCTGTGGCTGGCGACGGGCGCGGCCCTGGCGCTCCTTGTGGCGCTCGTGCTGCGCGCGCGCTCGTGGCTGCCGGCTTTCCCCTTGCGCGACCGGGTGCTCATCGCGCTCACCATCACCCTCGCCCTGCTGCTGGTGTCGCTGCCCGCCCTGCCGCTCGCCGCCGTGTCCGCCGTCTTGCTGGGACCGTTCGGGTTTCTCGCCG
This sequence comes from bacterium, assembly GCA_041476685.1. GTDB lineage: Bacteria > SAR324 > SAR324 > SAR324 > JACQKK01 > JBGPEV01. The sequence goes on along the minus strand of JBGOTW010000091.1, from coordinate 11,161 downwards.
AGGGCCTGCTCTTCAAGCTCGGCCTGTTCGTGCTGCTGGGCGCGCTGGTGGCCTGGATTCCCCGGCCGGGGACCTATGCGCTGTTCTACCTGCTGTGGATGGCGGGACAGGCGCTCCTGAGCGGCCACTACGGCCCGCTCGTCGTCCTCTTTGCCGGCATCCCGATCCTGCTGCTGGAGTCGGCGTGGTGGGCGTGCGGCCTGACGCGGCAGCGCGCGCCCGGCCGCGCGGCGGTGCCCGTGGCGGTGGCGGCCCTCAGCGCGGGTATCGCGGAGGCGCTGATCGTGTTCTGGGACTTGCACCTGCTCCAGGCTCTCTATCGGCAGTACCTCGCCGAGGGCTTCATCGTGTTTCAGGCCGCGAGCGCCGGGGTCTATGCGGCCTGCGGCTTCGCCGTCGGCCTGCCCCTCGGGCGCCGGTTGCGGGCCGTGCGCCGCCCCGCCCTGCCGGAGGAGCCGATCGCGGCAAGCGGGATTCCGGGGAAGCCGGCGCGCGCGGCATGGGATGCGGCCGGGTCCGTGCCGCTGCTCCGCGTGGAGCACCTGACGTACGCATACTCCGACACGGAGTGGCCGGCGCTGGATGGGGTGAGCCTGGAAGTGAGCGCGGGCGAGATCGTCCTGCTGGCCGGGGCCACGGGCTGCGGCAAGACGACGCTGCTGCGCGCCATCCAGGGCCTGCTGTCCGTGGATGCGCGGCGCATTCGCTTGCGGGGCGTGGCACGCAGCGCCTGCACCCAGGTGGAGTGGGCCCACCGCTGCGCCTTGCTGTTTCAGGAACCGGCGCTACAGGTGCTGCGGCTGACGCCGGGCGGAGAAGTGACCCTGGCGCTCGAACTGGGCGGTGCAGCCGCGAACGCTGAGCCGCCCGGCGGACGCTCCGCAGGCCAGTTATCCAGCGGCGCCTTGGCCCGCGGCACCGTGTCTCGCGGCACCATGTCCCGCGGCGCGCCAGCGTCCACTGATCCCATTGTGCCGCGCGATTCCGTTTCGCCGCGCGATGCCGTCGCGCTTGGCAATTCCGATTCACCGCGCGATGCCGCTGCACTTCGTAATACCGGTGCGCGGCGCGATGCGGCCCTGACCCGCTTCGACCTGCTGGCCCTCGCCGAGCGGCCCGTGCGCCTGCTCAGCGGGGGCGAAGTGCAGCGCACGGCCCTGGCGGCTCTGCTGGCCGGCGGACCGAACCTGTTGCTGCTGGACGAGCCGCTGGCGCACCTGGATCGCGTGCAGCGCGGGCGGCTGTGCGACGTGTTGCGGGAGCTGGCGGCGGGGGGCGCGGGCGTCCTCATGGCCGAGCACCGGGCCGACCTGGTGCTGCCCATCGCCACCCGCGCCCTGTGGATGGAGGAGGGCCGCATCGCCTGGCAAGGCGCGCCGGCCGCGTTCCCATACCTGCGGCGCGGCGCAGGGGTTCTCGCACGGCCGGGACCCATGCCCGTCGCGGGCGCGGCAGCAACGGACCCGGCCGGCCCGGCGCTGCTGGAGCTGGACGGTCTGACCTGGCGCCATGCGGGCCAGGATGCGCCCCTGTTCAGCGGGGTGCACGCGCGCCTGGCGGCCGGAGGGGCGCTCGCGCTGGCCGGACCGAACGGCGCGGGCAAGTCCACCCTGCTGCAGTTGATCGCCGGATTGCGCCGCCCCACGGGCGGCAGCGTGCGCGTCTCCGGGGAGAACCCGGCGGCCTGGCCGTGGTCCGAGCGCAGCCGGCGCGTCGGCTGGCTGCCCCAGCAGGTGGAGCTGATCCTGAGCGCGGAGTCCGTGGCGGAGGAGCTGGCCCTGCCCCTGCGGGCGCGCGGACTGAAGCCGGACGCCATCGCCGCGGCGGTCGAGCGCTGGCTGGAGCGGCTCGGGCTCGCCCAAGCCCGCGGGCGCTTCCCCCACCTGCTGAGCCGGGGCGAGCGGCAGCGCCTTGCGCTCGGCACGCTGCTCATCGCCGGGCCGGACCTGCTTCTGCTGGACGAGCCGTTCGCGGGCCAGGATGCGAGGCAGGCGGCGGCGCTGGGCGAACTGTGCCGCGCGCACCTGGCCGCCGCCCCGCAGCGCGCCGCCCTGATCGCCACGCATGACGTGGAGCAGGTGCGGCCCTGGGTGGATGGGCTCTGGCGGCTCGAGGCGGGCAGGCTGACCGTTGCCCACCCGCCGGGACAGGCGCCGCTCCCGGCTCCGGCGCAGACCGCGCGGGCGGCGCTGGCGGGAGGTGGCGCATGAGCTTGCCGCGGACCATGAGCTTTGCGCGGCCCAGCGCCACGGCGGCGCTCGCGCTCGGCGCCGAGGCGGCCGTGCTGGGCTTCCTGCTGGAGCGCCCGCTCAATCTGGCCCTGCTGGCCGCGCTGGCGGGAGCGTGGGCGGCGCCCGCGGTGCCGCGCCGCGCCTGGCCCTGGCTGCTGGCGGGGCTCGGCCTGACGAGCTGGAGCCTGATGGCGACCCAGGGCCTGTTCTACGAGGGCCTGCCGCGCACGGCGTTGCTGCGGCTGCTGCCGCCCGGCGGGTTCCCCTTCGGCGATCCGCCGGGTCTCTACGTCTATCGCGAGGGGCTCGTCTACGGCCTGCTGCAGTCGCTGCGCGGACTGGCCCTGCTCCTGATCGCGGCGGGCCTGGTGGGCCGCTACGGCCTGGAGGAGCTGTCCCGGGGTCTGCGCGCGCTCGGCCTGCCGGGGCCGCTCGGGCTGCTCGCGGTACTGGCGGTGCGGCAGGTGCCTCTGCTCGCCGCCGAGGCGCGCACGGTGTGGGTCGCCTTGCGGCTCAAGGGCCTGGCACCCGCGGCCGCTCTGCGCGCCGGGCTGATACCGCTGCTGGCCGCCCATGTGCGCCGCGCCGACGAGACGGCGGCCGCCCTGTGGAGCCGGGGCCTGGGCACGCGGGCGGGCGAGCCTGCGCCGCCGCCCCTGCGGCCGGCCGAGCGTGTCGCGGTCTGGAGCATGGCCGGGCTGCTCGCCGCGCTGACCGGGGCCGTGTTGCTGACGCGGCTGCACCAGGCCGGCGTGTTGTCGCTGCGCGGCTGGGAGCCGCTGCTTGCGTGGATGCTGACCCATGTCTAGATCCGGACTGCGCCTGCGCGCGCTGCATGCGCTGCTGCCGCTCGGGCTGCTCCTGCCCGTGATGCTGATCCCCACGGCCCACGGGGCCAGCGTGGCGGCAGCGGAAGACGAGGCGCCCCGCTTCGTGCGCGACGGTCTGTGGCTCCCGGCGCAGGCGGCGCCGCAGGACGCGCGCGTCAACGGCCGCGCCGTGGCGGTGCTGCGCCCGCCCGGGGAGCGCGGCGCGGTGCTGGTAACCCCCTGGCGCTCCGGCGACACGCTCGTGGCGCAGTGGCGCGCGAACGGGGCGGAGCAGCGGGCCGAAGCGGCCGCGCCGCCCTCGCCCCAGGCGCTCGTTTGGCTCAGCCTGCCATGGCCATCCGGCTCAATGCTGGCGGAGGACGACTCGGTGACCGCGCTTGCCTTCTCGCCCGACGGCCGGCTGTTGGCTGCCGGCAGCCAGCGCGGGCGGCTGGCCGTGTTCAGCCTGGCGGCCGGCGACATCGTCTGGTCCGTGGAGCGGCCGGGCCGGGTCATCAAACACCTCGCCTTCGACGAGGCGGGCCGCCGCCTATACGCGGGCGAGCAGGGCCCGGAGGGCCGCGTGGCCGCCTACGATCCCCGGGCCGGTGCCGAGCCGCTCTGGACCTTCGATGGGGCGGACCTGCTCGGCACGTCCCCGCCGGACGAGCCCGCCGGCCCCTACGGATGGGTGACCTATCCCGGCGCCTACCGGCTCGCGGCCCTGGGCGGCGACGTGCTGGCGGCCCTTTCGCGCAGCTGGAACGAGGGCGGCGTGCGGCGCGCGCGCTCGGTGCTGCTGCGGTTGGACGGCGCGAGCGGACGGCAGCGCTGGCGCTACCCGGCCGGGCCACCCTTCCCGGCCCTCATCACCTGGTTCGACTTCGCGGGAGGGCGCGGCGTGCTGCCCACCCAGTTGCCCCAGGGCGCCAGGCCGGATCCCGCCACCGATCCGCGCTCGCGCCTGCGCGTGGTGGAACTGGCCGACGGGCGGGAGACTCTGGCCGGGCCGGTCGCGCCGCTCGCCCCCTACCCCGTGGCCCGCTTCTGGCGCGGCGTGGCTTTTCGTCCCGGCGGAAACGCGTTCGCCGCGGCAAGCGAGGACGGGCGGGCCTGGATCTACCGCCGCACGGGGGCGGGATGGCGCGCGGCCTGGCAGCAGGCCCTCGTCGAGCCGATCCGCCTCGGCACCGTCACCCTCACCGCGGCGCAGGGCACGCTGGCCGCCACGCCCGGGCAGGTGCTCATCGCGACCGGGCCGACCTATGCGCCGCAGGAATACGGCGGGGCGGGAGAGTCCGCCGCGAGCCATCCGCGCAGCGATACCGTCTTCGCGTTCGACTGGTCGGGCCGGCCGCTGTGGATCTGGAGGATGGACAACGACCTGCAGGGCCTGCTCTGCGACGCGCAGGGCCGCTGGGCCGCGCTGGCCCTGGGCGGGGAGCAGCCCCAGCCGCCGGACCGCTTCCAGGGCCTGGTGCTGCTGCGCACGGACCCCGGCGCGGAGCGCGCGGCGGGGCGGGTCGCGTTCCGCTTTGCGCTGGGCGGGGCGGTGACCTACGGCGGCCTGGCGATGACGCCCGACGGAAGCTGGCTGGCGCTCGCCGAGACCCCGCGCTCCGTGGCGGGCGACGCCCGCCGGCCGGGCGGGCGCCGGATCTGGGTGCTGCGATGAGCCACGCGCGGCTTCGCTCCCGGCGAGCGCCCCCTCAGGGCTCCTGCGCCCGCACGCCCACGCGCACCGGCACGCCGAGCGCGCGCTGCAGCAGGTCCACCCAGCGCAGCAGGCTGCCCACCTCCGCCCGCGGATCGGGCAGCAGCAGCACGCCTTTTCCCGCGCGGGGCTTGAGCCGCGCGAGGGCGTCCGCCGCGAGGGGCTGCCCGTCGAGGACGAGCTGCCCGTCCGCGCGCAGCTCGACGGCGAGGGCCGCTTCCGAGGCGGCGGCCTGCCCGCGCGCCTGGGGCAGATCCTGGGTCTCCACCGCCTGGAAGCTCGCGCCCAGCACGAGGAAGATGATGACGAAGAACAGCACGTCCACGAGGGCCACGATGGGCACGAACGGCGCCTCGTCCGGGTCCTGGAACCTGTCAAGCTTCATGGCCCGTATCTCCAGTGGTGGAGGCGGCGTCCACTTCGAGCACGGTCAGGCAGCGCTCCAGGTGCAGCAGCCAGCGCGCCTTGAGCCGGGTCAGGAGGTGGTGCGCGGCGAGCAAGGGCAGTGCGCCCAGCAGGCCCGCCAGCGTCGCGTAGAGCGCCTCGGCCAGCCCGAGCGAGAGCACCTGCCGCGAGCTGGTCGCGGCCAGGCTGCGAAAGGTGAGGATCATGCCCGATACCGTTCCCATCAGGCCCAGCATCGGCAGGATCCCGCCCAGCCAGCCCAGCGTGGCGATGCGCGTGCCCACCTGGGGCATGCAGGCGAGCAGGCGCGCCTGGATGGCCGACTCGCGCCGCGCCTTGGGCAGCCCCGCGGCGGCCAGCGCGTGCCGCAGCACCCACGCGAAGGGCGTGGGCCGCGCCTGCTCCAGCGCCGCGGCCAGCGCCGCGCGCAGTTCGGCGGGCTCCTGCGCCCGCATCAGCGGCCCGTCCCGGCGCAGCCAGCCCAGCCACACGATCAGCCGCTCGGCGGCCAGCGCGTAGCCGGTCAGTGCCGTCAGCACGATCAGCGGCATGATCGGGCCGCCCTCGCGCAGGAATGCCGGCAGGTTCATCACGGGGATCGCGGCAAGGAGGCTGGACGATGAACTCCATGCCTACCCGCGATGCCGCCGGCGTGTCAAAGCGCGACGTGTCGCAGGACCGTGCGCCCGCGCAGCCGCCGGAGCGCCCCGCGCGGGCGCCTTCGCCGCGGGCGGACGGGTTCCCCGCGGCGGCGGAACCGAACGCACTTGGGCTCCTGCCGCCGCACACCGCCATGAACGATCCCGCATGGAACGCCGCGGGCCTGCCTGACGCCAATCTGCTCGGCTCCTGCCGCCCCGGCCTCGGCTTGCCTGGCCCCGGCATCCCTGGTCCGCTCCGCTGGGGCATCAGCGTGGCGCTGGCCCTGGGAGTGCCTCTGCTGCTCACGGTCATCGTGCCACGGCTCGGCCCGGGACCTCATGCCACGTTGCGCATCGAGCTGGCCCTGCAGCCGCTGGGGTCCCGCTCCGGCGCGGCGGCCGGGAGCGGCGGCGCCCCGGCCCGTGGGACGAGCGCGGGCGTGGAGCGAAGCACGACCCAAGGCGGCGCCGGAAGCGAGGCGGCACGCAGCCTCATGCCGGAGCCGCGCCCCGCCGCGCAGAAGATGGCGCCGCCGCCCGCGGCGCAGCCTGACCTTTCCCTGGCTCCGCCGGCTGCGCAGCCCATCGCGCCGCGGGCCGCGCTTCCCTCCGCGCCCCAGGAGGCGCATCTGCCGGCTGCTGCGTCCGCGGGCGAGACCGCGCCGGCATTCGCACGGAATTTGGCCGCTCCCGCGCCTGCCGCACCCGCTTTGCCCGCACGGGCTGACCCGGCACCGGCGACGTCCGTTCCGGCGCACGCGCTGGACCGACCCGCCGGCGGCGGCGCAGCGGATGGCGGAAGCGCAGTTGCCGTCAGCGCCGCGCATGAGGCGGCCGATGCAGCGGCCACCGCGGCGCAGGAGAGCGCAGGAACCGGCCCCGGAGGCGTGGGCGGAGCGGCGGGAAACGCGGGAACGGTAGGGCCGGAGTCCCTGGACGCCGGCTTCGGCCTGGCCAGTGCCGTGCACCCGGCGTACCCGGCCGCCGCACTGGCCCAAGGCCGGGGAGGGCGGGCCCGCATCGAGGTGGAGATCGAGCCGAGCGGCAGCGTCGCCCGCGTCAGGATCTTGGACGAGACGGGCCGCTGGGGCTTCGGGGCCGCCGCGCAACGGGCCTATGCCTCCGCGCGCTTTACGCCGCCACGCCTCGCGGGCCGCCCAGTGCGCGTCGTGCTGCGCAAGACCATCGAGTTCGAGCCGTGACGGCATGGGACCGGTGCGAGACTCGCCCATGAGCGCGGCCGGTGCAACGGCGCTCCAGGCCCCCGCACATCGGGCCTCCGCATGCCCCACCGTACGCCGTGCCTCCCCCCTGCGTAGGGATGCCGCGCCGCACGGACGGGGCACATTGCGCGGATGCACCACGCGGCGTGGGTGCGTGCCGCTGCACGATGCCTCACCGTTTTGCAGGGCTGCTCCGCTGCGCGTCGGCTCTCCGCTACGCAGGCCGTCTCCGCTACGCGGTGCAGCCTGGCTTCTGCTCGCCGCCGCGCTCTCCGGAGTGGGTGCCGGCCCCGCCTTCGCCGCGGACGAGGAACCGAAAGTGATCGTAGAGGGCGGCACCGAAGTGGTACACCCGCCCCCGGAAAAGCCCCTGCCCAGCCAATCCAGCCAGGCCGGCACGCGCATCGTCCTCACGCGGGAGCAATTCCAGGAAAGCGAGAAGACCGTCGCTGACGTGCTCGCGGACCAGCCCGGTCTCAGCGTCACGCGCAGCGGCGACGCGCTCGCCCCGGCGAAGGTCACCCTGCGCGGCAGCCGGGCCGACCAGGTGCTCGTGATCGTGGATGGCGTCCCCCAGACCAGCGAGACGGACAATCCCGCCCAGGGGCGCGCGACCGGACGCCAGGGCGTGGATCTTTCGCTGCTCGACCTGGCGGACGTCGAATCCATCGAGATTGTGCGGGGCGCCGCGGGCGGGCTGTACGGCCCCGGCGCCGCTGCGGGCGCCATCGTCATTCGCACCCGCCGTCCCCGGCAGCGTGAGTTGGCCGTGGACCACGGCGTCGGCAGCGGCGGATACGCGGACACGGGCGTCTCCGGGGCCGAGCCTGTCGGCGGCGCGACCGTGACCTACTCGGCCCGCAACCGCGCGTCCGACGGGCGATACGTCTATTTCGATCCGAACGCGGCGCAGGGGGTCGGCGGCCCCGCCAACCCCTGCGCGCAGGACCTGGGCGGCGGATACTTCCTGCGCCTGTGCGACCACACCGAGATCTCGACCGCCGGCGTCGCGCTGCTGCAAGGCGACCGGCGCCGGATTGCCCTGGACTGGCAGGACTTCGACCGGCACGGCCTGGGCGGGATCCAGGACCCGCGGCCCTTCGGGCGCGAGCGGCGCACCCGCACCGGCCTCACCTATTCCGACGGCGCGGGCGGCGAAGCCGGCCAGCGGCTGGACTGGCAGCTGTCGGCAGCCGAAGTGGACGGGCACCGTACCGAGAACGAGCAAGTGAGCAGCGGCGTGCTTGAAAACCATCATGTCGAGGAAGCCCGCGCCGCGGAAGCCTGGTGGACGCCGTGGGCCGCCGCCGCCGGGCAGGAGGCCGGCGACTCCACCCCGGCAACTACGGCTTCCGCGACCGCGGGCGCGGCGCCTGCGACCACCGCACTCCCATTCGGGTCCGGCCAGCAGGTGCGCCTGGGCGCCGGCGCCGGCCACCTCAGCCTGCGCGACGAGTTCTTCGCCGCCCAGCGCGACCAGGGCTGGCTCAGCGGCCAGTGGACCCGGCGCGGGGATACTGGCACGCTGGAGGCCAGTCTGCGCGACGACGCCTACTCCGACGTGGCGGGCCAGGGCACCTGGCGCCTCGCCGCCACGGAGGGACTGCTCTCCGGCGCGGGCGGAATCGCCTTCGGCGTGAAGGCGAGCGCGGGCACCGGCTATCGCCCACCCAGCCTGTACGAGCTGTACGATCCCGGCTCGACGCTCGGCACCTCCGCCGCCAATCCTGCCCTCAAGCCGGAAGCCTCCCAATCCGCCGATGCCGGCTTCTACCTGGAGCGCCCGGATGGGCTCTACGGCGAGTTGATCGCATTCCAGCAGGAGTACCGCAACAGCATCGTCCTGCTGGCCAATCCGGCGAGCCCGGCCCTGTTCCGCTTCGAGAACCTGACACGCACGCGCAGCACCGGCACCGAGGCCCTCGCCGCCTGGAAGCCCAGCCGCGGCCTGACGCTCTCCCTCGCCTACACCCAGACGCGCGCCGTGCTGCTCGACAACGACGCGCTCGATCCGCGCGACAACGGCAACCAGGTGCCCGGCGTGCCCGAAGAGCGCCTAGCAGCGGAACTGTCCTGGCGCCGCGAAGGCTGGAGCGCATATCTAAAGGCCCGCGCCGCCAGCGAGCGCTTCGTGGACACGGCGAACTCACGGGCGCTCAAGGCCTACACGGTCTGGGATGGGGGGTTGACCGTGCCGCTGCCGGCCGGGTTCGAGGCCGCCCTGGACGCCCGCAATCTCGGCAATGCGATCTATGCGGAGACGGACAATTTCCCCGCGCCGGGATTGCAGGTCTTCCTCACCCTGCGCTGGCGGCTCCAGCCGCCCCCTGCGGGGCGGCCCGTTCCTGCCGCGCCGCCGCCCGGGATGCCTCAACAGGCGCCCCGCGCCATAGACGCGCCCCGCACCCCGGAGGCGCCTCCAGCCGCAGCGCCCGCAGCGCCCGCGCCTGCTGCGCCTTCGCCTACGGTGCCCTCGCCTGCGCAGCCGGCACCGGATGGTCCGCCGCCCGGCGCTCCGGCGGCGGAACCCGCGTCCCGATAGCGAAGGGGCGGGCCCGGCGGCGCAGGGGCAGCCCCCAGGCGCACCCGCCTGGCGGAGCTTCCGCCCTGGCCGGAGCAGCTGACTGTACGCCGCTTCCCGCAGGACTCTTCGCACCCCAGCAAAGCCGGACTCCGGCAGATCAGAATCCGACCGCGAGGACCAGGCCGGTGGCGCTGGCCGTGCGGTAAGAAATCCAGGACACGGCGAGCCCGACGCGGCGGGTGGCCTGCCAGCCCGCCATGACTTGGGTGATGGAAGGACCGTCGGTATCGGCCCAATGCACCATCGCGCCCAGGTCGTTGAAGCGCAGGTGCCCGGTCACCCCGGCGGTCCAGCCGATCACGCTTCGCGTGCTGGCCGCGCCCTGCGCCGGCGCCAGGCTGTGCTGGGAGGCGGCAGCACCCGCTTCGGCCCACAAGGCCCAATGCTCCCCGCGCGCGGCCTGCTGCGTCACCACCAGCTGCTCGACGGCGATACTCTCGTGCTCGAAGACGAATCCGGCGGCGCGCAGGCCGACTCGATTGGCCAGCCAGACCTCCGCGACGCCGTGATCCGGCGTTCCGCCCGGAAACAGGAAGCCCGTGTAGTCGTTCTTGAACAGCGCCGCGGCGTATCCGCCGAAAAGCACCTGGTAGTCCAGGAAGCGCAGGGGTTCGCCGGCGTACCAGGGCCGCTTCGTCCCGCTCGGCTCCCCGCCGAAGGCCGGCGGCACGACGCTCAGCTGCAGGCTGTCCCCGTCCCGCTTCAGGCGCAGCTCCGCGTCTCCCTCGTCCTGGATCACGATCTCCCCCACGACTCCGCCCGCGGGGGCAAGGCCCGTCTCCAGGCCCTTGTCGATGCGGAAGGTGCGCTGCGGCTCGATCCGCCCGTCCACTACTCGCTGCCCATCGGCCAGATAGGAATAGTCGAGGGAACGGGGACGGGCAATCAGCACCACCGTCAGGCTCCAGGCGGCCGGAGGGGATTCCGGCGCGGTGGCGCCGCGCGTGGCGAGATCCCCGCCCATGCGCCGGAAGCGCAAGACCGCGGTTACTGCCGGGTCGGGCGAAACCAGGGTGAGCCGCTGCGCGGGCGCCGTGAGGACACGCTGGGCGGTCAGGGTCAGCTCGGCTCCCGGGCCCAGAGCCACTTCGGGCCGAGCCGGCAGCGGAGCGCCGGGTCGCGGCAGGTCAAAGATGTTGCGCGAGACGACGAGCCGCTCCGGCAGAGTGGGGGCAGACAGCGCCTGTGGTGCGGAACTCTCCGCGGCTCCCGCCCCAGGCGCGGTGGTCTGGGCGAGCGCACTGCCCGCAGCACAGCCAATTCCCACCAGCGCCGCAAGTCCGAGCCGCCGCAGGCATCCCGGCAGTCCCGGGCGCAACGGTAGTCCCAGGCACACCGGTCGTCCCAGGTTCCCCGCGCGGCAGGGAGCGACGCGTGCGCGGCCCCGGGCGGGTACGGCAGATCCGCTCCGGGCAAGCATCGGTTGACGGCGGGGCATGGCGGCTCCAGCGCTGAGCAGGGCGGAAGCATACCATGGCGCCGACCGTGCCGAACGCGGGCCAGGTTCCGGCTCCCGACGGCCTCTTCCTTGCCGGACGGTGGGCGATGGACTAG
>JBGOTW010000090.1:0-14004 GCA_041476685.1 bacterium | reverse complement strand
CGCTCCTGCCACTTCCCTTCGACGAGCAGTCCCACGTCCCTCCTGTCCGATATGACGGGCGGGCGGCCTTCCCCAAGATTGCAGCCAAGGCCGAGCCATGCACCCGCTTTCCGGCACCGGGCGGCCACAATCGGCAACCCCAGCGGCGGTCCTGTGGGGAACCCCTCGGCGACCCCAGCGGCGAATTCTGCGGCAGGCGCAACGCCGCGACCCGCGCGCCGCTGGCCGTGCCCATGGCCGCGGCCTGTTGCGGTCATGATCGGCCCGCACGCGTGACCCGTCAATCACCGTCGCCCGCGGCGCGGCGTCTCGCGCGAGAAAGTGACTCGGGGAGTCGCCCTGCCCGTCCCGATGCGCACCGGCGGATGCGGGGCGTCGCTCTGTCCGGCAAGCCGTGACGGTCAGGCGATGTCGCCGGACTGCATGCGCCGCACGCCGGCCCGCTTCATGTTCTCCCATGCGGCGGCCAGTGACCCCTGCGTGTCGATCCCGCGGCAGGCGTCCTCGATGACGGCGGCGCGGAATCCCAGCTTGCGTGCGTCCAACGCGGTCCAGCCCACGCAGAAATCCGTCGCCAACCCGCACACGTACACGCTCTCGACGCCGCGGCCCTTCAGGTAGCCGTCCAGTCCGGTCTGGGTCTTCCCGTCCGCCTCGATGAACGCGGAATAGCTGTCCACGTCCTTGTGGTAGCCCTTGCGGATGACGAGCTGCGCCTGGGGGATCGAGAGGTCCTTGTGCAACTGGGCGCCCTCGGTGCCCTGCACGCAGTGGTCGGGCCAGAGGATCTGGTTGCCGTAGGGCAGCTTCACGCTCTCGAACGGCTTCTTGCCCGGGTGGGCCGAGGCGAAGGAAATGTGGCCGGGCGTATGCCAGTCCTGCGTCAGCACCACGTTCTCGAAGCGCCTGGCCAGCTGGTTGATGATGGGGACGATGGCGTCCCCTCCGGCGACCGCGAGGCTGCCTCCCGGGATGAAGCAGTTCTGCACGTCCACCACGATCAGCGCATCCGCGGGGCCCGGCCTGGTGTTCGCCTGGGCCCGCGCGGTCGCCGCCCTGGCGCCCACTCCCATGGCGAGCGCCATTCCCCCGATCCACTTCAGTCCGTCCCTGCGCGTCACGTGATCCATGGCGGTTCTCCCTCGGAGCGACCTGCGGTTTCTCTCCGCCGCGATGCCGGCCCGGGAAGCTTCCCGCCGGCCATCGCCGTACGCCTCCCTCGTAGCAAATTCCGGCGGGTGTTCCTAGGCGGCTCCCAGGCGGCATGGGCCCGCTCCGCTTCCGCGGACATGCCCCGGCGGGTGGGGCCGCTCATGCGGCGGGAGGCGGCGGTCCGGACAGGATCGCGGAGGCGACGGGGGAATCCGCGGCCGGCGGACGGCGCGCCTTGCGGCGCAGTCCGAGGTCCGCGCATACGCCGCCCAGGATCACGGCCAGCCCGGCGAATCCGTGACCCGAGGGCCCTTCGCCCAGCAGCAGGAACACCCACACCGGATTGAGCAGCGGCTCGGCGAGCGCCAGCACGGAGGCCTGGGTCGCGGGAATCCGCTTCAGGGCCGCCGTGAAGAACAGATGGCCCAGGGCGATCTGCACGATGCCCAGGAAGGCCAGCGTCGCCCAGTCCCGCGCCGTGATCGCCCCCGGCAGCAGCGCCCCCGGAAACTGGAGGAACAGGAATGTCCCCGCGAACAGGTTGCACAGGCTGACCAGGGCGATCGGCGGCTGCTGGAGCCGGGGGACGAGGAAGGTGAACAGGCCGAACGCCAGTCCCGCCAGCAGGCCGAGCAGGTTTCCCGTGGCGCTCGCTCCGTGCGCCGGCTCCGCCAGAATGATCCCCAGGCCGGCGAGGATCAGGGCCACCGGCAGGAAGAGCCGCCAGGGCACCCGGCGCTCGGCCAGGCAGGTCAGTCCGTAAACCCATGCCGGGGCCGTGTACACCAGCGCGATCGCGTTCGCCGCGGTCGTCAGGCGGATGGCCGCGGTGAAGCACAGCACAGTGCCGGTGTACCCGCCCAGCAGCGGAAGCAGGCGCCAGTCCCAACGCCAAGCCAGCCGCGGCAGGAACGGAGACAGCACCACGCCCGCAATCAGTGCACGCACACCCGCAATCGTCAGGGAGGGCAGCGTCAGCGACTTCAGGGCGACGCCCCCGGTGCTCCAGAACAAGGCTGCCGCCAGGACGAGTAGGATTCCGGCCGAGTGCGAGGTCAGGCCGGCCGGCGCGGAGGGAGCTCCGGCGGGGCTGGCGGACCGATCGAAGGAACCGGGCGACGTGGACAAGGAGCGACGCGTGGAGTGGTATGTGGGAGGTTCGGTACGCCGGCGGCGGGAGGACGGCCCTGCTGCGCGCGGAGCGGGACGCCCCGGCCGGCAGCAGGGCGCTTGCGCGCATGCGCCGCACCTCCTGTACGCTTCCCGCACGCGCCGTGTCAATCGAAGGGCGTGTCCAGCGAGCGGGGTGTCCAGCGAAGGGCGTGTCCAGCGAGCGGGGTGTCCAGCGAAGGGCGTGTCCAGCGAAGGGGATGGCGCGCGCGCACCGTGGATCGCGCCCGCCGGCGGCCGGGTGGGACAGACAGCGCCGCCGTGCCGCTTTGCCGCTCTGCCGCCTTGCCGCCCTGCCCCCAAATGCGCTAGCCAGACGGGGGCACCGCCCGCCGCAGCGCACCCGCAGTGCCGCAGCCGAGGAGACGCAGGTCATGGGATCGAAGCCCAAAGTCGTCGTCGCCCGCATGACGCCGGGCATTGAAGAGAGCCCCCTGTTCGCGGAATGCGACGTCTTCGCCTGGACCGAGGACCGCCTCATGCCCAAGGAACTGCTCGCCGAAAAGGTGCGCGACGCGGAAGGGCTGGTCACATCCGCCTTCGACGTGGTGACCGAGGCGCTGCTGGCCCAAGCGCCGCGGCTGCGCGTGGTGAGCCAGTTCGCCGTCGGGCTCGACAATCTCGACCTCAAGGCGCTCACGGCCCGGGGCATCCCCGCCGGCTACACGCCCTTCGCCGTCACGGAGGCCACCGCGGACATGGCGCTGGCGCTCGTGCTGTCCCTCAGCCGCCGGATCGTGCCCAGCGTCCAGTTCGTGCGCGCCAAGCAGTGGCGCGACTGGTCGCCGACCCTGATGATCGCCAACGACGTGTTCGGCAAGACGCTCGGGATCGTCGGCATGGGGCGCATCGGCCAGGCGATCGCCCGCCGCGCCAAGGGGTTCAACATGACCCTGCTCTACCATGCGCGCCACCGGCGGCCCGAGGCGGAACAGGCGCTCGGCGTGCAGTACCGCGGCTACGACCAGATCCTGGCCGAGTCCGACATCCTCGTGTTCATCCTGCCCCTCTCGCCCGAGACGCGGTACATGGTGAACGACGCGGCGTTCGCGAAGATGAAGAAGACGGCGCTGCTCATCAACGTGGCGCGCGGCGCGATCGTGGATCCGCAGGCGCTCTACCGCGCGCTGTCCAGCGGCCGCATCGCGGCGGCGGCGCTCGACGTGACCGATCCCGAGCCGGTCGCGCCCGACAATCCGCTGCTGACGCTGGAGAACCTGCTCATCACGCCCCACGTCGCGACATCCACCTGGGAGACGCGGCGGGAGATGACGCGCGTGACCGTGACCAACCTGCTCAACGGCCTGGCGGGCAAGCCCATGCTGCATTGCGCCAATCCCGAAGCCCAGCGCGCCCGCTAGCTTGGCGCGCGCTGCCGCGGCGGCACGGGCATCCTTCGCCCCGCGACCGCGCTCGGTTCGCCTCGGGAGGCGGGCGGCGGCCCCTCCGCCCGCGGTCCTTTCGACCCCGCGCTCCGGGCAAGGCTCCGATGCGCATCGAAACGTACTTTGGATTCTTCGCCGAGGCGGTCTTTACCGCCATCGCCACGGCCTTGAGCCAGCAGACCGGGCGCAAGGTCGCGCTCGCCGGGGTTCAGCTCATCGCCACCAACACGCTCAAGCTGCGCGCGAACCACGTGGATACCGTGCTGGTGCCGCAACTGGCGGAGCGGGTCGAAGTGCCGTTCCTGTTCGCCTTGGGCGAGCAGGACGCCGCACAGCTCACCCGGCTCGCCGCGGGACGTACCGGCCTGCACGGCCTGATGGAGCAGGCGCTGGCCACGGCCGTGGAGCCGTTCAATTTCATGAACAAGACCCGCAATCGCCTGCGGGGCGTGCACATCTCGCGCAACGTCATTGGGCTGACGGCGCACCATCTCGGCGGCGCCGTGCAATACACGATGGCCGTCGGACGCTTCCGGGCCGCTCCGGCGGGCGTGACGCGCGGCACGGCGAGCGCGCCCCGCGGCAAGGCCGTTCCCGCCCCCGCCGCCGCGGCGGGCGACGAGGCGGGCGCGCAGTTCGCCATGCGCCTCCTCGTCAGCGCGCCAGGCAGGGACGCGATCGAGGAGCGCGCCACGCAGCAGGCGACCCAGCGCGCCCTGTTCACGATCAGCTCCGGAGCCTATCTCACCCGGCCGCAGTGGGAGCCGCCCCCGCCGCCCCCCGGGCTCGAGCAGGGCACGGCCCTGTCCGAGACCGCGCTGCAGGGCTGGGTGCAGAGCTTTTGCGGGCTCAACGACGGCCTGATGGCGAACCGCCTCTTCCAGCGGCCCGCAGGCTGGTCCATGGCGATTCTCAAGGGCGAGGGGCTCAAGCAGGCGCTGGCCGGCGGGCCGATCTCGGTCGTCCGCATGCAGCTCAACGACGAGGCGGCGCTGGAGCTGTTCGTCCTGCTCCCGTCCCGCGTGAAGTCCGCGCTCATGCAGCTCAGCAAGTCCGGGCGCGACGGATTTCTCGGGGACCTGTTCCGCGCGTTACTGGCCGAATCCGCCGAGGTCTGGGAGCGCTTTGCCGGATCGCCCGCGCGCTGGAAGGTGCTGGCCGTGCGCGACATCCCCGCCGACGCCCTCGATGTGGTGGAGAGCCGGCTTGCCGGGGGAGGCTTCGCCCTGACCCAGTCGGCCCGGCTGGACGACGGCCCGCTCGCCTGGGCCGTGGCCGTGCCGCCGCACACGTGGCGCAACGTGCTCCAGCTCACCGCGCGGGGCATGGGGATGAGCGCCGAGGGCGCGCCGAACCGGCAGGCCATCTACGATGCGACGGGCTGGGGCAAGGGCCAGGTGCCGTGGGAGCGGCTCGTGCCCCTGCTGCCGCCCCAGACCCTCAACGAGATCGCCCGCCTGTTCGGCCAGACGACCCAAGGCCAGCCGCGCCAGACCGCCTTCATCGCGGCGGTCTCCCAGGCCCTGGGCGGCGCCGCCCGCTCCCGCTGGCTGGCCGCGCTGCCGCCGGTGCTACGGGAACAGGCCGAGCGCTACAAGCCCGAGTCCGGGGAGTCCGGCCGCCTGCTGCCCGTGCTCAGCACCGAGCTGGTCGCCCTCAACCGGCAGAAGCGCGTCCCGGAAGGCCGGCTGTCCGCCTGGCTATCGTTGTTTGCCGAGCTGGAGTGGGCCCGGCGTCAGTCCGCCTTCGACAAGATCCTGCCCTTGCGCCACGTGGTGTACGGCATGGACCGCGCCTCGCTCAGCCGGCTCGTGTACGACTGGAAGGACGCGGGGCTGGCGACGCTACTGGCCTGGGCCGAGTTTCCCGTCGTGGATCAGGTGCGCAGGGCCATGACTCCCGGCTTCGCGCTGCGCGTGCTGGAGGACGTGGCCAGCCGGCGTCCACGCACGACCGCATTCGCGGCCCAGGAGGCGCAGCTCACCTTCTACCGCCGCGCCGCTCAGGGAGCCGAGCAGGGCCGCTACATGATCCGCCAGACCCCGGCCGAGCGCTTACGCCAGGTGCTGCGACTGCTGGACGAGTCCCGCATTCCCGCCGCACCATCCGGCTCCGCGTGAGACCGGTGCGGCGCCCGCGGATGGTGCCGGCGCAGGCCCCCCGTGCGCCCGTGGGCCGCTACTCCTCCGGATAGCCCAGTTCCGCCAGATGGCGCGGATCGCGGCTCCAGTCCTTCAGCACGGCCACCCTCAACTCGAGGTACACGCGCGTGCCGAGCAGGCCCTCCATGCGGCGGCGGGCTTGCTGGCCGATGGCCTTGAGCATCCGTCCGCCCTTGCCGATCAGGATGCCCTTCTGGGAATCGCGCTCGACCAGGATGCGCGCCTCGACGACATGCAGCTTGCCCTTCGCCTCGACGCGCTCCACCTGCACCGCCGTGCTGTAGGGCACCTCCTGCTGCAAGCGGCGGAATACCTCCTGCCGCACCAGTTCGCCCAGCACGCGCGCCTGGGGCTGGTCCGTGACCTGGTCCGGATCGAAATAGGGCGGGCCTTCCGGCAGCCGCGCGGCAATCAGCCCCTCCAGCCGCTTCAGGTTGCGGCCGGTCAGCGCGGACAGGGGCACGAGTTCCTCGAAGCGGCCCATTTCCCCGTAGCGCTTGAGCGTCTCCAGCACGGCCGCCTCGGACGCCAGGTCCACCTTGTTGACGATGAGGATCGCGGGAACGCCCGCCTTGCGCACGTGCTCCAGCACGCGCAGATCGTCCTCGCGCGGCTCTCCCGCGCCCTGCTTGGAGCGGCCCCGGCCCGCGTGCAGCGGCTCGACGAGCATCAGGTTCAGGTCGGCGTCCGCGAGAGCCGCCAGGGCGTAGCGGACGAGGCGGACGTTGAGGGGGTCGCGTCCCTGGTGGATGCCGGGCGTATCCACCAAGACGGCCTGCCAGGCGTCGCCGTGCAGCACGCCCAGGATGCGCGACCGCGTTGTCTGTGGCTTGGGCGAGGTGATGGAGATGTGGCTTCCCACGAGCCGGTTCACCAGCGTGGACTTGCCCACGTTGGGCCGTCCGGCCACGCAGACGAATCCGGAGCGAAAGGCGGGAGCGGTCATGGGGTGGGCCGGTTCATGCCGCAGCCTGGAGCGGCGCCGGCCCGGAAGTGCGAGCGGCGGGTCTAAGCCAGGGCCTTGGCGCGTGGGGCGCTGCCGAAGGAGCGCCATGCCTGGTCGAGATCGTCGTACAGCGGAATCTTCTCCGCAAGCCTGGCAATGCGCATTACCTGCTTGGTGATTTCCGGCGCCCTGATAATCACCATCGCGCAGGTCTTTCCACCCCAGCGCTGCTCGAACGACTTGTAGAGATTCACCAGTTCACCCAGCATCATGGACGTGATCTGGATCCCATCCATGTCGAGCACCAGATAGGGCGCTACGCCCACCAGGGGCCGCATCTGCTCCTCCAGCGGCAGGGTGGAGTCGCCCAGTTCCGACACCTTTACCACCACGCAGCTTCGCTCGGCCGTCAGGGTCTTCATTAGTCGTCTCGAATGCGTATGGGATCAGCCACAAGGGCGCGCATTTGGGCCGCCACCGTCCGCAGCTTCAGGCGCCGGCCGCAGGGCCAGCCGCCTGGATGGCTTTGCGTGTGGTGGCGCGTCAGGCCCAATTCGGGTCGGCCGCCCGCCTCTAGAGTCTTGAAACGTTCCCTCTCGGCGCCCGGTCCCCTCCGTGTTCCCTATTGAAGGGAAATTGCCTCGTCCGGCGGCGCTTTCGGGACGCGCGGGAGCGCTCAGACCAACCGGCCCCAGCGCAGCCAGCGCGGCGCGTGAAAATCCACCGCAAGGTGCAGTGCATAGCCCGCCACCATGGCGAGCGCGATCGGAGCGCGGGGGCCCTGCGCCTGGCTCCAGCGCGCGATGACTTCCGCCCGCAAGCCTGCTAGCGTGTCGCCGAACCCGGGGCCGCGTGGCCCCAGGGCGATCCAGTACCCATCCCACAGCAGGAGCGCCGCCAGCGGCACGGCCAGGGCGGCCCACCAGGCGTGCATCCACCCCCGGTGCCGATGGACCAACGGCAGCAGCGAGACCGCGCCCAGGAAGGCGGCATGTTCCGCGCGACCCGTCACCATCATCCACACCAACACCCCCAGCATGGCCCGGTAGAACCAGCGCTGCACGATCGAGGCGGTATCGAGGTCGGGCAGCAGCGCAAAGACCGTTGCCGCTCCGGCCACGGCGGCCACGTCCTCGGCGCCGGGCGCCGCGCCGGTGATATGGGCACCCGTGGCCAGCACCACACCGAGCCCAAGCCCGGCAGCCAGATGCGCGCGATACAGCATGTTGCCTCCATGGCATGGCGGCGGGGAGCGCCAATCCGCCGGCCGAACCCGCCGCCTGCCCGGCCCTTCGAGCGCCGCGGCACTGGCGCGCGGCGAACGCAGTGGGCCCGCAGGGTGTGTCTCTTCCTTGCGCCGATTATAGCGGGACTGGCGCTGCTTGCCAGCGTGCCGCGGCAAGCCGGGGCCGAGCCGGTCGCGACGATCGTGCGCGGGGCCGAACCCGACGGCTCGGAGCGCCTGGTCGAGGACCTCGCGCTGCTCTGGCGCGCCAGCTATGCCTTCGACGCCTCCTCGCTCGCCGTCACGCAGCAGGCGGAGCCGCGGGCGCGCCTGCGGGCCGTGCGGCTCGGTCGGGCCGAGTTCGCCGTCCTGGATGCCGCATCCTTCGCCGCCCTGCGCACCGAATTCCCCGACATGGTGGTGCTGTCGGCGCTGATTCCGCTGCCGGTGCACGTGCTAGAGCGCATGGCCGACCCCGGCCCCTTGCGCAACACGCCTGGGACCATCGTCTTCACGGCACACGCGCGCTTCGTGGCCGAGGCGCTGGTGGACTACGCGGCGGCGGCGGCGCCGGCCGGGGCGCCCGCACCGGCGCCCCCCCTGCTGCGCCGGGAGGATCCCCTCGGCGCCATCGACCTGCTGAAGCGCGGCCTGCCTGCCGACACCCTCGTCCTGCTGGCCGCGCCGAAGGGTACCCAAGAACTCGCCGCGGCCCTGCAGGGCGACCCGGGCTTGCGCCTGCTCGCGCTGTCGGGAGAGTTGCTGGACGCGGTGCGGCGCGAGCGGCCCTGGGTTTTCACCACCCCGATCGCCCGGGGCACTTATCCCAATCAGGCCGACGGCGTCGAAGCCCCGGTTGCCCACCTGCTGCTCGTTACGTCACCCCAGCTCCCCCAGGACGATGCGCGCCGCATGCTCGACTGCCTGTACGGCCGGCGCGACCAGGTGGCCCCATTCGACGCGCTCTTTGCATCCGTGGACCGGCGCGCCAATGCCGACCTCGCCAAGTGGGCGCCGTATCACGCAACGGCGGCCAAGGAGTTCGGCCTGACGCCTTGAAGGCAGGGTCCGCGATTCGCGCGCGAAAGCTCGTCCTACCCTATCCCGAGTGCCGTCCATGACCCGCGTGGTGTTCCTGGGCAGTCCGCAATGGGCAGTGCCGAGCCTGCGCGGCCTGGCCGAGGCGCCCACCCACGGCCTCGGGATCGCGCTGGTCGGCGTGCTGACCCAGCCGGACCGGCCCGCGGGCCGGGGCCGGCGCCTCCAGTCGTGTGCGGTCAAGTCCGCCGCCCAGGCGCTCGACCTGCCTGTGCTCAGCCCGCCCAGTGTGCGCACGGAGGCAGGATATCGGGATCTTGCCGGCCTGAAACCGGACCTGGCTATCGTCTGCGCGTACGGGCAGATTCTTCCCCGGCCCGTGCTCGGCCTGCCCCCCTTGGGCTGCTGGAATCTGCACTTTTCCCTGTTGCCCCGCTGGCGGGGTGCGAGCCCGGTGCAGGCGGCGATTCTCGCCGGGGACGCCGAGACCGGCGTCTCCCTGCAGCGCATGGTCGAGGCGCTGGATGCCGGTCCCCTGGCGGCCAGGTCGGCGCCCGTGGCCATCGGCGCCGACGAGACGGCCGACGCGTTGGGCGGAAGGCTGGCGGAATTGGCCGCGCGGCTGCTGCTCGAGACGCTGCCGGCCTTGCTGGCGGGTACGCCGGCCCTCACGCCCCAGGATGAGACGCAGGTCACCGTCTGCCGCAAGATCGGCAAGGGCGCCGGCCTGGTGGACTGGACCGTTGAATCCGCCACGGAGATCGGGCGCAAGGTGCGTGCGTTCACGCCTTGGCCCGGCTGCGCCAGCTACTTGGGGCAGCGGCGGCTGGGCCTGGTGCGCGTCGAAGCGGTGTCCGCAGGGGACCCTCCCGGCCCGCCCGGCACGATCGGTCCGGGGGGCCTGGTGCGGGCAGCCCAGGGGAGCGTGCGCCTGCTGGACGTCAAGCCCGAGGCACGGGCGGTCATGTCCTTCGCCGACTTTGCGCGCGGGTACCCGCAGGCGATCGGCGCGCGCCTGGAGCCTGGGCCCGCGGCGGATTGATGGGACGCCCGGTTGGGGGCGGAACATTGACGTGGAGCGTTTGACAAGGCGCGCCAGGCTCCCGTAAACTTTTCAATTGCTGTCCAACAGAGAAGCCGGGAGGCCCGAGCGGCGGGCCGTCACCGCGGGGCGCCATGCGCATCCCAGTCAGCCAGATACCCGAGAGTGGCTGGACCCGGACACTGGACATTCCCCTCGGCCGCCTCAAGCGCGTCGTCGAGGTGCACGGGCCGCAAAGCGGCATGCTGTGCGCCGAGGTCACGCTGAAGAATCACCGCGGCTGCATAGACGTGCGCGGACGCGTGGCGGCGGGTTTGAGCGTGGCCTGCCGTCTGTGCCTGGACCGGGGAGCGGTGCAGGTCGAAGCTCCCTTGGAGCTGATGGCCGTGCCCGTGGCGACGTGGCGAGACGGACGAAGCGACAGGGTGCACAAGGAAGTGCGGTTGTCGGCGCAGGATCTGGACGTCAGCACCTACGAGGGTGAGGAGCTGGACCTCCTGCAGCTGCTCGAGGACGAGCTGCTGCTGGCCGCGCCGGACAGCCTGGGCGAGGAGGGCGAAGACGGAAAGTGCCTTCACTGCCGCCGCGACGTGGCGGCGGTGTTACAGCCGCGGGTGCAGGGCGACGCATTCCATCCGTTCCGTGATCTGGCTGAGCGGATCCGGAAGGACGCGAACAAACCCAACGCGAAGGACTAACGCCCGACCGCACCCGAGTGCCGCTCCGGCCCCGGTGCGCTGAAGAATCCACGGTAGTTCGATCCGCTTAGGAGCATGACCATGGCTGTTCCCCAAGGACGTACCTCGAAACGCATGAAGGGCTTTCGCCGCAGTCACCACGCCCTGAAGCGTCCGCCCCTGATCCGCTGCAGCAACTGCGGCAGCCAGATCCTGCCGCATCGCGTGTGCGGACAATGCGGCCACTTCAAGGGCAAGGCGGTGATCGAGATCGAGAACTACTAGCCCGCTGCAGGCCGCCCGCGCCGCCATCCGTCCGGACCGGCGCGCTGCCCGCCCCCAGGTCACCGTTGCCGGGAGAGCCCAGGCATGACGGCGTTCGATGCCGCCTCGAGCAAGCCCACGGCGGTGCCCGCACCCCCCTCGCGCACGCGGCTCGTGGCGGTCGCCCTGGACGCCATGGGCGGCGATTTCGGTCCGCGCGTCACCGTCGCCGGGGCCGTGCGCGCAGTGCGCGACCAGCCGGTGGCCATCGTGCTCGTCGGGGACGAGAGCCGGCTCGTGCCGGAGCTGTCCCGCCACCGCTTCGATCCCGCCCGCATCCGCATCGTCCACACCGCCGAAAGCGTCGCAATGGAGGACGCCGCGAGCGTCGTCCTGCGCGACAAGCCGCGCGCCTCGGTGCGCGTGGCCTGCGAGCTGGTGGCGCGCGGCGAGGCCGACGCGGCCGTGAGCGCGGGCCACTCCGGCGCCACGATGGTCGCGGCCAAGCATGTGCTGGGCGCCGTCCCGGGCGTGGACCGGCCGGCCATCGCCACGGCCCTACCGCTCAAGCGCGGATCGGTCGTCCTGCTGGACAGCGGCGCGAACGTGGACTGCAAGCCCCGCTTCCTCCTCCAGTTCGCCCGGATGGGCGCGCTCTATGCGCGGCACGTGCTGGACGTCGAGCGGCCGCGCGTGGCCCTGCTCAGCAACGGCGCGGAACCGGGCAAGGGCAACGAGCTGGTGCGCGAGGCCTACCCGCTGCTCGAGCAGGGCCCGTTCGAATTCGTGGGGAACCTGGAGGCGCGCGAGCTGTTCCGCGGCCGGGCGGACGTGATCGTGTGCGACGGGTTCGTCGGCAACGTCGTGCTCAAGACCGCCGAGGGCATCGGCCAGCAGCTGCGGCTCCTCACGCGGGAGAGGCTCACGCGCTCGCCGCTGGGGTGGATCGGCTACCTGCTGATGCGGCGGCTGTTCGCCGAGCTGGCGCGGCGCACCGACTACCACGAGGTGGGCGGCTCGCCGCTGCTGGGGCTGAACCAGGCGGCGGTCGTGTGCCACGGCAGCAGCCAGGCGCGCACCGTGGTCAGCGCGATCGGCATCGCGCGCCGCTGCGTGGAAACGGGTCTGAGCGCGGCGATCGCGGCGGAGTTCAAGGGCGGGGCCGACGGGGAGCGGGCGGCGCCGCACACGGCGCGGTAGCGGGCCGCGGCCGTCCCGGGAACGGTGCGCGGCTCAGACCGCGCCGGCCGCGGCCGGTGCAGCCTGCGCCGCGGGGCGGCGGCGCACGGCGGCGTCCACGCGGCCGTTCCCGGCGCGCGTGCCCTGCAGGCCCTGGCGCACGCGGGCGATCCGCACGTAGCCGTTGTCCCGCACGTCGCAGATGGCCGTGCCCACCGTCTCCTTCATGTTCAGCAAGCCCCGGCCCCGCACCTCCGCCTGCACATGGGTCACCGGGCAGTGCACCTCGACCTGGCCGCGGTTCTCCACCACGGCGCGCAAGCGCGTAACCTGGCCGTCCAGCCAGAGCTGGCTGTTCCCGAACACCAGCAGGTCCGCGGGTCCGGCCACGCTGGCGAGGTAGGCCCGGCTGTTGCCGTTGAGCGTGAGGCTGGCCCTAGTCAGGCTCGTCGCCCGCAGCACGCCGCCCAGCATGTTCGCCACCAGGTCGCAGCGCAGGTCGCCTATGCTCAGCGAGCCGGTCACGTTGCGCATCACCAGCGGAATCCCCCGGGGCATTGTCATCACCAGGGACAGCGGCAGGAACGCCCCGTAGGAGCCGAACGGCTTGTCGTCGAACAGGTCGCCCAGGGACAGCTTGCGCCCCACCCCCTGCAGCAGGTTGCGCAGGAAGCCCGGCCTGCGCCGCTCCTCGGGCGTGGCCTTCTGCATCTCCACGCCGAAATCGGTGGGCCGGGGCAGGATCGTCTGCACCAGCGCCTTCTCCCCGCTGAGGCGGATCTGGATCACGTGCTTGGCCAGCTTTTCCGGATCGGCACCCTGGAACTTGCGCAGGGTGGTGTCCCACAAGCTCTCGGGCGTGGTCGGCTCGATCTGGATGCGGCCGATGATCCCCTCGAGCTGGAACCGTCCCGTGCGCGGCATGGCCATGGACATGATGCGCGTGAGCATGGTGACCGGCTGGTCCGGCGCGAAGCCGCCCGGCCGCGCGGAGGAGTCGTTGAGCTGGGCCCTGACCGTATGGACCCTTTTCCAGGCCTCGTCGAATTCCTGGCGCTTGCTCGGTTCGGACAGGATGTCGTGGGCCTCCCGGATGCGGGCGAAGACCTGCGCGCTACCCGCCGCCATGTCGGGATGGTAGCGCTTGACCAATTGCCGGAAGGAGGCGCGGATCTCTTCAGGACTGGCGGTCGGAAGCACCCCGAGCGTCGCGTAATAGTTGATCATCGGGGCACGGGCCGCAGATGCGAGGCCAACCGATCCAGGTCCCGTTTCGGAATGGCCCGCAGGGCATGATCGATCAGGACCAGGTTCACCATCGCCTCGACCATGGGCACGGCGCGGGGCAGCACGCAGGGATCGTGCCGCCCGCGGCCGCGAAACGTGACGGGCTTCCCGCCGCGGGTCACGGTTTCCTGCGGGTGGGCAATCGTTGCCGTCGGCTTGAAGGCGACGCGCATGCGGATATTCTCGCCGTTGGAGATCCCGCCCTGGATTCCTCCGGAGCGGTTGGACGATGTGCGCACCCGGCCCTCCCGCGACTCGAACGGATCGTTGTGCTGGGAGCCGGTCATCATGACCGATTCAAACCCCAGGCCAAACTCGACGCCCCGCGCCGCCGGAAGCGACATGACCGCCTTCGCCAGATCCGCCGTGAGCTTGTCGAACACGGGCTCGCCCAGGCCGGGCGGGCAGCCGCGTACCCGCACCGTGATGATCCCCCCGACGCTGTCACCGGCTTTGCGCACCTCCTCGATGCGCTCG
>JBGOTW010000089.1:0-14027 GCA_041476685.1 bacterium | reverse complement strand
GGATGGCGATGCCTCGCCCGCAATCGCCAGCACCGGGACGAGTCGCTGTCGTGCGCGACCTTGTTCCGCGGCGATCTCCCTTGTGAACGGGCGCCCTCGCGGCGCATGCGCTGCAAGTTCCGGTAGGTCGTCACGACTGACCCGCACACGTTCAACGCCCTGCGAAACGAATACCCGAAGGTCGGGGCGAGTTACGACGTGCAGCACTATTCCACCGTGCTGCACCTGATCCGGAGCAGCCGTAACCTGCTAGGGAAGAAGCTCCAGGGGCAAGGTGACTTACCACGATCCGTGCTACCTGGGCCGCTATAACGGAGTGTCCGACGCTCCGTGCGAGCTGATCCGCCTGTGCGGCCTCTAGCTCGTGGAAATGCAGTGCAACCGCGAGAACTCGTTCTGCTGCGGCGCGGGCCCGGGGGCGCATCTGGATGAAGGATCACCCGGGCATGATCCAGCGCCCCAGCGAGATCCGCATTCGGGAGTCGGTGGGCCGCGCCGGGGTCGGCACCTTCACGGTCGCCTGCCTCAAGCACGTGACAAAGTATAGCGTTGCGGTGAAGAAATCCGGAAACGAGGGTAAGCTCGCCGTATGTGATTTCATCGCACGGGTGCTGGACGCCATGGACCTGGACGCACAGCAATGCCGGGCCGCTTAGGGAGCGATGTCACAGGGAGTAGGAGTGAACGGGGGGAACGGCCGCAATCGAGGGGCCGCTTTCGCATGAGAACGCAACCGCATGGGGCAAGCGATGGCAGACATCAAGGTGGACATGGAACTGGATTGCAGCGGACTGAACTGCCCGCTGCCCATCCTCAAGACGAAGAAGGCGATGGACTCGCTGACCAGCGGGAAGGTCCTCAAGCTGGTGGCGACGGATCCGGGTTCGATCAAGGACGTGAATGCCTGGTCCCGCACGACGGGGAACAAGCTGCTCAATTCGTCGGAGGGCGGCGGGAAGTACGTGTTTTTCCTCGAAAAGAAGTGACCGCAAAGGGGGTATCCGTGGATACGAACGGTCAAAAGAAGATGGCGATTATCGCCTCCAAGGGCACTTTGGATATGGCCTATCCGCCGTTCATTCTGGCCTCCACCGCGGCCGCGATGAACATGGAGGTGTGGGTGTTTTTCACCTTCTACGGGCTGACGCTGCTGCTGAAGGACATCAAGGCCAAGGTATCCGCGCTAGGAAATCCGGCGATGCCCATGAAGATGCCCTTCGGTCCGAAGGCGTTCCAGAACATCTCCTGGCCGATCCCCAATCTTCTCATGGCGGGCGTGCCGGGTTTCGAGACCGTCGCGACCGAACTGATGAAGCAGACCTTCAAGAACAAGGGAGTCGCCACCATCGAGCAGCTCCGGGAGGCCTGCCTGGAGTCGGGGGTGAAGATGATCGCCTGCGAGATGACCCGGGACGTGTTCGGATTCAAGAAGGAGCAGTTCATCGAAGGCTGCGAGGTCGGCGGTGCCGCCACGTTTCTGGAGTACGCGGCGGGTGCGAATATCACGCTTTTCATCTAAGACTGGCCGGGGGAACAAGGTCGCCCGGATCAGCAAGGAATTCCATGCGGTACGGATTCATCATCGACAACCGCCGCTGCATCGGCTGTCACGCGTGCACGGTCGCCTGCAAGGCCGAGCATGAGGTGCCTCTGGGCGTGAACCGCACCTGGGTCAAGTACATCGAGAAGGGCGTGTATCCCGACACGCGGCGGCTGTTCACCGTCACCCGCTGCAATCATTGCGCGGATGCGCCCTGCGTGGAGATCTGCCCCGTCACTTCCCTCTACGTGCGCCCCGACGGGATCGTGGACTTCGATAGCCGGCGCTGCATCGGCTGCAAGGCGTGCATGCAGGCCTGCCCCTACGACGCCCTGTACATCGATCCCGAGACGCACACCTCCGCCAAGTGCAACTACTGCGTGCATCGCACGGAGCGGGGACTGGAGCCGGCCTGCGTGATCGTCTGCCCGACGCAGGCGATCGTGTCGGGCGACATGGAAGATCCCGCCGGACGCATCTCCCAAATGCTGGGACGCGAGCAGGTGACCGTGCGCAAGCCGGAGAAGAATACACGGCCGCAGCTGTTCTACATCGGCGGGGACCAGGCGGCTCTTTCGCCCGCTCATGCTCCGCCGCGGGCGGACTATCTGTGGGCGGAGCAGAAGACGGGCGTGGGGCATCACGCGGCGAGCGCGGCTCTGGCCGGGGCCGGAGTATCCGGCGATCCCGAGAAGCTGCTGGCCATGGCCGAGAGTGAGGCCCGCTCGGCCTTCGCTGCGCCGGCAGATGCCCGCCGCACCTACGACGCGCCGGCCAAGGGTGTGCTGTGGGGTTGGGAGGTGACGGCGTACCTTTGGACCAAGTCCATCGCGGCGGGCGTGCTCTTTGTGCCGCTGGCCTTGAACCTGCTCGGTCTGATGCCGCTGCGGCTGCCGTTGGAAAGAAGCATGGGCCTGGTCTCGCTGGTGTTCCTGGCCCTCACGGGCGCGCTGCTCGTCAAGGATCTGGACCGGCCCGGGCGCTTCCTCAACGTGCTGCTGCGCCCACAATGGCGCTCCTGGCTGGCGCGCGGGGCATACATCGTCACCGCGTTCGGCGCCTGCACGGCGCTTTGGCTGGCTACCCTGGTCTTGGGCGTGACGATGGGCCAAGCGCTCCCGTGGCTGCTGGTGGTGCTGGGCGTGCTGGCGGCCGTGTACACCGCATTCCTGTTCGCCCAGGCCAAGGGCCGCGACTTCTGGCAGAGCCACTTGCTGCCCTTGCACATGCTGGTGAGTAGCGCGATGGCCGGGGGCGCGACCGTGCTGCTGCTGGCGCTGCTGGGCGGGCTGGGCGTGGAGCGGGTCGCGGCAGGCGCGCTGCAGGCGGCGATTCTTGCGAATCTGGGGCTCCTGCTGATTGAGTTCAAGCTTCCGCACACATCCCATGACGCCGCAGCGGCATTGCGCCTGATTCTGCACGGGCCGCTAAAGGTTCCGTTCTGGTCCGCCCTGCTGCTGGGTCATGCGTTGCCGCTGGCGCTGCTGGCGGCGTTCCCGGGCAATGGACTGGCCGTGCTGCCGGCCGCGCTGCTCGTGCTGATCTTCGCCTTGGTGACCGAACACGTGTGGGTACGCGCGCCGCAACTGGTGCCGCTGCGCTAGGCAGCGAACATGGCGCGTTGGCGGTCCGTCGGACATCGCAGCCAGACAAGGATGGTCATGAAGAAATCGTGGATCGAACGGACAGCGGAAGCCCTTCACGTTCTCCCCCGGCTGGACCTGCCGGACCCGGAGTCGCACTTGGAGGTGCGCTCGCTCGTCAATTTTCCGCCGCCGGAAAAATGGTCGGACTGGCACGAGCTGGATGCGAAGGCTTGGCCCGAGCGCAAGATGCGCCGCTATCACCTCATTCCCACCACCTGCTTCAACTGCGAGGCGGCCTGCGGACTGGTTGCGTATGTGGACAAGGATTCCGGCAAGGTGCGGCGTTTCGAGGGCAATCCGCATCACCCGGCGTCGCGCGGCCGCAATTGCGCCAAGGGGCCGGCCACCATCAACCAGATCAACGACCCCGAGCGCATTCTCCACCCGCTCCGCCGCAAGGGCCCGCGCGGCTCCGGCGACTGGGAGCAGGTCACGTGGGACCAAGCGCTGGACGATCTTGCCGGCAAGATCCGCAAGGCCCTCCAGGAAAAACGCCCCAATGAGATCGTCTATCATGTCGGCCGGCCCGGCCATGAGGGATACATGGACCGCATCCTGCGCGCCTGGGGCGTGGACGGCCACAACAGCCACACCAACATCTGCTCCTCCGCCGCCCGCTTCGGCTACGCCATCTGGCAGGGCATTGACCGCCCGTCACCGGATTTCGCCCATGCCCGCTTCATCCTGCTGCTCAGTTCCCATCTGGAGACGGGGCACTATTTCAATCCCCACGCCCAGCGCATCATGGAGGGCATGAATGCAGGCGCGGAGCTGGCGGTGATGGACCCGCGCCTGTCGAACACCGCCAGCTTGGCCCACTACTGGATGCCCACCTTTCCCGGCTCGGAGGCATCGGTGCTGCTGGCCATGGCGCGGATCATCCTGGCGGAGGGTCTGTACAACCGGGAATTCATCGAGCACTGGGTCAACTGGAGGCAGTATCTCAAGGCCAGGCATCCCCGGGCCAAGCCCGAGTTCGAAACCTTCATTGCCAAGCTGCTCGAGCTCTACGCCGACTGCACTCCGGAAGCGGCGGCGAAGGAAGCGGGCATCGAGGCGGAGCAGATTGTCCGCGTCGCGCGCCGCATCGGGGAGGCCGGCAGCCGCTTTGCCGCCCACAACTGGCGCGGTCCCGCCACGGGAAACCTCGGCGGCTGGCAGATCGCGCGCTGCCTGCACTTCCTCAGCGTGCTGACAGGATCGGTCGGCACCAAGGGCGGCACCCTGCCCAGCGCGTGGAACAAATTCAAGCCCTCGTTCTTCAAGGACGCTCCGCCGCAGAAGGCATGGAACGAGCTGCACTATCCGGACGAGTACCCCCTCGCCTTCTTCGAGATGAGTCCGATCCTGCCGCACCTGCTCAAGGCGGGTCGCGGCCGCATGGATGTGTACTTCACGCGCGTGTTCAATCCGGTGTGGACGTACCCTGACGGCTTCACGTGGATCGAGGTGCTGCGGGACGAGAAGCTGATCGGCACCCACGTGGCCATGACACCCACCTGGAACGAGACGGCCGCCTACGCCGACTACGTCCTGCCGATGGGGCACGCCTCGGAGCGCCACGACCTGAACAGCTACGAGACCCAATCGGGCATGTGGATCGCCTTCCGCCAGCCCGTGCTGCGGCGCTTCGCCGAAGCCAACGGCAAGCCCGTCACCTTCACCTACGAGTCCAATCCCGGATCGGTGTGGGAGGAGGACGAATTCTGGATCGAGCTGTCCTGGCGCATTGACCCCGACGGCAGCTTGGGCATCAAGCCGAATTTCCTTTCCCCATACCGAGAGGGGCAGAAGGTCACCATCGACGAATACTACCGCTACATCTTCGAGCGCGTGCCGGGCTTGCCGGAAGCAGCTCGCGCGCAGGGCCTGGAACCCCTGGGCTACATGCAGAAATTCGGCGCGTTCCTGGTCGAGCCGAGTACCTACGAGAAGCACAAGGCTCCGCTCGGCGACGAGGTCGTGGCGGGCAGCGCAACCGACCCGGAGACGGGTCTGATCACCCGCAACGGCGAGCCCGTGGGCGTGCTGGTGCAGGGAAAGCCCTGCGTGGGGTTTCCCACTCCGTCGCGCAAGCAGGAATTCTACTCGTCGACGCTGGCGGAGTGGGGCTGGCCGGAGTACGCGGTGCCCGGTGCGATTCGCAGCCATGTGGCGCAGGCGGTGCTCGACCGCTCCAAGAACGAGTACGTGCTGGTGCCGACCTTCCGCCTGCCCACGCTCATCCACACGCGCTCCGGAAACGCCAAGTACCTGGTGGAGATCGCCCATCGCAATCCGATCTGGATCCACACGAGCGACGCCGACCGGCTGGGCGTGCGGACGGGCGACCTGCTCAAGCTCGTCACCGACATCGGCTACTTCATCGACAAGGTGTGGGTGACCGAGGCGATCAAGCCCGGCGTCGTGGCCTGCTCCCACCACATCGGGCGCTGGCGGACGGAAAGCGGTCCTCACGGCAATAGCTGGGCCTCCAATACCGTGCGCATCACCGAGCAGGGCGCCGGGAAGTGGAAGATGTCCACCGTGTCCGGCGTGCAGCCTTTCGCAAGCAGCGATCCGGACTCGATGCGCATCTTCTGGCGCGACGGCGGCGTGCACCAGAACATCACGCACGCGCCGCACCCGGACCCCATCAGCGGCATGCACTGCTGGCACCAGCGCGTGCGCCTGGAAAGGCCGGCTGCGGGGGAGAAGTACGGGGATATCGAGGTGGATACGCGAAAATCCTTCGCGATCTTCCAGGAATGGCTGGCCATGACCCGCAAGCCCGATCGCCCGGACGGATTACGCCGGCCCCTCTGGTTCCTCCGGCCGCTCAAGCCGGCGCAGGAGATGTACTACAAGAAGAAGGCGGGCGGTGCAGCGGATCCGCGTTAGCGCGATACCCAGGGGTCCGCCTTCCGACGCGGAGGGCAACCCGCTGCGATGGCTGACCGGAACCATGGACCAGCCGAACTGCGCGTTCATCCCTTGATCGCTGCTACGACCCGGAGCAGCATACCGGGGCGCAGCGCCAGCCAGACGGCACAGTGCGGATCGGGATCGACGTGCTGGCGCTGGCAAGTCTCGGCGACCTGGCCTATGTGACACTGTTCCCGGAGGGAATCCGGGTCCAGCGCGGAGTTCGGGAGGATTGTCTTGACGAATGCCTCGACCCACCTATGCACGGCTCTTGAACCATAATCCAATCTGCGCGGATCCCTTTCTCTGCTGTTTCGGGCGGTGGCAACGGTCCCGCCTCGAGGTCAATCGGCGGCAGGCGCCTCCCGCAGCTTAGGCTCAGCGGCCACGGAAGCCTTATGGTGCGTTGCCGCCAGCACGAGGTACATTGCCGGCACGACGAACAGTGTGAACAACGTGCCAATGGACAGGCCCGATGCGATCACCAGCCCCATATTGAAGCGGCTGACTGCACCGGCCCCGCTGGCAAGAAGCAGCGGCAGCACGCCCAGCACCATGGCGCCGGTCGTCATTAAGATCGGCCGCAGGCGGACTTGCGCTGCAAGTTCGATCGCTTCCCGCTTGCCGTGTCCCGCTTTCTGCAGGTTGTTGGCGAATTCGACGATCAGGATGCCGTGCTTGCTGATCAGGCCGATCAGGGTCACGAGCCCCACTTCCGTGTAGATATTCAAGCTGGCGCCGCCGATCCCCAGATTGATGAACAGGAGCGCACCGCAGATGGACATCGGCACCGTCACCAGGATGATGATCGGATCCCGGAAGCTTTCGAATTGGGCGCCCAGCGCAAGAAAGATCATGACCAAGGCGAACCCGAACGTCACCAGAAGCGCGCTGGATTCCTGCACGTACTGGCGCGAGGGACCCGCGTAGTCCACGCTGTAGCCCGCAGGGAGCGTTCGGTCCGCGAGATCACGCAGGTAGGCGAGCGCTTCGCCCTGGGAGACGCTTGGGACCGCCACGCCCGAGATGGTGGCGGAGTTCTGCTGCTGGAAATGATTCAACGACTCCGGCACCGTCTTCGTCACGATGTGCACGATCGTGGACAGCGGAATGGATTGCCCGCTCGCCGAGCGCAGGTGGTAGTCCGCCAGCTGTCCGGCGTTGAGCCGGTATTGCTGTTGTACCTGAGGGATCACTTTATAGGAGCGGCCGCTCAGGCTGAAGTAGTTGACGTAGCCTCCGCCCAGCATGGCCCCGAGGGATGCACCCACGTCCCGCATGGAAAGCCCCAGCTGCGCGGCCAGGTTCCGGTCAATGACGACCTCGGACTGGGGCAAGTCGTACTTGAGGTCGTTGGTCAGGAAGATGAACCGGCCGCCGGCTTGCGCCGTCTGGAGAAAGCCGTCCGCCACCTCGTTCAAGCGCTCGAACGAATCGGTGGTCTGAATTACGATCTGGATCGGCAGCCCGCGCGCGCCCGGCAAGGGCGGCGGTTGAAAGGCCACAGTTCGCATCCCCGTTATGCGGTCGAGCTCGCCCTGCACGGCCGGCTGCAGGTCATTCGGCGCCTTCTTCCGCTCGTCCCAGGGCTTGAAGACCATTCCGGCGAAGGAGCTACCGGGCTGGTCGAACTGGAAGACATGGTCCGTCTCCGCGTGCCGGGCGAGAACGCCGTAGATCGCGGTCGAATACAGTTGGATCTGTTGCAGCGTCGCGTTGGGCGCGGTCGTGGACGCGGCAATGATGACGCCCTGGTCCTCCTGGGGCGCCAGCTCGGATTTCGATCCGGCGTACAGGAAGTAGATGCTGCTCAGGATGATCACTGCGAAGACGATCGTTACCGGCAGGTAGTCCAGGCTCCCGTGCAGGAGACGCTGGTAGCGGAGCCGGATCCAATTGAATTGGCCATCGAGGAACCGTTCGAAGCGATGCTGCCAGTCGTGTTCCTTCCCGGTGTGCCCCTTGAGCATGCGGGAGCACATCATGGGCGACAGCGTGAGTGCGACGATGCCGGAGATCGTCACCGCCCCCACGAGGGTGAAGGCGAATTCGGTGAACAGGGCTCCCGTCAGTCCGCCCAGGAAGCCGATGGGTATATATACCGCCACCAGGACGACCGTCATGACGATGATCGGGTTGGCCAGCTCGCGCGCCGCAAGCAGCGCCGCCTCCATCGGGCTGCTGCCGCTCTCGAGGTGTCGGTCCACGTTCTCTACGATGATGATGGCGTCGTCCACGACCAGGCCGATCGCCAGAACGAGTGCCAGCAGCGTCAGCAGGTTAATCGAGAAGTGCAGTACCAGCATGATCGTGAAAGTCCCCACGAGCGACAGGGGAATGGCGATCGTGGGAACGATCACCGCCCGGAGCGAGCCCAGGAACAAGAACACGACCAGCGTGACGATGGCCACGGCCTCGAGCAGCGTGAACTCGACGTCCTGGATGGAGCTATTGACGAACCTGGTCGAATCGTAGACCACCTTGGCGCTCAGCCCTTGCGGAAGTTGCGCCTGGATCGCGGGCAACGCCCCGCGCACCCGGCGCATCACGTCGAGCAGGTTGGCCGTCGGAGCCACCTGGATGCCCAGGTAGACGGCCTGTTTCCCGTCGAAGGACACTTCCGACTCGTAGTTCTCGGCCCCCAACGTGACATTGGCAATGTCGCCCAGACGCACAATGGCTCCCTTGCCTTGCTTGACGACCAGTTGCTTGAACTCCTCGACCGAACGCAGGCTGGTGCTGACCTTAAGGCTCACTTGCACCATTTGGCCCTTGGTGTTTCCGACGGCGGCGAGGAAGTCGTTGTTGGCGAGCGCGGCATACACGTCGACCGCCGTAATGCCGTAGGCAGCCATCCGGCGGGGATCGAGCCAGGCGCGCAAGGCGAATTGCTTGCCGCCAAGGATCTCGGCCGTCTGCACGCCTTCCACGGCCTGCAGCTTCGGCTGCACCACGCGGATCATGTAGTCCGTGATCTTATTCGTCGGCAGAATTTCGCTGTAGAAGCCGATGTACATGGCGTCAATGGTCTGGCCGATGGCCACAGTCAGGACCGGACGCTGGGCATCCGGCGGAATTTGGTTGAGCACCGCATTGACCTTGGTGCTGATCTCCGTCAATGCCTTGTCCGAGTCGAAATTGAGCCGAAGGCCGGCCGTGATGACGCTGACGCCCGCGGTACTCGTGGAGGTCATGTAGTCGATGCCGTTGGCCTGGGCAATCGAGTTTTCCAGCGGCGTCGTGATGAAGCCGGCGACCACGTCGGCGTCGGCGCCGAAGTACGTGGTGGTCACGGTGACGACGGCGTTCTCGGTGCGTGGGAACTGCAGCACCGGCAGCAGCCCCAGCGAGCGCAGTCCCAGGACGAGGATGACCAGGCTCAGCACGGTGGCGAGCACCGGCCGGTGGATGAAAATGTCGGTGAATTTCATGGGTCGGCCGCTATTTGTCTACGGGAGTGGGCGCGGGATTGTTCGCGGGCTGAATCGAATTGTTGATGACGACCGGCGTGTCGTTTCGCAACTTGAGCTGACCGGCGGAAACGACTACATCCCCTGGCTTCAGGCCGTCCAGCACGGCGACCTGGTCGCCCCGCGTGTCCCCGGTGGTCACAAATTTCTGCTTGGCCACGAACGCCGGCTTCTTGCCGGGCCCTTCTTCCACCTGCGTAACAAGGAAGACGATGTTGCCGTAAGGATTGTAGGAAATGGCCGTTTGCGGCAGCGTGATGTGGTCCACCTTGGCCCCTACGTCCATGTCCGTCGTCACAAACATGCCGGGAAGGAGTTGATGTTTGGGATTGTTGATCTCTGCGCGCACCTTCACATTGCGCGTACCCACGTCCACCGCTGAATCCAGAGCGGTTATCCGTCCGATGAAAGTCTCCTTCGGCAGGGCGTCGCTGCGCACGGCGACGCGCTCACCGATCTGGATGTCATGGACCGCCTTCTGGGCCAGGTAGAAATCCACGAAGATGGGATCCAGCTGCTGCAGGTTGACGAGCTTTGTTCCGGGATTCACGTATTGGCCCAGGTCCACGGCCCGGATTCCCAGCCGGCCCGCGAACGGTGCGCGGATCACCTTCTTCGCGATCAGGGCGCTCTGCGCGGCGACCTGGGCCGCTGTGCTGTCCAGATTGGCGCGGGACGTGTCCAGCTCCGCTTGGCTGATCGTGTGGCTGTCGAACAGCGACTTGTCGCGCCGGTAGGTCTTCTCGGCCAAGGCGTGCATGGCCTTCAGGGACTCGAGTTGCGCACGGTCCGTTTCGGTATTGAGCTCGACCAGCAGCGTTCCCGCCTGAACTTCCTCGCCCGACTTGAATCGGATGCCGGCCACCACGCCCGGCAGTTCCGCGGCGACGTCCGTGCCGTTTACCGCGACCAACGTACCGACCGCTTCGATCCGGCGTTGCCAGGGCTCCAATTTGGCCTCTACCGTGGAGACGGTCTGAGGGGGACTGGTGCGGGTCGCGAAGAACCGCTTGATCATTATCCCCTTGAACGCGCCAAAGCCGAATACCCCGCCCAGCACCACCACGACGAGAGCGAGCATGATCGCCATGCGCTTCTTCATTCGTTTGCTCTGTCCGCAAGAATGGGTTCGTTCACGTCGCCGGCGCGCATCGTCGCCGCTGACGGG
This sequence comes from bacterium, assembly GCA_041476685.1. Lineage (GTDB taxonomy): Bacteria > SAR324 > SAR324 > SAR324 > JACQKK01 > JBGPEV01. The sequence continues at coordinate 3,299 of JBGOTW010000089.1, read as the reverse complement.
TAGGCCGATTGGAATAACGGCCGTCCGAAGCCCGTTGCGATTCGATCATGGGCGAAGCGGAGCGCGGCTCAATGAGGAACCTGCCGTGCGCCTGCGGGCACGTTTTCCCCCACCGGTTGCGGCCCCATCGCCTGCCCGGCAATGCCTCGGGGAGTGTACAATTTCCGGGAGCGGGCCGACAGGGAGATTCTGGCTGCGACTCCGGCAGGTGGAGGCCAAGTCTCAATCCTGCGCGGCGCGGTGGCCTTGCCGGAGTGGGAGCCTGGCCGTCCTGCGACAGCGCGAATCCTGCTTCCCGCTGCTTGCGAAAGGTCTGCCCAGCAGTGTCCCAGACTTTCGCGATATCGTCCCTCGCTTTAGGGTTCAACCCGAATTCCTCATATCCGGGTCGGATCGGCTCAGTAGACGATGGGTTCTTACGGCGGGCGACGCGAGCCGGCCGATCAATGCGGGCCTAGCTGGGTCTTGACCACGGCCCACGCATCTTCGACCCAATCGCACAGGATGGCTCTCGTGCGCCGCGGATCGATGATATCCACGATGCCGAAGCGCTCCGCGGTTCGAAACGGCGAGGACAGCTGATTGTAGTGGTGTTCCAGCTCGATGCGGCGGGCCGCGGGGTCCGCGGCCGACTCGATATCCCGGCGGAAAGCCGCGGCCACTCCCCCCTCGATGGGAATGGAGCCCCACCGCGCCGAGGGCCAGGCAAAGCGATGGTTGAGCGAACGGCCGTCAACGCCCTGCTTGCGTCCGTGCAGACCTCCCGCCAATCCGAAGGCCCGCCGCACGATGATCGAGATCCAAGGCACGGTGCTGCGCTCGATGATTTTGGCGACGCGCACGGCGCCCAGGAGCGTCCCTGCCGCTTCGGCCTCCAGGCCGGTCATGGTGCCCGGCTGGTCCACGAAATTGACGACGGGCAGGTGGAACAGGTCGCACAGCTCCACGAAGCGCTCGGTCTTGTTGGCGGCCGTCAGCGTCATGGCGCCGCCCGCCACGCGCGGATCGCTCGCCATCACACCCACCGGCACGCCGCCGAGCCGCGCCAGGCAGGTAATCAGCGATCCGCCATGGTAGCGGCCGATCTCGAAGATCGAGTCCCGGTCCAGGATGGCCGCCACGATCTTGCGCGGATCGTAGACTTTGCGCCGATCGCCGGGGATCGCATCCTTGAGCCATTCCTCCGCGCGGAGCGGGGAGTCGGACGGTTCGGTCCGCGGCGGCAGTTCCCACACGTTGCGGGGCAAGTAGCCGAGAACGCGGCGCACCTGGGCGAGGGCGTCCCGTTCATCTCCGGCCTCGTTGTCCACGACCCCGCTCTTGCGGGAGTGCACCAGGTACCCGCCCAGCGCGTTCTTGTCGATGTCGACCCCGAAGGCCTGCTTCACGACCGGCGGCCCCGCCGCGAAGATCTGGCTCGTCTCCCGCACCATGACCGAGAAGTGGGACGCCAGCACCTTCATGGCGCCCAGGCCGGCACAAGATCCCAGCGCCACTCCGACGACCGGCACCACCCCAAGCAGCGGAATGATCGGCCACGACGGATAGCCGGGGATCTTGGTGGTCTGCTGCTGATCCAGGAGCTTGACGCTGCCGCCCGCCGTGTCGACGAGGCGCACTAGCGGCATTCTCAGCTCGTAGGCGAGGCGTTCCGCATAGATCCATTTGTCGGAATTCGTGGATTCGGACGATCCGCCTCGGATCGTGAAATCATCGGCCGTCACCGAAACCTTGCGCGCGCCGATGCGGCCCACGCCGATGATCGCGTTGGCGGGCACGAAGTCCTTCAGTGCGCCGTTCTTCTCGTAGCTCGCCTTGCCGGTGAGCACGCCCATTTCCTGGAATGTCCCCGGATCCAGCAGCGCGTCGATGCGCTCCCGTGCCGTCAGCTTGCCCAGGGCGTGCTGTTTGGCGATGGGCGTCTCGCCTCCCATGGCCAAAGCGATGTCGCGGCGGCGGTCCAGTTCATCCAGTTCTGCCTGCCATTGGCCGGCGGTGCCGCTGTCGGCTTTGTCCCGCGGCTCCGGGCCGGGACGTGGTGCTCGGGGGTCTTCCATTGCAGACTCAAGATTGGGGGTATCCGATGGGCGGCTCGGGCTCTGCCCGTGCGCGTGCCTGCGGGCTCATGGGTTGCCGGGGGGAGCGATCATGTCGCGTCGGCGGCCGCTCTGCCGCCTGGCCGCGCCCGGTGTGCGGGCTTGCCGCGAATGACGCCGGCGTGCTCCAGGGTATCCAGATCCGCTTGCGGAATGCCCAGCAGATCCCGCAGCACGGAATGCGTGTCTTCCCCCTGCTCGGGCCCGGCCCGGTAGACGGCGCCCGGAGTCCGCGAAAGCTTGGGAACGATTCCGGGCATCGTGAGCTGTCCGAGCTTGTCGTGAGCGACCTGCAACAGCATGTCGCGCGCGCGGAAGTGCGGGTCCTGGAAAATATCGGCGATCGTGTACACGCGCGACACGGGAACCGCCGCCAGTTCGAGAATCCGCTCCGCCTCCTTTCCATCCGTGCGCGCCGTCCATTCGGCGATTTCCGCGTCGATGGCATCCGCGTTGGCGGATCGCGAGCGGATCGTCGCGAAGCGGGGATCAGCAGCCAAGTGCGGCTTCCCGATCGCTTCCACCAGGCGCCGGTAGATCTGGTCGTTGTTGGCCGCGATGAGCAGGTATGCGCCGTCCCTGGCCGGATACAGGTTGTTCGGCGCCATGCTCGGCAGCCGCGAACCCTGCCGCGTCGGCACGATCTTCAGCCGATCGTAGGCCGGCACCACGGCCTCCATCATGGTGAACGCCGCTTCATAGAGTGCGGCGTCCACGATCTGTCCCTTGCCCGTCCGCTCCCGCTCCAGCAGGGCCATCACCGCACCGAAGGCGGCATAGACGGCCGTGAAGTAGTCCGTGAGGGCGAGGGCCACGCGCGCAGGCGGCCGGTCCGGATCGCCGGTGAGATGCCGCACGCCGGCAAAGGCCTCGCAGATGGCCCCATAGCCGGGCTTGGGGCTGTACGGGCCGGTCTGGCCATATCCGCTGATGCGCACCAGGACGACGCTCGGATTGTCCTCCGCGAGCACGTCGTAGCCGAGTCCGAGGCGCTCCAGCGTTCCCGGGCGGAAATTCTCGACGACCACGTCGCACTTCGCCGCCAGGCGGCGCACCAAGCCGCAACCCTCCGCGGTCTTCAGGTCGACCGTGGCCACCCGCTTGTTGCGCAGGATGGTGGGCGTGTAGAGCGAAACGTCCCCGTCCAGGTAGCCCATGCTCCGCACGGGATCGCCCTCCGGCGGCTCGACCTTGATGACTTCG
>JBGOTW010000088.1:0-14122 GCA_041476685.1 bacterium | reverse complement strand
TCCTTGGCCAGCCGGCGCAGCGTATCGAAGCCGTCCAGGTAGTCCGGCACGTCGCACATGATGGTGGAGGGCGTATTTGTGCGCAGCAGCATGTAGTCCGCGCAGGCGTCCGAGGCGATTACGGCCGGGCCCGACGCCGTCTCCACCGCGACGACCTGGATGCCCTTGGTGTGGCCCCCCATGCGGTGCAGGGTGACGCCGGGGAACAGCTCCTGGGAGCCGCTCACCAGGTTCAGGCGCCCATCGTAGTTGTACCGCACCATCGCGCACACGTCCTCCACCTCGATGGACTTGCCGAAGTAGCCGTGTCGGACCTGCTTTCCCGTCCAGAAGGCCAGCTCGTCCTCCTGCAAGTGGAACCGGGCGCGGGGAAACAGTTCGTAGTTGCCGGCGTGGTCCCAGTGCATGTGGGTGACGATGGCGTGCTCGACGGTCTTGGCGTTGACGCCCACCTTGTCCAGCAGCGAGGCCGGGTGCTCCAGCCAGAAGCGTCCGTGCTTGGTGATGTTGGACTCGGTCGCCCCCATGTCCACCACGGCCGTGTGTTCGCCATTCGTCACCGCCCAGATGTAGTACGGGACATCCACGAGGGTCGTGTCCGTGCTGCCCATCACCCGCTCGTTCACGCGGCATTTTCGCAGCGCGTACTGGAGGATGTAGATCTTGTAGGGGGTCATGTCGCGCTCGCGCTTTGCGGTGAGTGGCAGCCGGTTCCGTCGGGGCGGTCCGCGGCGTCCGGTGCGTCCGGCTAGCCCATCACCGAGAATCCGCCGTCCACGGGAATGGCCGTGCCGGTGATGAAGTTGGACGCGGGACTGGCCAGGAAGACGGCAATCCCGGCGAAGTCGTCAATGTGGCCCCAACGTCCCGTGGGCGTGCGGGCGAGCACCTTGTCGTGCAGGCCCTCGATCTGTTTGCGCGCGCCCTGCGTCAGCTCCGTGTCGATCCAGCCCGGCAGGAAGCAGTTGACCTGGATGTTGTCCCTGGCCCAGGCGGTCGCCAGCGCCCGCGTCAGCTGCACCATGCCGCCCTTCGACGCCGCGTAGGCCGGGGCGAAGGGTGCGCCGAAGATGGACATCATCGAGCCGTTGTTCAGGATCTTCCCGCCCCCCGCCTTCTTCATCTCCGGATACACCGCCTTGCTGCACATGAAGGCGGACGTGAGGTTGGTGTCGATCACCTGATGCCATTCGGCGAGCGGCAGATCCTGGGGCACCTTGCGGATGTTCGTCCCGGCGTTGTTCACCAGGATGTCCACGCGTCCCAGCTTCGCGACCGTGGCCTTGACCATGGCGGCGACGGATTCCTCCTTCGACACGTCCACCGGCACGAAGACGGCTTTGGCGCCGAGCCGCTCCAGCTCCTTGACCGCCTGCTGGGACTTGGCCTCGTTGCGGGCGGCGACGGCCACGGCCGCGCCGGCCTGCGCCAGCCCCTTCGCCATCCCAAGCCCGATCCCGCCGTTGCCGCCGGTGACGATCGCCACCCGTCCGCTCAAGTCGAAAAGATTCATGCGCGCTCCCGCCTGCGTGATTCGATGGTTCCAGGTTTCGACGCCGCCTCGTTCCGCACGTCCGACCGCGCGGCGAGAACCGGGCCGCTCCTGCTTCTTCAGGCGTGGCTACGCCGCACCTCAGTCAAGCCACACCGCAGTCAAGCCGCGCCGCAGTCAAGCCACACCGTAGTTCAGCCACACCGTAGGACAGGACGGCAGGGCAATTCAAGCGCAACGAGCGGTGAAAGAACCAGGTAGGGGTCGCACGAGGGGGACTGCTCACGGCCAGCGCGCGGCGATCCAGCTGCGGATCAGGGGCAACTCCGCCTCGGGATCGAGCGTATGGCCCTTGGCGAACTCGTGCCATTCGATCGGAACGCCGGCCGCCTTCAGCCGCTCCATCTGCGTCCGGGTGCGGGCGAGGGGCAGCAGCTCGTCCACATCCCCATGCGTGACCAGCCAGGACTGCCGCCGGGCCTGCGGATGCATCTCGCGGTCGAGCCGGTCCAGGAACGCGGCGTAGCCGCTGATGCCGACAATGCCGGCGAGCGGGTGCTCATAGCGCAGCCCGAAGTCGAGGGACATCAGACAGCCCTGGGAGAATCCGAACAGGAGCAGGTCGCGGCTCGGCCAGCCCTGCTCCACCAGCTCGGCGAACAGGCCCCGCAGCAAGGCCCGGCCCGCGAGGATGCCCGGCTCCGGGTCTTCCAGGTCGTACCAGGCGTAGCCGACGAAGTAGGGCAGGGGCGCGTTCAGAAGCAGATAGTTGAGCCGGACGAGTCCCAGCACCTCGGGCAGGAACAGGAAGCCGTCAAGGCTGTCCCCCAGTCCGTGCAGCACGACCGCGAGACGGCTGGAGGGCTCGGCCGCGGGAATGAAAAGGTGCTCGAAGCCGGAAACCCGGGGGGCATCCATGCGGAATCCTCCTGGGGCCGGACCTGAGCCTGTCCCGCCGCCTACATTCCCTTGAAGAGGTACGTGAACGCCAGCGAGTACGTCGTGAGCGTCCGGCTCTTGAACGACGCCCCCGGAGGCAGCTTGTCGGCCTTGACCTCGCCACGTGCCACGATCGTCATGCCTTCGAACGGCGCGTAGCCGATGTCGCCCCGGTCCAGGTCGGTCGAGGACTGACCCTGGTCGCGTTCCACGTGCGTGGTCGCATACCCGAGCAGGAATCCGCCGAGGTTGAATTCGAGCACGCCGCTGCGTGCGTTCTCCCGGCCCCCGGTCAGCGTCGAATCCGTGAAGGCGCTGCGGTCCACCACGTAGTATTCCAGGTGCGTGCGGACGCCGCCCGCCGTGCGCATGCCGACGCCGTACTTGAATACGTTCCGCTTGCCGGAAAAGTTGTTTGCGGAGGCTGCCTGGTCCTCGAACTTGTAGGTGTCGGTGCCCAGCGCGCCGCCCAGGAAGAACCACTCGCCCAGGCGGAGCGACACGCCGTACTGGGGCGTCTCGAGCGTGACCCGGGTGGGCGCCGTGGCGCCGGCGACTTGGGTCTGCGTGTTCGCCTGTCCGATCCCCAGCGACACGTGGTCGCCCAGCCGGACGCCCAGAGCGCCGCGCGTCGCGCTCTGGAACTCGGCCTGGTTGTTGTTCGGCTTGTTGTCGCTGTCGAGCTGGCTGCCTTCGATGGCGAGGGAGAACCGTCCGCCCACGAGCCGCAACCCGCCCGCCAAGCCGCTGAAGTTGTCGTGATCGGGACCGGCCGGATCGGTGAGGCTCTGTCCGCGCGTATAGGCCGCGCCGACTCGCGAAGGCGAGCCCCACTGCATCACCGCCGGATTCTCGTTCACGAAGCTGAACGGGGTCAGCGATGGCGCCGCCACCTGGGCCGCCGCGGTGCCGGCCAGCCCAAGCCAGAATAGCGGGAGCAGCAGGAGCCATGGCAGCGGCAGGAACAGCCGCCGCATCCACCCGCAACCCGCCCGCACCTGCCTGCTCATCCCATTGGCGTTCATACGACTCATCCTTTTGCTGGCTCCGCGTCCGGCCGCCGCCTGCCCACCCGGGCTAGAGGCCGAATCCGCGGAACTGGTACATGATGGCGATGGTATAGACACTCGCAGTGCGGCTGAGGATCGCCGCCCCGGCGGGGAAGGTATCGGTCGTTTCCTGGCGCCTTACGACGAGCGCATAGCCCCGCGTCGGCACCAGACCCAGTTCCACCCGGGTCTCATCCGAGGTCGGAAATCCCGTGTCGCGCTCCGTGTGAGTGACCGCGATTCCGGCGAGGAAGCTCGCGACGGCCAATTCGGCCACGGCCGTGCGCGAAGTCTCGCGGCCGCCGGCGATGCTGGCGTCGGCGTACTTGCCGCGATCCTTCACATAGTACTCGATATGGGTCTGCGCGGCACTGTCGCTGCCCGCGCGGATGCCCAATCCGTACATATATATGTCTCGCGTGGTGCGATAGTTGGCGGCGGGAAAGTTCAGGTTGTCGTGCTTGACGCTCTCCTTGCCGCCGGCCCCCCCGAGGTACAGCCACTCCACCGGCCGCAAGGTCACTCCGTACACGGGTGTCTCCAGCGAGTCGCGCAGCTGCCCGGAGACGCCGCCCGTCTCGATCTGCTCGTTGGTCTGGCCTACGCCCAGGGAGATCTGCTTGCCCAGACCGATGGCCAGCGCGGCCCGCACGGTATCGTTGTATTCGGACTGGTTGAAGGGCCTGGTCGTGCTCTCGATGCGGCTATATTCCAAGGCGCCCGCAGCCGGGCGGTCCACCAGCCGCACTCCCGCGCTCCCGCCCTCGGAGTTGTCTTTCACGGTGACGGGATCGGTCACCAGCTCGCCCTTGCTGTATGCGGCCCCGATCCGCGACGGCGTGCCCCATTGCATCGCGGCGGGATTGTCCGTGACGAAGCTGAACGGGGTCAGCGGCGGTGCCGCCACCTGGCCCGACGCGGCGCCGGACATGCACAGCAGGGCCAGCCCCGCCGCCAGCCATGCGACGGCGCCGTGCGACGGGCGCGCAGCGCTGCGGCAGACGACGACAGTTCCCGGATTCCTGCGCATCCTCTTGCTCTCCGTTCCGCGACAGCGCGCCGCCGTCCGTCCCCGTCACATCTCCGCCGCCCGCGTCCTGGGTTGCGGCCGGCTCCCCAGCTCAGCGCAGCGCCGTCGCTCCGCCCGCCGGAGCCGCGGACGCTTCCGCGACACGCACGCCGGCGAAGGGATTCGTCAACCGCAACGCGGAAGGGAACCGCGCCGCGCTCGAGACGCTGATCAGCAGCGCCAGTGCCAACAGCAGGGTGGCGAACAATCCACGGTCAAATCGGTCTTGCATGGCGTCCCTCCTTCCATGGAAAAAACGCCGCTTTGCGGCCGCGGGAGTTCCCCGCCGCGCCGGCCTTTGCTTCAAGCGTCCACGTGGCGCGCCCATCCAGGGCCCGCCGGAACGATCCGGGCCACGCCGCCCGGACCTGACAATCCGCCCGGGCTTGTGTGGGCCAGACCTTCCCGCTAGAAAGCCATTCAATTTACGCGCCAGTTGCGGCGGGTGGTGTAAGTCCCCGCGGCGCCGAATGTTGCGTTAATTCAATAGGAAGGAGTATCCGATGGCGCCTCTCGATGTCCGGCACGGCTTCGCGCGCGTCAATGGGGTGCGCCTGCATTACGCGACCGCCGGGCAGGGGCCCGCCCTGTACCTGCTGCACGGCTATCCCCAAAGCTGGATCCTGTGGCGAAAGATCGTGCCGCTGCTGGCGCCGCACTTCCGGCTGGTCATGCCCGACCTGCGCGGATACGGGGACTCGGACAAGCCCCCAGCCGGCTACGACAAGCGCACGATGGCCCAGGATATCCGCGCCCTGGCGCAGGAGCTGGGGGACGCGCGCATTCACCTCGCCGGCCACGACCGTGGCGCCCGGGTTGCGCATCGCTTTGCGCTCGATCACGGGGATGCGCTGGGCGGGCTGATGCTGGTGGACATCATTCCCACGCGCACGTTCTTCGAGCGCGTCTCGAAGGAGACGGCCCAGGGCTCCTGGCACTGGTTCTTCCTGCCGGTGCCCGACCTGGCGGAGACGCTGATCGCGGGCAATCCGGAGGCCGTGCTGCGCCACTTCCTGCGCGGCTGGGCCGGCAATCCCGGCGCGATCGAGGAGGCGGCATTCCAGGAGTACCTGCGCGTGTTCCGCCTGCCGGGCACGATTCGCGCGACCTGCGCAGACTATTGCGCGGGCATCGGCACGGACCTCGAGCACGACCGCGCGGACCAGGACAAGCGCATCGAGGCGCCGCTGCGCGTCGTCTGGGGTGGGCTCGGCCGGCTCGACAAGGCCTGGGACGTACTGGCGCTCTGGCGGGAAAAGGCGCGCCGCGTGGAAGGCCGGGCGATCGCCGCGAGCGGGCATTTCATCCCCGAAGAGGCGCCCGCTGAGCTGGCCCGCGACATGCTGGAATTTTTCCGCTCACGGTAGTGTTGGTTCGGGTAGAATCCGGCGGTTCGGTCACTTCCTGACGGGGGATGGGGGATGGCAGGGCGTATTCCGCGCTTTCTGCTGGCGTTGACGGTGGCGCTGTCCGTCTGGACGCCGCTAGCGTTCGGCCATGGGCAGATGCCCCCGGCCGCGTGGGAAGGCCGCGCCCTCTCCTGGCCGGTGCCGGGGCAAGCCGCAGCGGGCGTCGCGGCTGGGGCATTGCTCCTGGCCGGGGTGCTGCTCGCTGCGCTTCCCGCGCTCCGGCGCAAGGCGGGCGGCCGCCCCGGCGTGCGCGAGCTCCGCGCCCGTTCGCGCCTCGTGACGCCCCCGTTGGCCGGCGCCCTGCTGGCGCTCCTGCTCTGGGTGCTGCCCTGGCTCAGCCTGCACGATACCCACCACGCCCTGGAGCGCGCCGCGCCGGTCTGCGCGGTCGCCCAGATCGTGCACAGCCAGGGGGCCGGGATTCTGCCGGCTACCGTGGCTCTCGCCCAGCCGCTACCCGCCGACATTGCGCCGTTGCCCGCGCCGGCGGCTCTTTCGTCCCGCAGCGCACCGCCGGCCGCCGCCCGTTCTCCGCCCGTCTGATCTCCACCCCTTGATTCATGGCCCAGGGCTGCCGCACCTCCTTCCCGCGGAAGGAGGTGCGCGCCGCTTCGTGGCTCATGCGTGCAGCGCGTCCCGCCGCGAGACGGCCACGCGCCCGCCCGGTGCCGCCGGAATCGGACCGACCGGCAGCACCCCCGCGCCGCAACCCTGAATCGCACCGCGCTCGGCGCGCACGGCGCCCGCGCCCGCTAAGCGAGGGATCATTCCAGCAGCGAGGATGGCGTTATGAAGATGCGAACTTTTCTTGTACTCGGTGCGCTGGCGGGGCCGCTTTGCGCGGCCGCATGGGCTCCGGCCGCCCGTGCCGACGTGAACGTGTTCGCCTGCGAACCCGAATGGGCCGCCCTCGCCAAGGAGATCGGCGGCGACCACGTGTCCACATTCTCGGCCACTGCCGGCAAGCAGGACCCCCACTCCATCCAGGCGCGTCCCGGACTGATCGCCCGCGTGCACCGGGCGGACCTGGTTTTCTGCACCGGCGTGGAGCTGGAGGCGGGCTGGCTGCCGCTGCTCATCATCAACGCCAGCAATGCGGGCGTGCAGCCGGGCACGCCGGGCTATCTGCTGGCCGGGGACCTGGTGCGCCTGATGGACGTCAACCCGCGCGCGGACCGCTCCGAGGGCGACGTTCACGCCATGGGGAACCACCATATCGTGACCGATCCGCGGAACATCGCGATCGTCTCCCGGGCGCTGCTGCAGCGCCTTGTGCTGCTCGACGCCGCCGATGCGCCCTATTTCGAGCGCCGCCACCAGGACTTCGCGAAGCGCTGGGCCGACGCGATCCAGCGCTGGCAGGAGCGCGCGGAACCGCTCAAGGGCGTAGCCGTCGTCGTCCACCACAGGACCTGGACCTATCTGTTCGACTGGCTAGGCATCCGGGAGGTGGCGAGCCTGGAGCCCAAGCCCGGCATTCCACCCAGCACGTCGCACCTGAACGCCGTGATGGCGATCCTGCGCAGCCAGCCCGCCAAGATGGTGGTGCACGCGGCCTTCGAGGATTCGCGTCCGTCCGAGTATGTCTCACGCCAGATGGGCATTCCCGTGGTGGCGCTGCCATACACCATCGGCGGATCGGACAACGCGACCGATCTGTTCTCGCTGTTCGACGACACGATCGAGCGGCTGCTGTTGGGATTGCAGGGCAAAACTGCGGCGCGTCGCTAGGCTCGTGGGATCTATCAGATTCCATTGTCCGTTCAGCGAATTATCCTCCCATTACCCCCAGCTATCCATTTAGGGAGTATGATGGCCATGCGTCGCACCCGTGACGACGCGCGCTGTTCCATTCAAATGGGCAGCCTTCGGAGGGCGGTCCGCCTCAGGGACCCGCCTTCCCACTGTCCGGGGAGAATTCATGATCCTGTTATCTGTCGGCGTGGCCATCGCCTCGGTGGCAGTGATGGCATATTTCGCGTTTGAGCCGTGGCTGGCGAATGCCGAGCGCTTCAAACACGGTTTCCGGGTCACCTGCCCGGAACAGAATGTCGAGGCGAAGGTGGGAGTGCACGTTGCCTTGGCCGCCATCAGCAGCGCGGACGGCCCGCCGGCCCTGCAAATGAAGAAGTGCAGCCTGCTCAAGCCGAACGACACGTGCAGTGAGGGATGCTTGACCGGGCTCGCCGCGTAGTGTTCGTGTCCCCTGCCGCCGACAGTGGATGCCGGGGCAGGGGAATCAAGCCGCAATGGAAACGAGGCCTTCCTGGACGCGCCGCTCCGGCGGGGTTCCGAGGGAGCGGCGCGATGGGGGAATGACTGTGCGCGGCGCCGCCCCCGCAATCGCCGCACCGCGCTAGGTGTTCTGCAGCACCAGCGAGACCACCGTGCGGTCGTCCCCGCCCATATTGACCGTCAGCCCGGTGCGCAGCGGCTGCTTGAGCTGGTAATCGCCGCAAAGGCCCTTCATCTGGCGGAATATCTCGATGGCCTGCTTGACGCCGGTCGCCCCCACGGGATGGCCGAAGCCGATCAGGCCCCCGCCGGTGTTGACCGGAATCTCTCCTTCGAGCGTGGTGCGGCCCGAGCGCACCAGTTCGGCGCCCTTGCCCTTGTCCGCCCAGCCCACCGCCTCGTACATCATCACTTCGGCGATGGTGAAGCAGTCGTGCACCTCCGCCACCTGCACATCCTTGGGCTTCAAGCCGGCGTCGCGCAGCGCCTCCTGGGACGCGGCGGCCGCGGTGTCGAGGCGCAGCAGGTCCTGCACCTGTCCCAGCGGATTGGTGACGAATCCGTAGGAGCGCACGACGACGCAGTCGCTCTTCGGCCGGTGCAGCTTCTTCAGGCCTTCCTCGCTGGCCAGGATCAAGGCCGCCGCCCCGTCGCTGACCTGGGAGCAGTCGCTCACCTTCAGGTGCGGCGCCAGCTCGGGATTCTTCAGGAACTGGGGATTGTGGTCCCCCTCCGTTTCGGCCTGCGCCAGCGTCAGCTTGACCGCGTGCATGTGCGCGAGCGGGTTGCGATTCGCGTTCGAGTAGGCCTTCACCGAAATCTGGGCCAGGTCACGCTCGGTCAGGCCGTAGGCTTCCTTGTAGGCCTTCGACCGGCGCGCCAGGATGGCGGGAAACGTGAATTCGTCGATGCCGCGCTCGGTCGCGTAGTGCGAGGCGCGGGCGAGATAGTCGGCGCCTTGCCGTGCCTTCACGGTCGTCTGCACTTCCGCGCCCACGACCATCACGACGTCCAGACCCGCCTGGATCGAGTCCACGGCGCTCACGAGCGCCGTCCCGCCCGATGCGCAGGCCGCCTCCATGCGCGCAAAGCCGATTCCCGCCAGGCGCGGTTCGGCGCGGGCCACCATCGCGCCGAGAAAGCCCTGATTGCAGAACAGCTCGCCCGCGAAGTTGCCGACGTAGCCCCGCTGCACGAGCGACGGATCGATCTGATAGCGCTCCAGCATCTGCCGCACCGCGGCGGTGAGGTGCTCCTCCAGGGTGGGATTCTCCTTCTTGCCGAAGTCGGCGTGGCCGGGGGCGATGAAGGCGGGATTGCCCTTGCCGATGAACGGTGTGATTGCCTGGGCAGCCAGGTAGACCGTGCGTGCCGGTCGCATGAGACCTCCACGGGAGAAAATCGGATCGCCGCGGCGGACGCGCCAGGGTCCGGAGCGCGGCTTCAGCCCCAACAAGCTTCGCGCACCCAGGTCGCAACGATGAGCGATCCTAGCCCGAGCCCAGCAGGCAGGGCAAGCTACGGGAGATGCGGCGCCGGCGCCTTGGGACGGGCCCCACGGCCAGCTGCCGCCCGTTCCCCGGCGCGCAGCGGCGGCGCCCCAATACCCGGGTTAGACATTCGCAGCCCGAATTGAAAGGATGGCCGCCCGGATGGCCCGCGCCCCGGCGCACAGGTCGGCCCGCTCCGCCGCAGTCCTGACCGCCGCGGTCCGAACTGCAGTGGTCCGAACTGCAGTGGTCTGGAGCGCAGGAGCAAGGGCTGCATAGCGCGGCGAGCGCTCCAAGACGATCGTCCCCCCCCTGCACGGCTTCGAACCTTCGAGCGCACTCACTTCGCCAGGCCGATTCATGAGCAAGAAATCCAAAGCCAAGAAATCAGCCAAGAAGGCCGAAAAGCAAGCCGCCAAGCAGGCCGCACAGCAGACCGAAACGCAGATTGCCGGGAGCGCCGGCCCCAAGGCTGTGACCGCGGAGGCCCAGGCGGTCGAGCACTTCAACCGCAAGGCGGCGAAACACGAATCGAGGAAGGAAAAAGAGGCGGCGACTCGGCGCAGGAAGGTGCCCAATTGGCCCCTGCTTGCGCTCGCCCTGGCCGGGATGGTCCTGACGGGCTATCTCACCGGCACGGCCTGGTTCGAGACCAAGCTCGCCTACTGCGGTCCGGGCAGCGGATGCGACACGGTGCAGAGCAGCCGCTGGGCGACGCTCTTGGGCGTCCCCATCGCCCTGTGGGGCTTCCTCGCTTACGGAACGCTGGCCTGGATCGCCTGGCGGGTCAAGCATCCGGTGCAGCACTGGCAGGCAGCCTGGCTGATCGCCATGCTCTCCCTGGGCGTCAGCCTGTACCTGACCGCCATCTCCCTGATCGTGCTGCAGGCGAGTTGCTACTACTGCCTCGCCTCGCTGGCGTTGATCGTGGTCATCGTCGGTCTGCTCGCGGTGCAGGGGCGGCAAGTGGCGGGCATCGCCTGGCCGATCTGGCTCGCGCAGAGCGGCGGAATCGCCGTCTTGGTCGTCGCGCTGCTGCACCTGCATTACAGCGGGATATTCAGCCGTTCGGCCGGGCCGGAGGATCCGTACCTGAAGGGATTGGCCGAACGCCTGCAGACATCCGGCGCCCTATTCTACGGCGCGTCCTGGTGCCCCCGCTGCCAGGAGCAGAAGGATCTGTTCGGCGCCTCGGCCGTCCGGCTGCCCTATATCGAGTGCAGCCCCAACGGCCCCCAGGGCGCCGCCGCCCCGGCCTGCCTGGCCCAAGGCGTCAACAACTATCCCACCTGGGTCTTCGGCACGGAGCGGCACCTCGGCACGCTCAGCATCGAGGAGCTCGCCTCTCGCAGCGGGTATCCCTCCCGGCCGAAGAGCCCCTAGGATGGCTTTGATCTCGTCGTAAAGTCAATTATATCAGATATATATAAAAAAGTAACAGATCGAACCCACCGCGGGTGCCGACACGCGCGCCACCGTTTGTGCTCACTCGGCGGCCCGGATGGTGTCCCGTTGAAAGAGGGGCCGCGCCACGGACGCAGGTTGAGCAAGCACCGGCGCATCGTGCCTCGCACGGGCCGCGGCCGAAGCGGCGCAGTTCAGCCGGGCAGGCCGAGCACGCGCTTGGAGATGATGTTGCGCTGGATCTCGTTCGAGCCGGCGTAGATGGAGACGGCACGGAAGATCGCATCGTACATCGGGATGTCGAACGCCTCGGCGGAAAGCGACTTGTCATACCAGGCCATGCTGTCCGGGCCGAGCACGTTCATCGCCAGCTCGAACACGTCCTGCAAGAGATCCGTCTGGAACAGCTTGAGGATCGAGGACTCGGGCCCGGGCGCCTTGCCCTGCATCATCGCGGAGAGCAAGCGGTAGCGGGTGTAGCGTAGGCAGTCCGCGTCCATCTCAAGCTGGGCGAGCCGGTTGCGGAATTCGCGATCCTTCATCAGCGGCTGTCCGTCCCGCTCGTACTGGGAGGCGAGCCGCTTGATGCGGCCGAACAGGCGCGGCATGTCCATGTTGGCGTTGGTGTTGACCCGTTCGTGCCCCAGCAGGGCCTTCGCCATCGTCCAGCCCTCGTTCATCTTCCCGACCATGTTCTTGACGGGTACGCGGACATTGTCGAAGAAAGTCTCGAAGAACTCGGCCTGGCCGTCGATCTGGCGGATGGGGCGGATGGATACGCCGGGCGTCTTCATGTCGATCAGCAGGAAGCTGATGCCCCGCTGCGGCTGGCCCGTCGTGTCCGTGCGCACCAGCGCGAAGATCCACTGGGCTTCCTGGGCGCGGGAAGTCCAGGTCTTTTGGCCGTTGACGACGAACTCGTCCCCCGCGGGGATGGCGCGCGTCTGCAGCGAGGCGAGATCGGAGCCCGCATTCGGCTCGGAGTAGCCCTGGCACCAGATGATCTCGTGCCGCGCGATGGGCGGGAGGTGCTGGCGCTTCTGCTCCGGCGTCCCAAACTGCAGGATCAGTGGACCGACCATGTTCAGCCCGAAGCCGGCGGGCACCGCGGCCCCGCACGCGAGCAGCTCATCCACGAACACGATCTGCTGGGGCTCGCTGAAGCCGGGGCCGCCGAATTCCTTCGGCCAGCGGTAGGCGAGCCAGCCCTTCTGCGCGAGGAGCTTGAACCACCCATCCTGCCCGGGCTTGTCCCCCAGGCCCACGTAGTTGAACGGGTCCGCCTTGGCCTTGGACAGGTTCGCCTGGACCCAGCCGCGCACTTCCTGGCGGAATTGGGCCAACTCCTTCGTTTCCCGCATGTCCATGGAAGTTCCTCCGAGCGGTCTGGGGCGCATCATGCGTGGGCCGCCGGGCAGGGCGGCACGCAGTGGGCGACACCGTGCACCCCGCGCTGCCCAACATCGCGCGCTGCCGGAAAAAATACAAGCTGCGCGCGGGCCGCTGGCGCGGCTGTCACGGCCGCGCGCCGTCGTAGCCGGGGGCCACCCCGCGCGCTCCGCCGCGGTCGGCGAACCCGGAGCTACTACTTCTTCTTCTTCTTGACCTTGTGCGCAATGGGCTTGAGGGTCTTCTCGTAGGCCGCGATCGCCGCCAGGTCCGCGTCGGCGACGTGGCTGAATCCGTGCTCGATCATCTCGCTCATCAGCCCCTCGGCCTCGTCTCCATCGGGCTTGCTTCCGGTTTGCAGATAATAGGCGATGTCCTTGACGCTCCACTTCCCGCTGCCGGTTTCCTCGTCGGGGGTGATGTTCGGCGCAAGCTGGCCTTCCGGACCGTCCAGCGAGCCCGCGTAGGACATGGCCGGCTTGAGCGCTCCCATCAGGTTGCGCTCGGTGTGGCATTCCGCGCAGTGGCCGAGGGCCTGCATGATATAGGCGCCGCGGTTGACCTGCTCGGACTGCGCCGGATCCGCACGGAACGGACCGGGCGTGAAATTCAGCGCCTTCCACGGGCGCAGGCCGAGCCGGATGCCGAAGGGGGGCAGCAACTCATGCGCCCGGTTGTCTCGCCGAATGGCCGGCACGGTCTTCAGGTACGCCCACAAGTCCTTGAGGTCCGCCTCGCTCATGCGCGTGAACGACGGATAGGGAAAGACCGGGAACAGATCCTGACCATCCTTCCGGACGCCCAGGGTCATGGCGCGGATGAAATCCCCTTCGGACCACTGGCCCAGTCCGGTCTCGGAATCGGGCGTGATGTTGGTCCCGAACACCGTGCCGAACGGAGTCTTGATGGCCCGGCCGCCGGCCAGCAGGGCGCCCTTGTTCTTGTAGTCCGTGTGGCAGCCGCACCCGCCGGTCAGGCGAAAGACGTATTCGCCGCGCTGGGTGGGTGTCGCCGTCGCGCCTGGCCGCTCCGCGGCGTAGGGGACAGGGGTCACGGCGAGAGCCAGGGTCAGCAGGGTCAGCGTCGCCCCTGCGAAACGGAGCAGGCCGGGGAGCGGAGGAACCATGGCGCCCTTGCGGAAACCGGGTGGAGCGGCGGAAGCGCGGGTTGAATTTGCGGGATTACAGTGGATGAACCGGATTTCGAGGGCAAGTATTCCCGGGGGTCATGCGAATTCCGGGCGCGCTGCGATGCTTCCCGGCCGGCAGGCACGAACGACAAGAGGGGGCCGGGCCGATTGGCCGGCGCCCCCCTCCTCGCCTGCATGGAATGCCGGATCAGTTCTTGTAGGACTGCTCCTTCGGCTTGCGGAACTCCTTGTGGCAGGCGCCGCAGGCTTCCCCGACCTTCTTCATCTGGGCACCGATCTCCGCGGTATTGCCGGAAGCGGCCACATCGGCCAGCTTGGCGGACTCCGTTTCCAGGCCTTTCACCTTCTCCTCGAACTTGGTCCAATCCTTCCAGATCTCGGGCTTGGCATCGGTCTTGACGTCACCGGTCTGCGCCTTGAACGCATTCGTGATCAGCATGGCGTTGGCTGCCAGGGCTTTGGCGTGGGCGGCGGCGTCTTCCTTGTGGGGCCACTC
>JBGOTW010000087.1:0-14196 GCA_041476685.1 bacterium | reverse complement strand
GTTCATCAGGTCGGGCCTGGCCGCGAACCGGTACTGCGGCGTCTCGTGCCAGTGGAGCTGCTGCCGGATGGCGCGGACGTTTCCGGCGGCCATTTCCCGGTCCAACACGTCCCCGACTTGCGCAGCGGACAGGTCGGCGTAAGCGGTGATGGCGTGCGGGAATCCCTGCACCTCCGCCGCGGCCTGAACCCAGCGCACCTCGTCCACCTCTTGTCCCGGCGCGACATTGACCTGGACATAGATGGACTTGACGACGCCGCAGGGCGCCGCCTCGCCCACGTATTCGGCGATCCCGTAGTCGCGCCGCAGCGCGTCGTGCGGCCCGAAGATGCGGGGCACCGCCGCTCCCTGGAGCCAGGGCGTGTGGGCCAGGCGCCAGATGTGGTGATGCGCGTCGAGGATCGGTTCGCTCAAGGCCATGTCCTCTCCCGCGGCGGCTTCATGGGGGAGCGGGGTGACGCCGTTGGCGCCGGAGCGGACTTCTCGTCCCGTGCCACCGGGAATCCGCGCCTTCATCCGTGCGCTCCGGCGCCCATGATCCGCATGAAGAACCCTTCCCGCTCGGCGGCCGCCACCGGCTCGAGCGCGACGAAGGCCTCCGGCGCCACCGGTGCCGGAATCGCCCCGAGCCGATGCAGGACGTTGCCCGCGGCGCGCATGCCTTCCAGGCTCGGATACATCATGCCTCCCATGAGGCGGGCGAACAGCAGCCAGGACTGCTCGATCACGCGGGCATCGGCTTCGCCCGTGTACTTGCGCAACAGGTCGATTCCGAAGCCGGCGTCCGTGCGGAAGCGGTTCACCCCTTGGCAGTAGGCGCGGACGTAGCGCAGCACGGTGTCGGGCTGTTGCTTGAGCAGCCGCCCCGTCGTCACCGCGCAACTGTTCTGGAACGCCCAGTCCAGCCGGCTGAGATCCTCCACGACGGGCCAGCCGCGCTTGGCGGCCTGGAACGGCTCGGGGGCGTGCATGATCGCGGCATCCACGCGCCGCTCGTCGAGCAGCAGGTCGAGCCGGGGCGCTCCGCTGCCGACCGGGACGATCGTCGCGTCCTTGGCCAGATCCCAGTGCCAGCGCTCGAAGGCCATGGCGATGCAGCACTCGTCCGCGTCATGGCGCTCGATCACGCCCCAGCGTTTTCCGCGCAGGTCTTCGCGGGAGGCGATGCCCGGCCGCGCGGCCACCTGCTGGGCGCCGCGGCTGATGGCCGAAGCGACGACCACGGCGTCGGCGCCGTGCCGCACGTCGAACTGGATCACCTGGACGCCGACCGAGTTGATGAAATGGACTTCGCCCGCATGGAGCGCCTCCAGCGCCCGGCCATGCCCCGGCGTCGCGACGAGTTCGGCCTCCAGGCCCTGCTCGCGCAGGTATCCGCCCTCGAAGGCCGCGAACAAGGGCGCCACGCCCGCCCCGCGATGGGCCACGCCCAGCTTGATCCGTTCCACGCACGCTCCCGGTGTCGGATGACGATGAACCGCGCTCCCTGAACCTCCGCGCGGACGGTGTTGCGCAGCTAGTCCGCCGCTAGTCCGCCGCATCAGCAGGCGCCGCACCAGCAGCCGCCGCACGATCACGAGTCGCGCCGGGCCGCGTCCGGCGCGGCGCCGGCTGCGCGGGCGGAACCCGCGGCGCATCCGCTTACTTGAGGCCGCTCAATCCGAATCCCCGGTTCACCGACCGCTGCAGGATCGCGAACAGGACGAAGACGGGAATCGTGGCCAGCACGGCGATCGCCATCTGCTCCGTCGCGGGGTTGCCGTAATTCTCCCCGATCTGCACCAGGCCCAGCGGGTAGGTGCGGAATTCGTCCACCGAGACCACCGTCAGCGGCCAGAGGAACTGATCCCAGCTGTCGCGGAACGACAGCAGGGCGAGGACGGCCAGCGCCGGGCGGCATTGGGGCACGATGATCTTCCACAGGATCCGCAATTCGCCCGCGCCGTCCACGCGCGCCGCCTCCAGGTAGTCGGAGGGGATCGTGAGGATGGACTGCCGCAGCAGGAACACGCCGAAGGCGTCCACCAGCAGCGGCCCCGCGATGCCCTGGTAGGTGTTGAGCCAGTGGAACTTGTGGATCACCAGGAACGTAGGCACCAGGGTCACTTCCAGCGGCAGCATCAGCGTGCTCAGGATCAGCAGCAGCACGAGCCGCGCGCCGGGGAAGCGGAACTTCGCCAGTCCGTAGCCGGCCAGCGTGCAGAACAGGAGGTTCCCCGTCATCGCCGCCACCGACACGACGCTGCTGTTGAGGAAGTAGCGTGCGAAGGCGGCCCGCGACAGGGCGTTCGGGTAGTTCTCCGGATGCCAAACGGACGGGATCCATTCCGTCGTGAGCTGGTACATCTTATCGCTCGCCTGGAAGGACGTCGTCGTCATCCAGACGATGGGAATCACGAACACGCAGGCCAGCGCGGCCAGCGCGGCAAAGCCCAGCCAGCGGCGCACGAACCGCTTGCGTTTCGCGAACGTCCAGGCGCCGCCGCTCCGGTCCGGCCTCACAGGTAGACCTCCTCGCGGCTGGTATACATGCGCATCAGCAGGAACGTGAAGACCATCATGATGGCGAACAGCACGGCCGAGATCGCGGCCGCCCGCCCCATCTTCAGGTAGGAGAAGCCGGTCTCGTAGATCAGCATGGACAGCACGCGCGTCGCGTTGCCCGGTCCCCCGCCGGTGATGATGAAAGGCATCAGGAAGATGCGCGCCGACAGCAGCGCCGACACGACGACGACGAAGAACAGGATGGGCGTGAGCAGCGGCAAGGTGATGTGGCGGAAGCGCTGCAGCGCGTTGGCGCCGTCGAGATGGGCCGCCTCGTAGTAGTCGGCCGGAATCGCCAGCAGCCCGGCCAGGAACACGATCATGAAGTACGGCGCGAACCGCCACACGGTCACGAGGATGATCGCGGGCAGCGCCGTCCAGGAATTCGTCAGCCAATCGATGCGTCCGGCGCCCAGGTACTGCAGGAGCTGGTTGACCAGGCCGTAGGGGTGGAGCAGGAAGCGCCACACCAGGCACACCGCGATGATCGGCATCAGGTTGGTCAGGAACATCGCGGCCATGCAGGTGCGGGCGCCCGGGAAGCGCGTGTTGATGGCCAGCGCGAGCGCGAGGCCGACGATGGTGATCAGCACCGTCGAGCCGCCGACGTACACCAGCGTGTTGACCAGGGTCGCCTGGAAGACCGGGTCGGTCATCAGGCTGCGGTAGTTGCTCCACCCCACGAAACTCGGGGGCGCGACCATGTCGTAGGATGTGAAGCTGAGCTCCAGGGCCCACAGCATGGGGCCGTACTTGAAGATGCAGAAGAAGATCAGCGTCGGGAGGACGAACGCGAACCCCCACAGCTGCAAACGGCGGGAAAACCCGATGTGCCAGACGCGCGCGGCCCTGGGCGCGCGTGCGTCCTCCGGGTTCGTGCCCGCGGCGGCTCTCGTCGAAGGCATCAAGGATGCGTCTCCTCGCCCTGGGTGCCGAGCCTGCGGGCGCTGCGCCGGGCGGACAGCGCCTCCGGCACGGGGGAATGAAGGAGCGCCAGTGAAGTGGGGGCCCGCCCGGGGCAACCGCAAAGTCCTCGGTCGTGTCGATTCGGCCGTGCGCTCCCGCCTGCGGCGGGCCTCATCCGCCCTTCGGGCACCTTCTCCAACGCCGAACTGCCAGCGTGGAGAAGGACACTCTGCCCGGAACGTATTCCTTCTCCAGACCCGTGTTGTACGCGGGTCTGGAGAAGGTGGCGCACTGCGCCAGCGGCGCGGGCCGGATGAGGCGCGAGCGAAGCAAGCGTGCTGAGCGAACGATCGGGCAACGCTTGTGCCACCACGGCTGATTCTGGACTTTGCGGGTGCCTTGGGTGCCCGCCCGGGCGCGGCCGTCCTGGACACGCCCATTCCGCCGAGCCGCCGGCCCCGCTACCGCCCGGCCCGCAGCGCCGCGCGGCCCTGCGCCGGCGTCCCTGCACCGACGGCCCACGGCTATGCCCGCTTGTACGCGGCGGTCGCCCGGTCCACTTCCGCCGCCGCATCGTCCAGCGCGGCCTTGATGTCCCCCTTGTCCAGCATGATCTTCTGCACCGCGCGGTGCATGGCGTCCGCCAGCTCGTTGTAGACCAGCGTGCGCGGCAAGAATACACCCTGATCCCGGGCGCGGATGAACTCCTGCACGCGGGGGAAGGCCTTGACCTGCGGATTGTCCACCCAGCCGCTCTTGCGGGCCAGCGTGAACGGGGCCGTGTCCTTCCAGCAATCCACCGGGTCGCTCATGACGAACCGGTACATGTCCTGGATGACCTCCTGCTTCTCCTTCGTGGCCTGAGCGTTGATCACCAGGTTGAATCCGTACGTGGTCGAATATCCCTTTCCGGGGATCACGCTCGGGTACTGCACCCCCTGGTAGTAATGCTCGGACGCCATCTTGGGATTCTCGTTCTCGATGAGCACCGGCGGGATCGGATGGCAGAAGAACATCGCCGCCCGCTCCTTCAGCCAATCGAGCTGGGGCAGGGGATTGGTGGCGATCGAATCCGCCGGATCCTCGGCGCCGTACTTGCGGGCGATGGAGGCCCGCACGGTCATGGCCTTGACGCCCGCCGCGTTGTTGACCGAGCACTTGCCGTTGGCGTCGAACCACGCGCCGCCGTGCTGGATCAGGATCGGATTGAATTGGATCATCGTCCAGGGCGCGGCGTGCATGGCGAACTTGAATCCCTGGCGGACGAACTTGCTGCCGTCCTTGACGGTGAGGCGCTTGGCGACCTCGCCGAGCTGCTCCCAGGTGCGCGGGGCGTCCCGGTCGGGATCGAGGCCGACCTCCTTGAAATGTTTCGTATTGAGGTAGTTGAGATAGCCGTAGAACCAGAGCGGGTAGCCATACACCTTCCCGTTCTGCGTGGCGCCCGCGACGAAGGCCGGGGCGAAGTCGGCGCTGAACGCGGCGAAGGAGGGATACCCCAGGCGGCCGACGTCGAACGGCGCGAGCAGGCCCTTGTCGAGCCAGACGGGCATGAACCAGTCCTGGCTGACGAAGCCCTCCGGCGCGGTGCCCGTGGCGAAGCCCACGCTGAGCTTCTTGCCGAGATCGCCGAACGGGAACCACTGGAAGTCCACCTTGACGTTCGGATTCTGCTCGGTGAAGAGCTTGACGCGCTTGTGGACCCACGGGCGCTGCTGGGGATTGTCGAAGGTCCAGAAGGCGATGCTGACCGGCGCGCGGCCTTGCGCGCCGGCGCGCCGGGCGAGGGGAGCGGCGGCCAGGGCGGCCAGGCCGGTCGCTGCCGCGGACCGGATCAGGTTGCGGCGCGTGACTCCCCCGGCTACGCGCGGCGACTGCGGCGTTTTCTTTCTCATGGCGATCCCCCAAATGGATGGCGTTCGGCTGGGCGGGTCAAGGATGTGCGGGCACGTCGTGGCTGGGCCGCACCGGGGACGGCAGGAGGACGAGGATTGCGCCCGCCCGCGCGGGTCCATCCCCGTTCGCGGTTCCGGCCGGCGCGAAGCGATGCGACCGTAACACCGCACCGGGAGGCTGGCAATACCGATTATCGGTAATCTTCCCGGACACGCCGCGGCGCCGCGAGCTTCAGGTCGAGGATGTGCTTGCGGAGCGCGTTCCGCGCGGCGCGGCCATCCCCCGTGCTCAGCGCCACGACGATCGGCGCATGGGAATCCGCGACGCGCGCCAGGTTCCGGCGGCCGCGCAGCACGTTCATGATCGTGTGCGTCCGCACGTCCAGCCGGATCCAGATGTCGAGCAGCGTGCGGTTGCCCGCCGCCTCCACGATGGCGCGGTGGAAGCGGCTGTTGGCCTCGGCGAAGCGCCGCATGTCCCTGAGCTTGGCGGCCTGGCGCATCGCCTGCACCTGCCTGTCCAGCTCGGCCGTGTCGCCCTTCATGCGGCCGGCCGCCCGGCTCGCGGCGTACCCCTCCAGCTCGGCGCGCACGTCCGTGATCTCGGCGAGCTCGGCGGCATCCAGCATGCGCACCCAGGCGCCGCGATTGCGGACCGACTCGACGACGCCGAGCACCTCCAGCGAGCGCAGCGCTTCCCGCACCGGAGCCTGGCTCGTGCCCAGCGCCTTCGCCACGCGCATCTCGATGATGCGTTCGCCGGGGCGGATATCGCCGCTCAGGATCTGTCCGAGAATCTCCTCACGCACCAGCCGCGCCAGGGAGGGCCGCTCGATCGGGTTGGCGCGCAGCCCGCCGCGCTGCGGCCGGCGCGCCAGGCTTCCCTCCCCGGCTCCCCCCCGCGGAGCGGCCGGACGGCCGGCGGAGCGGAGCTCGGATTTCACCTTCGCGGAGGACGATGCAGCCATGGCTTGCCCAGGCGGCGGTGCGAATCCCGGACCGTAAGCTTCCGATCCGTAGCCGGACTCTGGGGTACTCCGCCGCCGAATGTCAATTTGCCTGTGGACCAGGTAGCGGGTCAATTCGATGAAGGTGCCGCGAACCGCAACAACGGACTCCTCGCATTCGCTCGGAGTGACATGAATGGTCGTTTCGAGCGCGGCGGGAAATCTGCGCGTCTCCAAACTGGCCCACTCTCCGAACGCGGGCCGCTTTGACAGGTCGGTTGCGTCTCCGGTAGCCTACCGATCGTACGGTAGGGGCTCGCGCCCAGGGAAGCCGGCCGTCCTGTTCGCCTCGTGCCGGAGGGCGCCTCGTGCCGGAGGACAACGATGGGTGAACGGCTGAGTCGCTCGGGCATCGCGGTGCGGGACTACTACGAGCCCAGGCCGGGCCCGGACGCGGGTGAACCTCCGGGCCAGTACCCCTTTACGCGGGGGCGCCGGGCGACGGCGCCGGATGCGGGCTGGATCCAGCGCGAGCTTTCGGGCGAGGGGGATCCGGAGCGCTCCAACGCGCAAATCAAGTTCCTCATCGCCAACCATCAGCTCGGGATCGACGTCATCGGCGACGCCGCGACCATGGGCATGCTCGACCCGGACCACCCCTTGGCGGCCGGCGCGGTCGGGACCCAGGGTGTCTCGCTCTGCTGCAAGGACGACTATCTGACCCTGTTCCGCGACTTGCCGCTCGCCGAACTCTCCATCTCCAGTTCCGTGCCCGGCCTGTTCGCCCTGACCGGCCTGGTCATCGCGGCGCGGGCGATGGGCGTCGCGCCGGGTCAATTGCGGGGCTCCGTGCTGCAGGCGCCGCTCTACGCGGAAGACTGCGGGTATGCGATGCACATGCCGGTCGAGCTGCGCGTCCGGCTGTCCGCCGACGCGATGCAGTTCTGCGCCGGCGAGATGCCGCGCTTCCACTCCTACGTGGAAGACACGTATTTCTTCTGCGAAGCGGGGCTGAACGCCGTCGAGGAGATGGCGCTGGGATTCGTCGAGATCCGCTTCCTGGCGCGGGAGCTGTTGCGGCGCGGGGTGCCGATCGACCGGTTCGCCCCGCGGATCGCGCTGCTGGTGGATTGCAGCATGGACTTCTTCGAGGAGATCGCGAAGGTGCGGGCCGCGCGGCGGCTGTTTGCGCGCATGATGCGGGAGGAATTCGGCGCGCAGGACCCCCGCTCGTGGTCCGTGGTGATCTCCGCCCACACCTCCGGCCTCGCCCTGACCGCCCAGCAGCCCACCAACAATATCGTGCGGGGCACGCTGCAGGCGCTGGCGATGGTGCTGGGGGGCGTGCAGGCGCTGGAGATCTCGGCCTTCGACGAGGCCTACCGGACGCCGAGCCGCGCCTCGCACCTGGTGGCGCTGCGCACCCAGCAGATCATCGAGCTGGAGTCGGGCGCGGGCCGGGTCGTGGACCCCCTGGGCGGCTCCCACTACGTGGAAGCGCTCACCGACGAGCTGGCGGGGCGCATCACGGCCATGATCGGGGACATCGAAGCGCGCGGGTCGGCGCTCGAGCTGGCCGGGCAAGGCTGGTTCCGCAAGTTCTTCCGGAACGCCATGGAGCGCTATCACAAGCAGCTGAGCGGGGACGAGCTGCGCATGGTGGGCGTCAACGTGCACCGGGTTCCGGCCGCGGAGGACACGCTGCTCCGGGAAGCCGTGGAAGGCAAGCTCAGCCCGTGCGTGGAGCGGGTGGACCGCATCAGGGCGTTCAAGGCGGAACGGGACGGCGCGCGCGTGCGCGACGCGTTGCGGGCGGTGCTGGCCGCCGCGCGGCGCCCGGAGGAGAACCTGGTCCCGCCCGTGATCGCCGCGACGGAGGCGGACTGCACCATGGGCGAGATCGCCGGGACGCTGCGCCAGGCGTACCACTGGCCCTACGATCCGCACGGGTTCCTGCCGGCCATGGTGGAGGGATAGCGGCCATGGGCAAGCTGCGCATCCTCATCGGCATCCTCGGGCTCGATCAGCACGAGGTGGGCGCGATCGCCGTCGCGCGGATGCTCCGCGACGCGGGAATGGAAGTGATCTACGCCGGATGCTTCCAGACGCCGGAGAAGCTGGCGCGCAGCACGATCCAGGAGGACGTGGACGTGCTCGGGATCAGCTGCCACTCCTGGGAGTACCTGCACTTTCTGCCGGAGCTGATGACGCGGCTCAAGGCGGATGGCGCCGATGCGGCGGTGGTGGTGGGCGGCTCGGTGCTGACGGCGGGCGACGCGCAGACGCTGCAGGAGCTGGGCGTCGCGGCCACCTTCGGCCCGGGCAGCACGCCGCCCGAGATGATCGCGACGATCCGGGAGCTGGGCGCGCGCCGCGCGAGCCGCCTCGCGGAAACGCTGGCCTGACAAGGGAAGACCGACCATGGCGTACGAGACGATTCGCAGCGAGACCGAAGGGCCGATCGCGACCATCACCCTCAACCGGCCCGAGAAGTTCAACGCCATCGTGCCGCCCATGCCCGAGGAGGTGGAAGCGGCGATCATGGCGGCGAACGCGGACGAGCGGGTGCGCGTGATCGTCCTGCAAGGGGCCGGAAAGTCCTTCTGCGCCGGCTTCGACTTCGGCGGCAACCTCGAGCATTTCGCGCGCTGGGGATTGCCGGGCGCCGGGGCGGAATGGGACCCGGGCCAGGACATGATGACGGTGCTCAACCCGTTCACCGGCCCGATCCCCAAGTTCATGAGCATCTGGCGCAGCCCCAAGCCGGTCGTCGCGAAGATCCACGGCTGGTGCGTGGGCGGCGGCTCGGAAATCGGGCTGCTGGCGGACCTCGTCATCGTCGCGGACGACGCCCGCCTGGGCACGCCCTACGCGCGCGTCTGGGGCTGCCACCTGACCGGCATGTGGATCTACCGGCTGGGCCTGACCCGCGCCAAGCAGTTCGCCCTGACCGGCGACTCCATCAGCGGAAAGGAGGCGGCGGAAATCGGGCTGGTCAACTTCTCCTATCCCGCCGCGGAGCTGGACGCGAAGGTGGGCTACTGGGCCGGCCGCATGGCGAAGATCCCCACCAGCCAGCTCGTGGCGATGAAGCTGATCACCAACCAAGCCTTCGAGAACATGGGCATGCAGACGACCCAGACGCTCGGCCCGCTCCTCGACGGCTACATGCGGAACACCCCCGAAGCCCGGCGCTTCGTCCAGCGGGCCAAGGAAGACGGCGTCGCGGCCGCCGTGGCGGAACGGGACGGTCCGTTCGGGGACTACAGCCAGGGCGGAGCGGGCATGAAACCCGCCGGCTCCAAGAAAGCCTGACGGCCTCACAACCTGCGAGAGGTGCGTATGGAACCCCTGCAAGAGAACCTGCTGCGCCGCGCCACGCTGGGCGACCTGATGACCCGCTCGGCCCTGCGCTTTCCCGACCGCGTCGCGTTGGTCAGCGGC
Source organism: bacterium (assembly GCA_041476685.1). GTDB lineage: Bacteria > SAR324 > SAR324 > SAR324 > JACQKK01 > JBGPEV01. The sequence goes on along the minus strand of JBGOTW010000087.1, from coordinate 4,460 downwards.
GACAAGCCGGTCAGCTACAAGACCCTCAACGAGCACGCCTGCCAGGCGGCCCACGCCTTCCTCAGGCTGGGCATCGGACGGGGCGACCGGGTGGCCCTGATGACCCACAACTGCCTGGAGTACGTCTACCTGCGGCTGGGCCTGGCCAAGATCGGCGCGGCGCCGGTGCCGCTGAACTTCATGCTCAAGGGCGACGAGATCGCGTTCATCGTCAACAACGCGGAGGCGAAGGCCTTCTTCGTCGAGGACGTCCTGGCCGCGACGGTCGCGGGCGTCAAGGACAAGCTGCCCAGCGTCAAGCACTTCGGCTGGATCGGGATCGCCGGCAAGGTCGAGAAGCCCGCCGGGTGGAGCGATGCGGCCGGCTTCTTCGGCGGGGACTATCCGGTCAGCGAGCCCGAGGTGCTGGTCGAATCCACGGACATGGCGTCCATCATGTACACGACGGGCACCGAGGGCTTTCCCAAAGGGGTCATGACCAGCCATTTGAACTACTTCATGACCATGATGCACATCGCGGTCGACGTGGACCTGGGGCGCAAGGACGTGCTGATCCTCGACATCCCCCTGTTCCACATCGCCGGCACGACGGTGCTCAATGCCGCGCTGACCTTCGGCGCGAAGGTGCTCATCGACTATGCCCCCAACCCGGTCAATATCCTGAAGAAGACCCAGGAGGAGCGGGTGACGATGTGGATCTACCCGCCGACGATCTACCAGGCCCTGCCCACGGTGCCGGGGTTCGCGAACTGGGACCTCTCGTCGCTGAAGAAGTGCATCTCCTTCGGCAGCGCCATGCCGCCGGTCATCCTGGAGCGCTGGCGCCAGATCAAGCCGGACATCGAGTGGCGCAACTACTACGGCCAGACGGAAAGCTCGCCCCTGGGCACCACGTCGTCCCCCGAGGACAGCGACCCGGCCTCCATCGGCTCCGCCGCCACGGGCGCGACGGTGAAGGTATTCGACGAGCAGGACCGCGAGGTGCCGCACGGCACCCCGGGCGAGCTGGTGATCCGCGGACCGGCCGTGATGATGGGCTACTGGCGCAACGCGGAGACGACGCGGGACACGTTGCGCAACGGCTGGCTCCACACCGGCGACATCGGCTACCAGAACGCGCAAGGCAAGTTCTATTTCGTGGATCGCAAGAAGGACATCATCAAGACCGGCGGCGAGAACGTATCCTCGCAGGAGGTGGAGGCGATGATCCTGCGCCATCCCAAGGTGGCGCAGGCGGCGGTCATCGCCATCCCGGACGCGCGCTGGATCGAGGCGGTGGCCGCGTGGGTCGTGCTGAAGCCGAACCAGACCGCCACCGAGCAGGACATCATCGGGTTCTGCAAGGAGAACCTGGCGGGGTACAAGGTGCCGAAGAAGATCGTCTTCGCGGCCGCGTTGCCCGTCTCGCCGACCGGCAAGATCCTCAAGCGCAAGATCAAGGAAGAGCATCTCAAGGCGGGAGTGGCCTGATTGGACATGGAAGCACGGCAGGGTTCCACGCGCGAGCGGCTCCTTGGGGTCGCGGCGGACTTGTTTGCCCGCAACGGCTTCGCGGGGACGTCCTTCCGGGATCTGGGCGCCGCGCTGGGCATCGCCAACGCCTCGATCACGTACCACTTCCCCTCGAAGCGGAAGCTCTACGCCGCCGTGCTGAGCCGCGTCGCGGACAGCGTCCGGCGGGTGACCGAGCGTCTCGACGAGGATGCCAGCGATCCCGTCGAGCGGATCCGGCTGATGGTGGATCGCGTCGCGGCCTGGGGGGAGGCGAATCCCGGGTACATGCAGCTGATCGTGCGGGAACTGATGGAGAACCCGGGACGCATCTCGCGGGTGCGCACGCTGTACCTGGCGAACGTCGTGCAGGCCTTGCGCCGGCCCATTGACCAGGCCAAGTCGCAAGGCTACCTGCGCGACCTCGACCCGGAACTGTTCCTGCTCCACCTGATCGGATCCGTCAGCTACTTCATGATCGCGGCCCCCACGTTCGGCCGCATCATCAACAGCCCGGACCTGGGCGAGCTGCGGAGCCGGTTCCGCGCCTCGCTGCATCGCATCGTGACGGCCTGCGCGGACGGGACTCCCGCTCGCGCCGCGCCGTCCGGGACGGGGGCGACATGACGCTCCTGGCGGGAAAGATCGCCCTGGTCACCGGCGCCGCCCGCGGCATCGGACGGGCCTGCGCGCTGGAGCTGGCGCGGCAGGGGGCGGACGTGGGGCTGCTGGACGTGGACCCCGGCGTCGAGCAGGCGGCGCAGGCCGTGGAGAAGCTCGGCCGGCGGAGCGCCTGGGCGACGGGCGACGTGGGCGACCCGGAGCAGGTGCGCGCGGCGGTGGACCGGATCCAGGCCGCGCTGGGGGCGGCGGACTGCCTGGTGAACAACGCCGGCATCGTGGACCATATCGCCCCGCTGCTGAAGATGCGGCAGTCCGGCTGGGAGCGGGAGCTGGCCGTCAACCTGACGGGGCCGTTCAACATGATCCGCGCGGTGATCGAGGCGATGGCCGCCAAGGGCTGGGGCCGGATCGTGAACATGTCCTCCGGCGCGGCCCGCAGCGGGCTGTACAACCAGGCGGGCTACTCGGCCACGAAGGCGGGACTGCTGGGGCTGACGCGCAACGTCGCGCTGGAGTTCGCGCGCAAGGGAATCACCTGCAACTCGGTGCTGCCCGGGATGATCGGCACGGAAAAGGTCAAGGCGATGCCGCCGGCCATCCTGGAGCAGGCCATCGCGATGACCCCGGCCCGGCGCCTCGGCACGCCGGAGGAAGTGGCCCAGGTCGTCGCCTTCCTGTGCTCGGACGCCGCGGGCTTCATCAACGGCGCGGAAATCGACATTGACGGCGGCCTGCACCTCAGTCACACGGTGCTGGGCAGCCAGCGGGAACTCCGCCCGCGCTGAGCTCCGGCCGTAGATCGGGTCCGCGGGGGCGTCGGCCGCTGCCAGTTGGGGCGCTGCCAGGTGGGCCGCCGTGACCGGAGCCGCTGTAGCTTGGCTGCTGTGACCTGCGACGATTTGGCCTGGGCTGCTGTTGCATAGGCAACTCGGGGCGCAGGCCAGCGCCCCGCGGGCTTCCCCATCCGCGCTCGATCTTGCGATCGCGCCACACGGCGGAACGTGCGCCCGGCATCTCCCGGGACCGTAGCGACCGCCTTCCCTTCACCGTGGCATTCGCTCCAGCGCGGCTATCCGCTTGCCGCATGTTCCGCCCTGCCATCCGCCGTTTGCACACGACGCCTCGTGGCTCGCACCCGCCGAACGCTCATCCCGCAATCGCGCAGTCCGGATCTTGTCGCCCATCAATTGACCAAGATCAAGTTCTCGACCTCGCTCTCCCAAAAAGCGCATAGCATGCGGAACGAATTGGGGGCGGCTGCGCGAGCTCAATACGCTGACGAACCTGCTGCTTCCGCGCGGCGCGGTGGTGCGCCGCCGCGGGCGACGCGGGAGCCGATTCCGGGCGCGGGTGGTTCGGCACGGCGCGCCGGAACTCCCCGCCCACCCGCGCCGGCGGCCCACGCGATGGGGAGCGGCGTGCTGAAGCGTCGCGGGCGCCATGGTCCCCGCGGACCCTGCGCTGGGATGTGACCTGGCCTTCGGACGGTTTGCAGCAGGCCAGGCGGAGAGAAACCGCGCAGAGAGAAACCGCGCGAAGAGAAACTGCGCGGAGAGAAAGCGCAAGGAGCGCCATGGGAGAGCACACCATCCGCCTCGTTGCGGAAGGCCTCGGCAAGTCCTTCGGCGGGGTGCAGGCCTTGCGCGATTTCGACATGGCCGTGCGGGCGCGCGAGATTCTCTCCATCATCGGGCCCAACGGCGCGGGCAAGACGACGGTCATCAATTCGATCAGCGGGGTCTACCGCAAGGACCATGGACGGGTGCTGCTGGACGGTGAGGACATATCGCAAATGTCCGCCCACCAGATCGCGCGCAAGGGGCTGGCGCGCACGTTCCAGAACGTGGCCTTGTTCCGCCGCATGACCGTGCTGGACAACCTGATGCTCGGCCGCATCGCGTTCACCCGGAGCGGCGTGCTGGCGCGCGGCCTGTATTGGGGCCTGGCGCAGCGCGAGGAGATCGCCCAGCGCGAGGTGGTGGAGCACATGATCGACTACCTGGGAATCGAGGCGATCCGTCACGTACCGGTGGGCGGCCTGCCGCTCGGGCTGCAGAAGCGGGTCGAGCTGGGACGGGCCCTGGTCGGGGCGCCCAAGGTGCTGCTGCTGGACGAGCCCATGGGCGGCATGAACGTCGAGGAGAAGCAGTCCATCGTGCGCTTCATCCTGGACGTGGTGGAGACCACGGATACCGCGGTGATCCTGGTGGAGCACGACATGGGCGTGGTGATGGACATTTCCGACCGCATCCTGGTGATGGAGCAGGGCGCCAAGTTGATCGAGGGCGTGCCGGAAGAGATTCGCAACGATCGCAGGGTGATCGAGGCGTACCTGGGCAAGGAGC
>JBGOTW010000086.1:0-14375 GCA_041476685.1 bacterium | reverse complement strand
GAGGACTTCAAGGCGCGCATCGACGATCCGAAGCTCGACATCGACGAGACGTGCGTGATGGTGCTCAAGGGCGCCGGGCCGCGCGGCTATCCGGGCTTCCCGGAGGTGGGCAACCTGCCCCTGCCGCCCAAGGTGCTCGCCCGGGGAATCACCGACATGGTGCGCATCTCCGACGCGCGCATGAGCGGCACGGCTTACGGCACCGTCGTCCTGCACGTCTCGCCGGAAGCGGCGGCGGGGGGGACGCTGGCGCTGGTGGAGACGGGCGACATGATCGAGCTGGACGTGGAGGCGCGCCGGCTGCACCTGGACGTGCCCGAGGCGGAGCTGCAGAAGCGCCGCGCCGCCTGGAAGCCCGCGTCCCCCGGCTACGTGCGCGGCTACGCCAAGCTCTACGTGGACCACGTCAATCAGGCCCACCGCGGCGCCGACCTGGACTTCCTTGTGGGCAAGAGCGGGGACGTGGTGACGCGGGACAGCCACTAAGCTCAGTTTGAATACAGCTTCCGAGGGCCTGTTGCCTGGGCAACAGCGCCCCTCGCGCTCCCCAGCAGGGAGCGGTGGCTCCCTGCAACCTGTCGTGCGCTATGGCTGCGCTAGCGCGGCTATTGCGCCGAGAAGGGGGACAGGGGGTTGAAATCCCATGGCGGGGTTGCAGCGATGACGGCTTGCCGGAAGCGCCGGCCAGCAGCGGGCAGCGCCCCTTGCAAGTCCATCACTCCCGCTCCCCGTCCCAAAGCGCGCGCAGTCCCGCCGCGAGCGCCTTGGCCGCGGGCTCCACGCGCGGCTCCGAGCCGAAGGACAGGCGCAGCATGGGCACGCGCTCCCGCATCAGCTCCGGCGCGTAGACGATCGGCGCGCCGTCCGGCACCGTGGGCGGCGCAAATGGCAGTCCAGCAGAACCACGCAGGTCGCCCGCGCCGGGCTTGCCGAACCCCGCGAACTCCACCGCCTGCAAGGCCGTGCTGGGATAGACGAACGATCCGGGATAGACGCGCACCTGATGCCGCGCCTGCAGGAACTGAGTGACCTGCACGTCGTTCAGCCCCGTCCGCGCCACCAGCCCGCCGATGTCCAGGGCCAGGTAGAACGGGTTCGCGCGTTCGCCCAGGAAGCCCACGCCAGGCGCGCGTTCCGCGCCGAAGACCTCCAGGAAGCGCTCGCACCGCTCCCGCACGGCGCGCCCGATGCGCACCGAAACGTCAGCGTGCTCGCGCAGCAGCCAGCCCGCGAACTTGAGCTTCGGGCTGCTCGGGGTGAGCGACTCGGCCGTCTTCACGAAGCGCAGCGCATACGTCAGCTCCGGCCGCGCGCTCAGGGCGAAGCCCAGCCGGAAGCCGGGCAGCCCGTACTTCTTAGAGAAGCTGTCCACGAACACCGTGCGCTCCGGGTCCAGCCCGGCCAGTGCGCGCCCCGACCCCGCCGGCGCAAAGGACGCATACACCATGTCCACCGCGATCGCGCAGTCATACGCGCGCGCGACGCGGTTGATGCGCTCCACGTGCTGCGGCGTGAGCATGTAGCCCATCGGGTTGTGGGGCGCATTGATCAGGATCATGCCGACCGCCGGGTTGCAGCCGCGCTCGATGCCGAGGGTGAGCTGCTCGGCGTCGTAGGCAAGCAGCGCCTGGATGCCCGCCTGCGCCGCCACGATCATCGAGAAGTAGGGATAGGCCGGCACGGCCAGCAGCACGTACGGCCGGCCGCGGCCGGTGCCCAGCGGCGTGGTGAAGGTGCGGATCGCCACTTCCATCGCGTTCTGCCCGCCGTCGAGGGAGACGACACTCTCGGCGCTGAAGCGCCGCTCGCCGAGCCAGGCGTTCACCCAATCCGCCATCGCGGCGTTGGTGTCGGGCAGGCCCAGCGTGCCGACGTAGCGCGTGGCGAGGCCCGTCAGGTCGTGGCCCGCGATGAAGCGCTGGTAGAGCGCGTAGAGCTCCTCGGGCAGCTCGATTCCGCCCACTTCGCCGATGCCAAGGTTGAGGATGTGCCCGGGCAGGGGTGCGATGACGTAGCCGCCATAGAAGCGCTGCAGGCTCAGCGTGTCCATGTAGACGCGGATCGCCGGGTTGATCAGACGCGCTGCGTCGCCGGTGGGTGCCGAGGCCGCGTCCCGCGGTGCTGATGCTGCATTCTGCGGGGGTGCAGTCGGCTCGGCGTGGGGAGAGGCCGGCGCTGCTTTCGGACCTGTGGCCCGCGCACCGGGCGCACCCTTTGCCGCGGGCTTGTGGAGGGAGTCAGCGCACATTGCGGTGCTTCTTGTCCTCGCGCAAATAGGTTTGCAGGAACTCGCTCTTGAACTCCGGAAAGCGCTCCGCGGCGATCGCGTCGCGGATCAAGGCCATCAGCTCCGCGTAGAAGTGCAGGTTGTGGATGCTGGCCAGCGTGTCGCCGAGGATCTCGTCCGCCGTGAACAGATGGTGCAGGTATGCCCGGCTGAACGTGCGGCAGGTGTAGCAGGCGCAATTCGTGTCCGGCGGAAACTTGTCCCGGCGGAAGTGCGGGCGCGTGATGCGCATGCGCCCCACGCGCGTGAACAGGATGCCCGAGCGCGCGTATTTGGTGGGAATGACGCAGTCGCTCATGTCCATCCCCGCCTCCACCGACGCGAGCAGGTCCTCCGGCAGGCCCACGCCCATCAGGTAGCGGGGCCGGTCCGCGGGCAAGTGCGGCACGGTGTAGCCCAGCACCTCGGACATCACGTCCAGCCCCTCGCCCACGCTCAGGCCGCCGATGGCGATGCCGGGCAGGTCGAGCGCGCGGATCCCTTCGGCGCAGGCACGCCGCAGGTCCGGGTAGGTCGAGCCCTGCACGATGCCGAACAGGGCCTGGGCCGGCTTGCCCTGGGCGGCCGCCTCCTGCTCGAGCTGGCGGTGCGCCGCCACGCAGCGCGCGGCCCAGCGCACTGTGCGCTCCATCGCCTCTTTCGCGTACGGATAAGGCGCCGGATAGGCGACGCACTCGTCGAAAGCCATGGCGATGTCCGCGCCCAGCTGGCGCTGGATGGCGAGGGCGCGCTCGGGCGTGAGGACGACGGGGCGTCCCCCCTTCTCCACGCGGAAGCGCACGCCCTCCTCATCAATGACGCGGTCGGGCAGCGAGAACACCTGGTAGCCGCCAGAGTCGGTGATGATGCCGCCGGGCCAGCCCATGAACTTGTGCACACCGCCCAGCGCCGCGACGACGTCCTCGCCCGGCCGCAGGTGCAGGTGGTACGCGTTCGCCAGCAGCAGCCGCGCGCCCAGCGCCTCCGCGCGCTCCGGGTCCACGGCCTTGAGCGCCGCCTGGGTCGCCACCGGCATGAACAGGGGCGTGGGGAATTCCCCGCGCGGCGTGGAGAGCATCCCCAGCCGCGCCCCGCTCCGCGAGTCGGTCTTCAGCAGCCGGAACGACACGGTAAGGGGGGCCGCCATCACGAGGCTGGCTCGTCGCCGGAGCCTGGAGCGGGCTTGCCGCTCGTGGCGGGTGGGGGCGGCATGGGCGGATGGGACCGCGGAGTTGCGGACGGAGTTCCGGATGAGCTTCCGGACGGAGCGTCGGGTGGAGCATCGGGTGGGGGTGCTGCGGGCGCGGATGCGTCCGCTGGCGGTGCCTCGGGCGATGCTGCGGCGGGCGACTCATCGGGCCGGAAGCGCTGCATGGGCTGGCGCAGGAACGCCGAAATGAGCAGGCCGAGCGGATCCACTTCCGCCACGGGCATGACGCGCACGGTGTCTTCGGTGAGCGGATAGCTGCTGAGGGGCTGGCCCGCGGCCAGCTCGAGGCGGTGCTGCAACTCGCGGAAGCGCACCCGCTGTCCCTCGACCAGTTCCGCCAGCCGCTCCAGCTGGCGCAGGTTCAGTTCGGCCAGCGAGTACTCGGCGCGGGCGTCCACCGCTACCTCGATCTCCTCCACTTTGGTTCCGCAGGGCTGATGGACGCGCCCGGCCGGCAGCGCCAGCTCAGTGTATTCGAGCGTCTCGCAGACCGGGCAGTAGAGCCAGACGAGCTTGGCGGGCAACGGCGCGTTGGGGGCGGGCTGCGGGGGTGCGGCGCCGGCCGCCCCCGTGGCGGACGCGGGCGGCCCCGCCCCGGGCGGCGCCTTGCGCCGGCCGTGCCTGGGCGTGGAACGGGCGTCCTTGCGCTGACGCGCGCGGTCGCTCAGGGAGATGATCTTCGAATCGTCGCTCATCTGGGTCGCATCCGCGCGAACGGCGCGGCTGGCCGGGGGGCGGCGCGGTCGCGACATGATCGAGTCGCGGCGCAACGGACCCGCGGGCGGGTTGGGAAGGTGCGGCGGAGCTTTGTCGCGTCGCGGCGATTGCTTTTCGGAGGGGACTCCGCTATCTGGTTTGTTAGCCCGATCAGGACCTTGCCGGAGCACGTGGGGCGCACGATGCGCCGACCCGGCAAGCGGCGCCCGCCGCGGGGCGCCCAGGCACGTTCTGCTAAGGGATCAGCAGACCCATGATCAACCACGTCCAGGTGTACGCGGACCGGATCGCCCTGCCCCATCACGGGTTGCAGTTTCCGCTTACTCCTCCCCTGGCCAAATTACAAGAAGCGCTGGCGGCCTATCAGGCGCTCAAGCTCGACCTGGGCCTGCACGCGCAGCCGCTCGAGCAGCGCCAGGAGGTGACGCGCTTCCTGCGCCAGTTCGGCCGGCTGCTGCACCAGACCATCAGTCCGGCGGGACGCAATCTCCCGCTCGATCCGCGCGCTCCACTGCTGCTGGAGCTGGCGCCGGACTGGGCGGCGTACCCGTGGGAACTGCTGGCGGTGGAAGACGACTGGATCGCGTTGCGGCAAGGGCTCGCGCGCTACCTGGCCCCGCCGCCGGAGGGCGAGCCCGTCCCTCCGCTGAGCGAGCCTCTCCGCGTCGCGGCCCTGTCCGCGCAGCCGCTCCCGGTCGCCCAGGAGGCCGAGCTGACCCGGCACGAGCAAGAGCTGGGCACTCGCTTCGTTACCGTCACGCCCGGCCTGCTCGATCCCTTCGCCAGCGCGGACCCGCCCTACGCGTATCGCGCGGTGGAGCACGCCCTGCGCGAGGATCTCGAGACGGCGCTCAAGGCGCACCCGCAGGTGCTGCTGTTCTCCGGGTTCGCCTCGGCGGGCGGCTGGTACTTCGAGACCCCGCGCGGCACGCCGCAGCTCGCCGGCGCGGACTGGATCGCCCAGCGGCTGCGCCAGGCCGCGAAGGACGGCTTGCAGCTGCTCATGCTGAACGATTCGCTGGGCCTGCTCTCCGGACAGCAGGCCGCGCAGCAGACCCGCCTGCTGCTGACGGCGGGCGTGCCCGCCGTGATCCGCCTGGAGGGGCGGCAGGCGCGCATGCGGGAACAGGACTATGTGCGCAGCCTTTTGCGCGCTGTGGCGGAGGGGTACCCACCCCTCGCGGCGCACCTGGCCGCGGTCCGGCGGCTGCAGCGGCGCTTCCAGGACGGCTGGGACTGGTCCTTCCCGCGCCTGTACCTGAAGGCGCTCCCGTTCGCCGGCGACTTCTACTTGCCCACTCCCGAGGAGAGACGGCAGGTGCTCCACCGCGGCCTCGCGCAGCCCGGGGCGAGGCCGCCTGCGGCGCACGGCCCGCCCCGCGCGCAGGCACCGCCCTCCGCCGCGGCGCAGCCCTACGGCACAGTGCAGCCCTACGGATCCGCGCAGCCCCCTGACCCCGCCGCCGAGGAAAGGGCGGACGAGTTCGCCTCCGCGCCCGTTCCCCCCCCGTTCGCCGGACGCCGCCGCCTGTTCAACCGCTACCAGGAGTTGGGACGGCTCGTGGATGCGCTGCATCCCCAGCACCGGGCGCCCTCGCCGCTGGTGTTCCTGACCGGTCCGGCGGGCTGCGGCAAGACCCTCTTGGCGCAGTCCCTGGCCCGGCGCCTGCGCCGCCATTTTCTCCAGACCGCCTTCATCCAACCGCAGGACATCTTGCAGGAACCGTTCGACCTGATGCCGGTCCAGGCGCTGAGCCGGACGGCGGGCGGAGCGCTGCAGCGCCTGTTCGGCGCCATCGCCCTGCACCTGGGGGCACAGGCGCACGCCCCCGGCGGCGATGGCCCCGCCGGCGCCGCGCCGGAACGGTGGGAGCAGGTCGTCGCCGCGCACCTGGCGGACGGCCAGCCGCGCCTCATCATCCTGGACCGCCTGGAGACCAATCCCGGCTACGAGGCGCTCTGCGGCGCATTGCAGCGCCTGAGCGGACCCTCGCGCTTCCTGTTGCTCGGACGGCGCAAGCCGCCCATGGTGCCGGGCCGGCAGTTCGACCTGCCCGCCCTCGACAGCGCGGGACAGGCGCGCGTCTTCGAGCCGGACTTCCTCGAGCGGCTCGACGCGGCGCCCAGGGGCGCGCAGCTGCGCGCCCTGTGCGCGCGGGACCTGCTGGCGGCGCGACTGCTGCGGCGGCTGCCGCGCCTGCCCGACAGCGAGGCGCTGCTCCATGCCGGAGGCGACAGCCAGGCGCTGGTCGCGCTTCTGGCCGAGGAGATCCTGCCGCTCCTCAATCCCGACGCGCGGCATGTGCTGGGTGCGCTGCTGATCTTCACGCACCTGGTGCAGCGCGATCTGCTCCTGCAGCTCACCGGCTTCGACGGGCGGCGCATGCAGCGGGCACTGACGGAATTGCTGTGGCTGGGCCTGCTCGATGCCAGCGACGGCGATCGCTACTACAGCGTGCCGCTGCGGCTGCAGGGCGTGCTGGCGGAACGGCTGCTCGATGGGGAGACCTTCCGCGCCCTGGGCGAACGGATGGTGGACGCATACCGGGCCTTCCTCGCGGAGGCGGCCGGCATGCTGCCCTCCGACGCGAAACAAATGGCACGCTTGCGGCCGCGCTTCGCGCTGGAGCGGGCCGGGGCGGAGACGGCGGCCGAGCCGGCCGTGCGCACGGCGCACCGCCTCGCGGTCGAGCGGATCAACGTGGCGGATCTGGCGGCGCTCCTGGCGGAGGAGCGGCGCTGGGACGAGCTGGCACGGCTCTCCGATGCCGCCGCGCCGCTCTTGGCGCTGCCGGCGTGGCGGGACGTGCAGGGGCTGCTGAACCACTGTCTGCTGGGGTCCGGAGAGGCGCTGGGGGATGCCGCGATCCAGGCCCGGGCGCTGCTCCGGCTCGCCGCGCCCGCGCTGCACGGGGGGCAGCACGCCCTGGCGCAGCCGCTGCTGGACAAGGCGCTGCACCTGTTGAGCGAAGCCGCGCCGGCGGCGCAGGGAAGCTCCGCCGCGGCGTGGGACCTGCTGACCGAAGTCTACCACGGGTTGAGCCGGTGCCACGCGGCGCAGGGACGTCCGGAGGCGGCGGCGAACCTGCTGTTGTCCGCGGCGGAACTGGCGCAGCAGCTCGACCGGCCGCAGGGATTGCTGCGGGCGATGAAGGCCCTGCTGGAACTGTGGGAAGGCAGGCCGGAAGCCTACGAGGAGGTAGGGAGATTCCTGCCGCCGCGCATCCAGGCGCTCGAGCGGCTCGGCCATCCGCGGGAGGCGCTGCTGGCGCGGCGGCTGCTGGCCGAGGCGGCTATGCGGCAGGGACGCACCGGGGAAGCGCGCGCCCAACTGCACGAGCTGCTCCAGCGCTTCAGGGACCTGGGCAGCGCGGAGGAGGTGTACCGCACGCGGCTGCGCCTGGCGGAATGCCAGGCGTTGTCGGACCAGCCCGAGCCGGCGCTCACCGCACTCAAGGCGGCGCGCTCCGACTGGGGCGGCGCGCCGGACCGCGTGGCGGAGGCGCGCGCCCTGCTGGCCGCGGCACAGAAGCTCGAATCCACCGGCCGCGCCACGCTGGCCTTGCAGGCCTACCTGGACGCGCGCGAGATGCTCGAGGCGGAAGGCGAGCGCGAGGCCGTGCTCAAGTTGCTCGACGCGATCGGGCCCCTGTACTACCGGTTGGGCGAGCCCGCCCTGTCCACCCGCATCTACCAGGAGCGGCTCCAGCTCCAGGCGACCCTCACGCCCGGCTAGCGCGCAGGCGTTTCCACCCGCAGTCCGGATCACCCGGATCCCGTGCACTGCCTGCGGCAGCGGCCTGGGCGGCCCTGCACTATTCGCACGACGCGATTTGCACGGCGCGGTGTGCCTGGCGACGCGAATATGCGATCAGAGAAGGCCCCTCACCCAATGCGCGAAGCCCGCCAGGAACAGGGAGAAGAACACCATGGAGAGCAGGTAGCCGAGGAAGATGTCGCCGTCCCCCTTGCGCACGTCGAGCATGAGCGTCTTCACGGACAAATCCTGCGCCGTGATGAGCATGCTGGACTGGCGCTTGCGGGTGCGGCGGTAGAACAACACGCCGCCGACGCTCAGGGCCGACAGGATCAGCCACAAGATCCAGGTGATCGCGAGGAACTCCATCGGCTCACGCGGTAGACTTGCGGCCCCGGGTAGCCGCCGCGGGCTGAGCAGGCGGGGGAGGCAGGGGGCGCTGGGTCGGATCGAGCAACTTTTCGATCTTGACGCTGTTGGCCTGCTTCATGAAGACCCCGGACGGCTTTTCCTGGAACAGGCATTGCTCCAGCTTCAGATACGGATAGATGGTTTCGATGCGCTGCCTTGCGCCAAGCGACAGCTTGTCGAACGCGATCCACTTGTTTGGATCCATGCTCATGCCGGCCAATCCTTTTCACGATGGCGTGCGGAGAAACTGCGGAAGTCCCGCCAGGCTGCGGCGGGTCTGGAGGGGAGCCGCTGCTGCGAGGCACCCGACCTCGCCCTGAGCGTAATCTGCCCCGCCCGGAAACGCAAAGGCCGAACGGAGGTTACGATGCAGGAGCGCGATCGAGGAACGGGCGGACCGAACGGAGCGCGACCCCGCGAGTGGCGTTCCGGAGGCGATGGCGCATAGATTGGGGGGCGCGACTGCGGCCATGGAAGGTCGCGCCATGGAAGGCCGTGCCGCAGAGGGGTGCAGCGCCGAACCGGGAGAGATGACGCATGGTCAACGGCAGCAACGATCCGCTCGTGCTGGCGCTGGACCAGGGAACCCATGCCAGCCGCGCCCTCGTGTTCGACCGCCGCGGGCGCCTGTTGAGCAGCGGAATGCGGGAGATCGGTCTGGTGCGGCCAGAGCCGGACTGGGCGGAGCAGGATGGGGAGGAAGTGGTTGCATCGGTCGTGGCGGCCGCGGATCAGGCGCTCGCCGGGCTCGGCGCGGACGCTGCGCGGGTGCGTGCCGCGGGTCTGGCTATCCAGCGCTCCAGCTCGCTGTGCTGGGACCGGACCACGGGCCGGCCGCTCAGCCCGGTCATCAGCTGGCAGGATCGGCGTACCCACGCCTGGCTGCGGCAATTCGAGGACCAGGGCGAGAACATCCACCGCAAGACTGGCCTGTTCCTCACGCCGCACTACGGAGGCAGCAAGCTGCGCTGGTGCCTGGACCATTTACCCGCGGTGCGGCAGGCCCTTGCCGACCAGCGGCTGTGCTGGGGCCCGCTCGCAAGCTTTCTCGCCTTCCGCCTGCTGCGCGAACGTCCGCACGTGGTGGATCCCCAGTGCGCCTCCCGCACCCAGCTGTGGAGCGTGCACACGCGAAACTGGGACCCGGAGCTGCTGGAGTTGTTCGGCGTGCCGGCCGGGGTGCTGCCGCGCTGCGTCCCGACCTGCCACGCCTACGGGACGTTCGACGCACGGGGCTTGGCGATTCCGTGGACGGCGGTCAACGGCGACGCCACTGCCGGGTTGTTCGCGTTCGGATGGCCGGAGATGGACGCGGCCTATGTCACGGTGGGCACCGGAGCGTTCATACTGCGGGCGATGGAGCGATATCCCGGTTATGCCCCCCGCCAGCTCACCGGAATCGTGCTTCAGGACGGGAGCACGACGCTGTACATGCTGGAGGGGAGCGTCAACGGCGCCGGGGCGGCCCTGGATTGGCTGGGCGTGGAGCTGCGCCTGGGCGATGTGGTGCAGCGGCTCCCGGAGTGGCTGGAGCGGCCGGGCGAGCCGCCCCTGTTCCTGAACGGCATTGCCGGGCTCGCCAGCCCGTTCTGGCAGCCGGAATTTGCCTCGCGGTTCGTCGGCGGGGGAGAGCCCTGGCAGCAGGCCGTGGCCGTGGTGGAAAGCATCGCCTTCCTGCTGCAAGCCAATCTCGACGAGATGGATAAACTCGTCCCGCGCCCGCGGCGGCTGCGCGTGTCGGGCGGGGTGGCCCGGCTGGACGGCCTATGCCACAGGCTGGCGGCGCTCAGTGGCCTGCCCGTGCAGCGGCGGGAAGACCCCGAAGGCACCGCCCGCGGCATCGCCTACCTGGCGGCGGGCCGCCCGGCGGAATGGGACGCCGGCGGCCAAGAGCAGGTGTTTCCAGTCCGGGAAGAGCCGGCCCTGCGCGAGCGGTACCGGCGCTGGCGCGCGGAATTGGCGAAATTGACGGGGATCTGATCCGGATCCGGGAAAGGTTTTCTGGCGCGGCGGATGCATGGCTAGAGCGCCGTAGGGTGGACGCACGGGCCCGCTCCCCGTTGAGATCGCCGTCGCGCTGTGCCAAAAGGAACGTGCCCGGTTGGCCGACAGGCGGCGCGGCGCCGTGTGCCGCACTCCCTTCGTGCGCCAGTGCCGCAGCCCGGAGAGACGAGATGCCCTATAGTTCCGTTCACAAGACCGTTTCAATCTCCAAGGGCATCATCCTCGCCGGAGGGTCCGGCACCCGGCTCCACCCCATCACCAACGTGGTGAGCAAGCAGCTCCTGCCGGTGTACGACAAGCCGATGGTGTACTACCCGCTTTCCACGCTGATGCTCGCCGGAATTCGCAGGATCCTCATCATCTCGACGCCCAAGGATCTACCGCTGTACCGCAACCTGCTGGGCGACGGATCCCATCTGGGCATGGAGCTGTCGTATGCCGAGCAAGTCCGTCCGGAGGGCCTGGCACAGGCTTTCGTGATCGGGCGGGAGTTCGTGGGGAGCGCGCCGGTGGCGCTCGTGCTGGGCGACAACATCATCTACGGGCACGGCATCCTCGATCAGCTCCAGCGCGCCGCTTCCAGCACCAGCGGCGCCACGATCTTCGGCTACTGGGTGCGGGATCCGGAGCGCTACGGCGTGGCCGAGGTCAATGGCGAGGGGCGCGTCCTTAGCATCGAGGAGAAGCCGAAGCATCCGCGCTCCCATTACGCTGTGGTCGGCCTCTACTTCTACGACAATGCGGTGCTCGACGTCGCCGCCGGGATCGCACCGTCCGGCCGCGGCGAGCTGGAGATCACGGACGTCAATAAGGCCTATCTGTCCGCCGGCACCCTCAAGCTCGAGATGCTCGGCCGCGGCACCGCCTGGCTTGACGCCGGCACCCACCGCTCGCTGCTCGACGCGTCCAATTTCATCGAGACGCTGGAGAACCGGCAGGGCCTGAAGATCGCCTGCATCGAGGAGGTGGCCTGGCGGATGGGCTGGATCGACCTGGAGCAGGTCTGCCGGCTCGCCAAGGCGATGGGCAAGAGCGATTATGCCGCGTACCTGACGTCGCTGGGCGAGCGTTCCTGAAGGGGCGGCCATGGCAGGTCCGCCGCCGTCCCGTGGCGCTCAGGGCGCATCGTTCGCGCGAGCATGGTACCAGAACTGACGCACGCCGCGCGCAAAGCGATTGTGCGGCCCCCGGAAAGTGTGCTAGATCACACTGACTCCAGGCACGGCGCGGCCACGATGCCGCGCGATGCGTAGGAAGGACGTGCAGCGGAAGGACGTACACAGCAAGGACGACTTCACCCCTACAGCGCAGAAGGCCATGGCCATCAAAGTCCAGTTGCGCGTCGTTGCCGCGGAAGAGCCGAAGGTGTACCGCAACCAGTACACCGACGCCCTGCAAAATATGTTCGTGGAATCCGTGCGGGTGCACAGCAACTTCTGCACCTACCAGCGCTGGGTTTCCACCGACTACACCGGACCGTTCTCCGAGTTGAAGAGCGGTTTCCTCGCCTATACGTCCTGACGCGCTCCGCGGCGTGTACGCGGATTTCACGAGCGGCCATCAGCCGCCCGGGCTCCCGTTCCATCGTGGACCTTGCGCGGGAGGCGCCATGCCGTCCCCCGGTGCCCCCTCCTCGGTCCCGCTTGAGCACTCCCCCGCTGCGGCGCTCGTCTGGGATAGCCAGCCCGCCCCTGAGGAACTGGCCGCGCTCGATGCCGAGTGCTTCGAGCCGGCACTGAGTGCCGCGGTGTACCTGCACTGGCTGAAATTCCCATACCTCAGATGCTGGGTGCTTCGTTCCGGAGAACGAGCCGAAGCGCGGGCTCGGGCGGAGGCGCCGGCGCTCGCCTGGGCCGTATGCCAGCGGATCGAGCAGGAGGCGGAGGTGCTGCGCCTGGGAGTGCGACCCGACCTGCGCCGCAGGGGCTGGGGGCGGGTGCTGCTGCTGGGAGTGCTGGAGCGGCTGCGTGCCGAAGGTGCCCGGCGCATCTACTTGGAGGTGCGTGCCGGCAACGACGCGGCTCAGTCGCTCTATCGCGCCGCAGGGTTCCGCGAGACGGGCCGACGGCGCGGCTACTACACGAACCCGCCGGAGGATGCGGTACTCATGGCGTGGGAAAGCGGCTCCCGGCCCTGATGCCGGACGCGCGCGCTGCGCGTCACTGCGCTGCCGCGCGGCGATCCGTGAGGCCCCACAAGTCCACTCCCACCCCCGCGAGCATGCCCCAAACCAGGTTCGCCGCGACCACGACCAGGGGCATCAGCGCCCCCACGTCCAGGCCCAGGAATCCGACGCCGTCCACGAACGGATTGAAGACGAACAGGGTGCCCGCCGCGTGAGCCAGGCCGACCAGGGTTCCACGCACCCAGTGCGGCCAGCCCTTCAGCAGAGGAACGGCGAACAACGCGCCGAACAGGCCGCCCAGGAGCACATGCTTCGACGAGTACAGGATAGTGAGCGGAACGTTCAGGGCCACTCCCATCACCAAGAACAGCCCTAGCTCGCTGCACACGTAGAGCGCGAGACCCTGAGGGATCTTGGCCAGGATCCCCGCGACACATCCGCGGATCAGCTGTTGGGAGACTGTGGGCATGGCTGGCTCCTGCTGAACACCGAGAGAAATGGCCGCTCCGTCCGGCCCGCCAGGGCGGTCGCTGGCCAGTGACGCGATCCTTCCCATGCCACGCCCCGGAGAAATTGGGAAGATGCCACTGCGGATCGCCGCCGGCAACCCCCGGCATTCTCGCGACGCAGCGGAGGGTTCACGAAAGCCGGGATAGCCGAAAGCCTGGATAGCATGGCAGCGCAATAGAGGGGAATTCATGCGCCGCGCCGCACCCGGTAGCCGGCCTGCTCCCGGTCCCAGGTGCCGGAGGTCAGGCCCTGCTCTCGCAGGATGGCCTTCTGCACCTTCTGGGTCGGGGTCTTCGGCAGCGCCGGCACGAACTCCACGTAGCGCGGCACGGCAAAATGAGGCATGCGCTGCGCGCACCAGTCGAGCAATTCGACTGGCTGCACCTGCCGATCGGGGCGGAGCACGATGCACACCTTCACCTCGTCTTCCCCGCCCGGGAGAGCGGATTTGACCGCGACGGCCGCGACTTCGGCGACGGACGGATGCTCGGCCAGCACCCGCTCGATCTCGTAGGAGGAGAGGTTCTCGCCCCGGCGCCGGATCGTGTCCCGCAGGCGGTCGACGAAGTACACGTAGCCGTCCGCATCCATCCGGCCGGCGTCCCCCGTGTGGAACCAGAAATTGCGCCAGGCCTCCACCGTCCGGTCGGGCATCCCGTTGTACCCGGCCATGAAGGCGAAGGGCTCCTTCGGGCGGCAGACGATCTCGCCCAGCGCGCCGCGCGGCACTTCCTCGTCGGTTTCCGGATCGGCGATCCTGACCTCGAAATAGTCCTCGTTGACCTGACCGCAGCTTCCGGCCTTGAACGGGGAGTCGATCCGCCCGTGCACCGGAATGTTGATCTCGGTCATGCCGTACGCTTCGATGATCTGTGTCTGGAAGCGCTCCATGAACGCCTGGGCGATCTCCGCGGGACCCGGCACGGCGAGGACCAGGCGCAGCCTGTGCTGCCGGTCTTCCGGCCGCGGCGGCTGGCGGAAGACGAATTCCGTCATCACCCCGAGCGTGTTGGTCACCGTCGCGCCGTACTTGCGGATGTCGTCGAGCCAGCGCGAGGCGCTGAACGCCGGGACCACGACGGCCTTGGCCCCCGCCACCAGCGTCCCGTAGAGCTGCATGAACAGGGCATTCGCGTGGAACAGCGGCATGCAGATGTAATAGACGTCTTCCGGCACCAGTCGCAGCCAGCGCGCCTCCTCCTGCCCGAACAGGTGCAGGTGCGCGTGAGGCATCAGCACGCCCTTCGACGGTCCGGTCGTGCCGGAGGTGTACATGATGGCGCCGATGTCCCGGTACGTGACGGTCACCGCGACCGGCCCGGCGGAGGCGTCAAGTAGCGCCCCCCAGGGCTGCACGCGCACACCCGGCAGATTC
>JBGOTW010000085.1:0-14597 GCA_041476685.1 bacterium | reverse complement strand
CTCTCGGGAAGGAGTGTCTCACCCGCGGAAAGCACAAACATTACAGTGCGGAGAGAATTGTTCCGGCCAGAAGCCGGAATTCCGAAAAGTCACTTGTGTGAAGACGGAATTGTCGACTCGGCTTACTGCTCGTAGGACGGAATCGGCTGAAGCAGGTACTGTCCATTTCCGCAAAAGCGGCCACCATGGGTGTGGAAAATGGCGATGCAGTCTCTCAAGTACATCTCCCACAACCGCAGTGTCCGCTCGTCCGGCCCCGCAGAACGCCAAGCCAACGTGAGCCGGACAGGTAGGAATTGAGCAGAGACTGGGTCAGCCAATCAGGAAGCTCAAGCCGGCCTTCCAGATATCGCTCGATGAACCAGGATTCCACCGCCCCTTACCGGATAGCCGATACAGGATGGATCGGTTCCTCTTGGCACCCCTATCATGGGATTTGGGCGAGTTTCCACCAAGCGGAGTCTATTCGCCTGAAGCACGGCGGGCTCGCCGCAAGCAATATTCGCTATTCGGGTTACGATGAAAAGCTGCGCGTTACGTCTTCGACTTGCCGCTGCACCTCGCGCTCCCAGGTCTAGCCATGAACCAGACGCCTGCCGCTCGACCTGCCCCTCTTGAACCCATCCGATCTGAACATGGGAAACTCGCGCCGGATTAGCACAAAGGGAGCAGATCGCTGACGGTCGTGCGCGACGTTATCTGTCCGTGATGGTCGAAGTCCGCTTGACACATCAGTGCAATGCGGGCCGGCATGAGAAACTCGTTCACGAAGCTTAAACTGCGTGATCCAAAATATGATAGAGGTTTCGCGAGTGCGGTCCGCAGGAATTCTGGCAAGACGGACCGGCGGGCGCTTGCCCGGATCGTATGGCTCTCGGTGCCGACGAGTACGGTGCTGGAAACCGAGGGCGGACGGCCTCTTGTAGCCTCTCGGCGCCCTCGAATCCGCGGGCGGCACACGCGTTGACGAGGGCGGAGTCAGCCAGGATGGGGAAAAGGAATACGTCTATCGTAATGGACTCGTTGAGCTTGCTTGAATTGAAAGCTTCCAGTGCGGGGCGAATTTCCGAGGCCACCGTCGGTGTGACAGAGGACCAGCGGTGGATCTAGCGGCAATGGTAGGGCTCGCGACTGCGCTGCTCGGTCTTGGAGCGCTCGCGATACCGTTGAGTCGGCTGCGGGCCGCGACAACGCTCGTTTACTCGGTAAGCTTCGCGCTGTCGGTGGTCGCGCTGCTGGTCGCGACCCGCCATCTGCTGCTTGCGGGCGGCGCGGATGAGCGATTGTGGCTTCCCTTGGGGATCCCCTGGCTCGGCTCGCACTTTCACCTGGACAGCCTGGCGGCGTTCTTCCTGCTCGTAGTCAATCTTGGCTCGGCTGCGGCCAGCCTCTACGGCCTGGGCTACGGCCGCCACGAGCCGGCGCCGGGTCGCGTGCTGCCGTTCTATCCGGCGTTCCTGGCCGGCATGAACCTGGTCGTGATTGCGGACGACGCGTTCACGTTCCTGCTGGCCTGGGAATTCATGTCGCTCTCCTCCTGGGCGCTGGTGATGGCCCGGCATCGGGAAGAGGGGAACATCCGCGCCGGATTCGTCTATCTCACCATGGCGGGCTTCGGCACCTTGTCGCTGCTGCTGGCGTTCGGCTTCCTGGCCGGCCCCGGCGGCGCCTATGCCTTCGACCAAATCCGGCAGAGCAAGCCCTCGGCCCTGCTGGCATCGCTGGCGCTGGCACTGGTGATCCTGGGCGCCGGCTCGAAAGCCGGTCTCGTGCCGCTCCATGCGTGGCTGCCGCTGGCCCATCCGGCGGCGCCGAGTCATATTTCGGCGCTGATGAGCGGCGTCATGACCAAGGTCGCCGTCTACGGATTCGTGCGCATCGTGTTCGACCTGCTGGGCGAGCCCATCTGGTGGTGGAGCATGGTGATACTGGCTCTGGGCGGCATCAGCTCGGTATTAGGTGTGCTCTATGCGTTGATGGAGCACGATCTGAAGCGACTGCTCGCGTTTCACACGGTCGAGAACATCGGCATCATATTCATCGGCCTCGGTTTGGCGATGGCCTTTCGCTCCAACGCGCTCGGTTCGGCGGCGGCTTTGGCGCTGACCGCCGCGCTCTTCCACGTGCTCAATCATTCCCTGTTCAAGAGCCTGCTGTTCTTCGGAAGCGGCGCGGTGCAAGTGGCGACGGGTCAGCGCGACATGGAGCGGCTGGGAGGACTGATCCACCGCATGCCCCTCACGGCCTTCGCGTTCCTGGTCGGCGCGACGGCCATCTCGGCCCTGCCTCCGCTCAATGGATTCGTATCGGAATGGCTGACCTTCCAGGCGATCCTGGTCAGCCCGCTGCTTTCCCAGTGGGCGCTGAAATTTCTCGTGCCGGCCGTGGCGGCGCTGTTGGCCCTGTCGGCGGCGCTGGCGGCGGCGTGCTTCGTCAAGGCTTTCGGCGTCACCTTCCTGGGCCGTCCGCGCACAAAAGAGGCTGCAGCCGCGCGCGAGGTGGATCGCTTTTCCCTGGCGGCCATGTTCGGGCTGAGCGCCCTATGTCTCGTGGCCGGGGTGTTGCCAGGGGCCGTGATTGACGCCATCGCGCCCGTGACCCAAGCCCTGTTGGGCGCTCAGATGCCCTCCCAGCTCGGCGTGGCCTGGCTGTCCATCATTCCCATCACCGCCGCGCGCAGTTCGTATAACGGATTGATCGTATTCGTCTTCATCGGCTTCGCCGTCTTTGCCGCAACCTACGCGATCCATCGCTGGGCCTCGCACGCGGTGCGGCGCTCGGCGGCCTGGGACTGCGGTTTCCCGGACCTCGCGCCCTCGACGCAGTACACCGCGGGAAGCTTTGCCCAGCCCATCCGCCGGGTCTTCGGCACGCTGATCTTCCGTGCGCGGGAGCGGGTCACCATGCCGCCCCCTGGGGATTCGTCGCCCGCCCGGTTCGAGGTCCGGCTGCGCGACCTGATCTGGGAATTCCTCTACGCGCCGATCGGCGAGGCTGTGAACTTCATTGCCGACCTGCTCGACCAAATGCAGTTCCTGACCATCCGCCGCTACCTGAGCCTGGTGTTCGGGGTGCTGGTGCTGGTTCTGCTGCTGCTGACCATATGGCACTAGTCGCCAGCCTGCTGGTGCAAGGCGCGCAGATGCTGCTGGTGTTGCTGCTGGCGCCGCTGCTCACTGGATTCGTGCGCAAGGTCAGGGCGCGGCTGCTTCGGCGCGCGGGGCCGCCGCTCCTGCAGCCGTATCGGGACCTGCTGCGGCTGATCCGCAAGGAGGTCGTGGTGGCCGAAAGCGCCTCGTGGTTGTTCCGGGCGGCGCCGTACCTGATCTTCGCGGCGCTGTGGGTCGCGGCTTCGCTCGTACCGACCTTCGCGATCGATTTGATCTTCAGCTGGTCGGCGGACCTGATCGCCATCGTCGCGTTGTTGGGCAGCGCCCGGTTCTTTCTGGCGCTGGCGGGGCTCGACGTGGGAACCAGCTTTGGCGGCATCGGATCAAGCCGCGAGATGATGATCGCCCCGCTGGCCGAGCCGGCGATGATCATGATCGTGTTCACGCTTTCCCTGATGGCCGGGTCCACCGAGCTCTCTTCCGTCGTGGCGTACACGAGCGGCGGCAACGTGGGGTTGCGCATCTCGCTGGGACTGTCGGTAGCGGCCCTGATGATGGTGGCGCTTGCGGAGAATGCGCGCATGCCCGTGGACAATCCGGCGACGCACCTGGAGCTGACCATGGTGCACGAGGCGATGGTGCTCGAATATTCCGGGCGGCACCTGGCCATGATCGAGTTCGCGGCATCGCTCAAGCTGTTGCTCTACATGTCTCTGATATCAGGCATCTTTGTTCCCTGGGGAATGGCCGTGGCGGGACAGGGTGTGGAGGCATACCTGCTGGGGCTGGGCGCGTACATCGTCAAGTTGGCGTTCGCCGGATTCCTTCTGGCCGTGTTCGAGACCTCCATCGCCAAGATGCGCGTGTTCCGGGTGTCTGATTTCCTGGGAATCGCCCTGATGCTGGGCTTCCTGGGCACGCTACTGCTTTTTGTTTCGCGGAACCTGTGATGACCGGCCTCAGTTTCGATTTCGCGCACCTGCTGGCGGGGGGCCTGGTTCTGGTGAGCTTCATGCTGCTCTACCAGGACCGCATGTACGCGCTGCTGAGAGTGTTCGCGGCGCAGGCCGTCGTGCTCTCGCTGTCCGTGGCCTGGCAGGCCTTCGTACAGGACGCCCCGCACCTGTACATCACAGCCGGCATCGCCCTGGGCTTCAAGGCCATCGTGATTCCGTTCGCGCTGCACCGCATCGTGCGGCGGCTGGGCATCCACGGCACGATCGAGCCCGTCGTGGGGATGGGGCCGACCATGCTCTTCGGCATCGGACTGGTGGCATTGTCCATCGGCGTGATGCTGCCGGCGACGGCCGATGCCGAC
Organism: bacterium; assembly: GCA_041476685.1. Lineage (GTDB taxonomy): Bacteria > SAR324 > SAR324 > SAR324 > JACQKK01 > JBGPEV01. The sequence continues at coordinate 10,169 of JBGOTW010000085.1, read as the reverse complement.
ATCCTGGCGCGGGAAGACCTGGCCTTCGCGCTGGCGGTGATCCTGCTGGGGCTGCTGATGATGGTGTCGCGGCATAACGCCGTCAGTCAGGTGGTGGGCTTCATGTCCCTGGAGAACGGGCTGATCCTGGCCGCGAGCGGGGCCAAGGGCATGCCGCTGGTGGTCGAGATCAGCGTGGCATTCTCCGTCTTGATCGCTTTCATCGTGATCGGCATCTTCCTGTTCCGCATTCGGGAGCGTTTCGACACCGTCAATGTGCACGCGCTGCATCAGTTTCGCGGAGGCCAGCGGTGAGCGATCCCGGGTTGAATATCGTCCGCGCGGTGTTGTTGGTTCCCGCAGTGTCCGCCGGCCTGCTTGCGCTCATTCCCGCATATCGGGTGACGGCGAGACTCAACATCCTGGCCTCCCTGGTCACGCTTGTGGCAGCGCTGCTGCTTTTCTTCGAGCGGCCCACGCCGGGACTTTTCCTGATCGTGGACGACGTCAATATCGTCTTCATCGTGCTCAGCACGTTCGTCGGATTTACGACCAGCGTCTTCAGCGCAAGCTACATCGCGCACGAGCTGGAAATCGGCCGGCTGACTCCCGTGTCCCTGCGCTTCTATCACGCCATGTACCAGGGCTTGATGGCGGCCATGAACCTCGCGCTGGTATCGAACAATGTGGGCCTGATGTGGGTGGCCGTGGAGATCGCAACGCTGACGACGGTGGTGATGGTCGGCATCTACCGGACCCCCGAGGCGCTGGAGGCCGCCTGGAAGTACTTCATCCTGGGGTCCGTTGGCATTGGACTGGCGCTTTTCGGCACCATCATCGTGTACCTGGCTGCCAGCTCGGTCGTGGGGGAGGGACTGAATGCCATGGCCTGGACGGTGCTCGTCAAGAAGGCGCCGGACTTCGATCCCGGCCTGCTTAACCTGGCATTCGTGTTCCTGGTGCTGGGTTACGGAACCAAGATCGGGCTCGCCCCGATGCATGCCTGGCTTCCCGATGCCCACGCGGAGGGCCCGACGCCCATCTCGGCGGTGCTCTCCGGCCTGCTGCTCAATGTCGCGCTGTTTGCGCTGCTGCGCTTCAAGATGGTGATGGCCGGCAATCCGCAGGCGCTGGCCCCGGGACCCCTGATGGTGATCCTTGGGCTGGCGTCGTTGGTATTTGCCGCCTTCATGCTCTACCGTCGCAGGGACATCAAGCGCCTCTTCGCCTATTCTTCCATCGAGCACATGGGCATCATCACCTTCGCTTTCGGCATGGGCGGGCCGCTGGCCAACTTCGCGGGACTGCTGCACATGACCATGCACAGCCTGACCAAGTCCGCGATCTTTTTCGCCGTCGGCCATGTGGCGCAGGCCAAGGGCACCCAGCGCCTGTCGGACATCCGCGGCCTGACCGAAACCCATCCGGTGCTGGGATGTGGCCTGCTGCTGGGCGTCTTCGCCATCGCCGGCATGCCGCCGCTGGGCATCTTCATGAGCGAGTTCCTGGTGGTCAGCTCGACTGTCGCGCGGCAGCCTCTCCTGGCGCTGGCGCTGGTGACCGGTCTATTGGTGGCGTTCGGAGCGCTGTTGCTGCAGGCGATGAACATCTCCTTCGGGGCGCCGCGAGGCAGCGTGGCGCCGCTGCGCGTGTCGTACGTCCCCATGTTCGCCCACCTGGGACTCGTCGCCATGGCAGGCATCTACATTCCCCAGCCTGTGCTCGCCTGGTTTCGCCACGTTGCGAACTTGCTGGGCTGACGAGGAGTGTTCCATGGCCGTTGCGGAGCTGAATGTATTGCTGGCGCAGGGCGTGGCGGTCGAACCGCACCGGCCGTGGCCGCGCCGGCGCGTGTCCGGCGAGGGCTGGGCCCTGGCCGTGGAACAGCTTGCGCGCGGCGCATGCACCCTGGTCAGCTTGTGGGGCGACACCGCCGAGGTGCACCTGGCGCTGCTCGACGAACGGACGGGGAACCTTGTCGTCTTGAGCCATGACGTCGATGGGGGACGGTTTCCTTCCGTGGCGCGGGCGTTCCCTCCCGCTGCGCGGCTTGAGCGTACCGTTCACGACCTGTTCGGTTTCGTGGCCGAGGGCGCGGCGGACAAGCGTCCCTGGCTGGATCATGGCCGGTGGGGTCTGAGCGCGCCGCTCGGAGCCCGCTTGCCCGTATCGCCGGACGCCCCGACCGCGTATTCGTTCCTGCCGGCGGAGGGCGAGAGCCTGCATCAGATCCCAGTTGGCCCTGTGCACGCGGGGATCATCGAGCCGGGACATTTCCGATTCACCGCCAACGGGGAGACGGTGGTGCGGCTCGAGGAGCGGCTCGGATACACGCACAAGGGCACGGAGGCAATCATGCGCGGCGCGGATCTGGCGCACGCGGCGCAATTGGCCGGCCGGGTATCGGGCGATAGCACCGTCGCCTACGCCCTGGCTTTTGCCCGCGCGGTGGAGGCGGCCGCCGGCGTCGAGGTGCCGCCCAGGGCCGTGTGGCTGCGCGCCCTCCTGGCCGAGCTGGAGCGCGTGGCGAACCACGTGGGCGACATCGGCGCGATCTGCAACGACGCCGCATTCAGCATGCTGCACGCGCACTGCGCTATGCTGCGCGAGGAGGTGCTGCGCGCGAGCGGAGACTGTTTCGGACACCGCCTGATGATGGATCGGATCGCGCCAGGAGGAGTGACCGTGGATCTGGATGCGCGGGGCACGGAGCGGCTGGGGAGCCTTGTGCGCCTGTTGCGCCGGCGTTTCCCTCCGCTGGTGGAGCTGTTTGACAATTCCGCATCCCTGAAGGATCGGGCAGTGGGCACAGGCATCCTGAAGGCGGAGCTCGCGCGGCGGTTTGGCTGCGGAGGATTCGTCGGTCGCGCGTCGGGAAGAAATTTCGATGCGAGGCGCTCGCCGGCATATCCACCGTACGACCAGCTGAGCTTTCATGTGCCCGTGCTGGAGGCCGGTGACGTGAACGCCCGGGTCTGGGTGCGGGCGCAGGAGGTGGAGCAGAGCGTGAACTTGATCGAGCAGGTGCTTGCCGGCCTGCCCGGAGGAGAAACGCGGGTGGCGGTACCACCCCTGCCTGCGGAAGGGGCGGCGCTGGTCGAAGGCTTCCGCGGAGACGTATTCGTGTGGGTGCGCGTCTCCAGCGCCGGCACGGTCGAGCGCTGTCACCTGCGCGATCCATCGTGGTTCCAGTGGCCCCTGCTGGAAGCGGTAATCGAGGGCAACATCGTCGCCGACTTCCCGCTCTGCAACAAATCGTTCAACTGCTCCTACTCCGGGCATGACCTCTAATCGGGACCGGCGATGCAAAGCTTCTTGCTGAAGGGCCTGCTGTCGGCGCCGGCAACGGAGGTGGCGCCCACGGCCGACCCCGGCGCCGTGGCGGAGCTGGCAGCCAATGTGGCAACCCGGGCCCGGCAGCGGCTCGGGCGCAGCCTGTCCATTCGCCACGTCGACGCGGGTTCCTGTAACGGCTGCGAATTGGAAATCCACGCGCTGAATAACCCATTCTACGATTTGGAGCGCTTCGGCCTGCGCTTTGTCGCCTCGCCGCGGCACGCGGACGTGCTGCTGGTCACCGGACCTGTCACCCGGAACATGGCGGAAGCGCTATTGCGCACCTACCAGGCTACCCCCGCGCCCAAGTGGGTGATTGGTGCGGGCCAATGCGCCGCCGACGGCGGGTTGTTTGCCGGGAGCTATGCTTGCGTCGGCGGTGTATCCGCGGTGCTGCCCGTGGACCTGCACATTCCTGGTTGCCCGCCAACTCCTGAAGCCCTGCTCCGGGGATTGCTGGCGCTCTTCGACCTCCCTACCGGCACCCTCTGAAACCGGCGCCTGACATTTTCTTTCCCGCGGGACCGCTCTCGCCCGCCCGCGCGGCAGACGTATCGTCGCAACAGGTTCTCGCCACCACCGCACGTCCAACTTTGGGTCGATACCGAACACGCCGCACCGCAGCACGGGCCGGCCGCTGTGTTAAATGTCGGCGGCTTGGCCCTTTCCGTGCGGGGACTGCCCTCAGAAGGAAAGTCGTTCAGCGGCGCCGGTATTGCGCATCCGTCCATGCAAGGTATCCTGAAGAAGGGGATGCTAATCCGTCCCGATTGGCGAGCCCGGCGGCAACGGTTGAGCGCGGCGTTGCGAGCAGTATTGCGCATTGCGAAAAGGAATCCTTTGTCGAAGCGGAGCGTGAGGCTGGTGCGTGTGGTGGGCATAGGGCTGTCCCTGCTCGCTGCACTGCACTACTACATCTGGGCGCGCCTGGTGCGCGACACTGTTCTGCCTGAACCCTGGCAGACGGTGGCGACGCTTGCCATCGTGATGCTCTACGCTTGCATACCGGTAACTTTCTATCTGTATGTGGTGCGCCACCGGCTGGCCAAGGTACTGGTGTGGCCCGGGTTCATCTGGATGGGGATGCTGCTGATTCTGCCCTCGTGGCTGGTGATCCTGGATATCGCCCGGCTGGCCGCGAATCTTCTCGGGGGCGCTGCGGATCCCGGATCCAGCACGGTTCTGGCGCGCGCTCTGGGAGGCACCGCCGCGGTGCTCGCCGGCGTGACGGGAGTGGTGGCCCTGATCGAAGGGCTGCGCCCTCCGCGAATTCGGGAGGTCCAGGTCTCACTCAAGCGTCTTCCATTGCCCATGGACGGCACGACGCTCGTGCAGCTGACCGATGTTCACCTGGGCCCCACACGGGGCCGGAGCTTCATCGAAACCCTCGTGCGGCGCAGCAATGCGCTCGAGCCTGATGTGGTGGTGATCACGGGAGACCTGGTGGACGGCCGTGTGCACGAGCTCGCCCACTCCGTTGCCCCCTTGCGCGACCTAAAGGCGCGCTGGGGGGTGTACTTTGTCACGGGCAACCACGAATACTACTCGGGCGTGAATGAGTGGATCAGCCACTTGGGGACGCTTGGGATCAATGTATTGCGCAACGAGCGGGTCGCGATTGGCGAGACCCCGCACACGTTCGATCTGGCAGGCATCCACGACCACACCGGACACGGGTATCCAGGCCACCGGCCTGATCTGGCGGGTGCGCTCGCGGGTCGCGACCCGTCCCGGGAGCTCATCTTGCTGGCGCACCAGCCCCGGGCGGTGACGGAAGCCGCCGAACACGGCGTGGGCCTGCAGATATCCGGGCACACGCACGGCGGCCAGATCTGGCCTTTCAACTGGGCAGTGCGGCTGTCCCAACCCTATGTCGCGGGATTGGCGCAACTGAAGGACACGCTGCTCTACGTGAGCCGCGGCACGGGATACTGGGGCCCCCCGATGCGCCTGGTGGCGCCGGCCGAGATTACCCGCATTACGCTGCGCGCCGTCGCAGAAGGCTAGGGCGGATCAGGCGCGCAGCCGAGCCCGACGCACGTTGCGGGCGGACCATGGACAATGGGCCGCGGGTGTCATACGGATCGAATGCAGGGCGTGAGGACCGATGCGCGTGAGATCGTTTTCCCGGCAAGGCGAATGGCGATTCTTCCGATGTCCGCGGCACAGCGCGAGGAGCCAAGTGCATGAGATCGACGCAACCCATGGGTGCCGGTCCCGGCAGTGTTCCCAGTAAAGCCCCCGACCGTGGTCAGGTCCCCCGCTTCCGGGGCGTGATGTCGCCTGTCTTGACGCCCTTCACGGCGGACTATGCGCCGTCGACCCCCCGCTTTATCAAGCATTGCAGGTGGCTGCTCGCCCAAAACGTCGGCCTCGCGATCTTCGGCACGAACTCGGAAGCCAATTCGCTGTCGGTGTCCGAAAAGTGCAAGCTTCTCGATGCTCTGGTCGAAGCGGGACTGCCCGCGGGAAAGATGGTTCCCGGGACCGGTACCTGCGCGGCGCCCGACACGATCGAATTGTCGCGCCATGCCGTCCAGGCGGGATGTGCGGGCGTGCTGATGCTGCCGCCCTTCTACTACAAGGGCGTCAGCGACGAAGGATTGTTCCGCAGCTTTGCAAACGTGATCGAGGGCGTGGGAGACGCGCGTCTGCGAATCTACCTCTACCACATTCCACCTGTGTCGCAGGTCGGGATCAGCCTCAAGCTCATCGAGCGACTCTTGGGGGCGTATCCCGCTGCCATTGCCGGTGTGAAGGACAGTTCCGGCGACTGGAACAACACCGCCGCCATGCTGAAGGAATTCCAGCCGCAAGGCTTCGACGTCTTTGCCGGAGCGGAGACGGTCTTGCTGAAGACGATGCGCGGCGGCGGTGCGGGCTGCATTACGGCCACGGGCAACGTGAACCCCACCGCCATCGTGCATCTGTACAACACCTGGCAAAGCGCGGACGCGGATGCCCAGCAGAAGACCTTGAACGAGACCCGCGCCATCTTCCAAAAGCGCCCAATGATTGCGGCGATGAAGGCCGCGATCGCGTGGAAGTCGGGCGACGCGGAATGGGCGACAGTGCGTCCGCCGCTGGTTGAGTTGAGCGGTGACCAGCGCCGGCAACTGGAGGCCGAGCTCGAAGCCGATCGCTTCGAGATTCCCAACGCCGCGTCGTTGGCGCATCACTAGACTGGTCGTATCGGCTCCGACCTTTGGATGGCTTACCGCCGCCATACCCCGGCGACAGGCTGCTTCGCCCCGCGGCGATGCCGATCCCAATCGCATCGCCTAGGCTCGTGCGCAGACATTCTGCCTCATCATTCATCCACGCCTTGGTTTACTGCCTAAGTATTAGGCGCATAAGAGCCTCGTTCGTGCCACATGCTCTGATAACTCGCTGATATGACGAGGGTCCGACGGAGGGCACGGGCCTTGAAGTAAGGGCTGAGGACGCGACTAGAGCAGTCTGCAGGACAATCTCTAGGCAACCCCCCAGCGGAGTTCAGCCATGAAAAAGGTCGGATTATTCGGAACGCCAATCCGCCGCCTGTTGGGCGTGCTCGGCGCACTGGCGGTATTTCTGGCCGTACAGGCGGCCACGGTCCACGCACAGGACACCATCAAAGTAGGGATTCTGCACTCGCTGTCGGGCACCATGGCGATCAGCGAGACCTCGCTGAAGGACGTCGCCCTGATGACGATCGACGAGATCAACTCCAAGGGAGGCGTGCTGGGCAAGAAGTTGGAGCCGATCGTAGTGGACCCCGCGTCCAACTGGCCGCTGTTCGCTGAAAAGGCTCGCGAACTGCTGACGCAGCAGAAAGTGGCCGTCGTGTTCGGCTGTTGGACGTCAGTCTCCCGCAAGTCCGTTCTGCCCGTGTTTGAAGAGTTGAACGGACTGCTGTTCTACCCGGTGCAATACGAGGGCGAGGAGTCCTCCTGGAACGTGTTCTACACGGGAGCGGCGCCGAATCAGCAGGCCATTCCCGCTGTGGAGTATCTCGCCAGCAAGGAAGGTGGTGGGGCCAAGCGCTGGGTGCTGCTCGGCACGGACTACGTCTATCCCCGCACGACCAACAAGATCCTGAGAGCCTTCCTAAAGACCAAGCTGAAGGTCGCGGATTCCGACATCTACGAGGACTACACGCCCTTCGGCCATACGGACTACCAGACGATCATCGCCAAGATAAAGACCTTCGCGGCCGGCAAGCCGACCGCTGTCGTGTCCACGATCAATGGCGACTCCAATGTGCCGTTCTACAAGGAACTGGCCAACCAGGGCCTGAAGGCCACGGACATTCCGGTGGTGGCCTTCTCGGTAGGCGAGGAGGAGCTGCGCGGGATCGACACGAAGCCGCTTGTCGGCCATCTGGCGGCGTGGAACTACTTCATGTCCATCGATACGCCGCAGAACAAGGCCTTCATCGAGAAATGGAGGGCCTGGGTCAAGAAGAACAACCTTCCCGACGGCGACAAGCGGGTCACCAACGATCCGATGGAAGCCACGTACACGGGCATGAAGCTGTGGGCGGCGGCGGTGGACCAGGCCGGGACGACCGACGTCAATGCCGTTCGCCAGGCAGTCGGCTACCAGAAGATCATGACGCCCTCGGGCTTCGTGGAGGGTCTCAGCGCCCAGAACCATCACTTGAACAAGCCCGTGTATATCGCGGAGGTGCAGGCGGACGGACAGTTCAAGGTGGTCTGGAAGACCAAGGGTGCGGTGGCGGCCGAAGCGTGGAGCCCGTTTATTCCGGACAGCGCTAAGAAGAAGGCGGATTGGACTTTCCCCTGGGCGTGTGGCAACTGCACGGCAGCGAAGTACGGCGCATACTAACCGCCGGAACCGGCCGCCCGTACGCTTTCCGGCATACGGGCGGTTCCACGGTCAGTGCCCGCGTTGGCCAAACCCGCAGGGGATTTCCATTCCCATGCTTCCGTGCCGTTTCCGAAACATCCTTCCCATTGGCGCAACGCTTCTGCTGCTGGCCCTCGCAGGGACGGCTGCCCTGGGCGCCGACCTAAAGTCCGCCCTGAAGAACCTGGCCTCCGACGAGCGGAGCAAGCTCATCGAAGGCGTGGAGACGCTGGGGACGCTGGGGAACCCGGACGCGTTGCCGATCTTGGAGGCGTTGCGCGACGATAAATTGCGCGTCGCGCCGGGCGCGAAGCTCTACATTCTCAGCCCCGACGGCAAGCAGGCGGCCGAACTGGGGACGGTCAAGCCGGTTGCCGCAGACACTCTCAAGCTGGAAAGCCCTCCCGTCAACAACGCGGTGCGCCGCTCCATCGAGGGGTCCATCGCTCAACTTCAGCTGTTCTCGAACAAGGCCGAGGTGCGCCAGAAAGCCGCGCTGAACCTGGCCAACCGCGCGACACTGGACGATGCGAAATCCGTCCATACCGCCCTAGACCGGGAGACCGAGCCCGCCATTCGGAACATCCTGCTCGGGACTCTCGCCCGGCTCGAATTGTCGAGTCCGGACCGGGCAACGAGGCTCAAGGCCATCCATGCCCTCGGAGAAACCGGCGACCTGCAGCGAATGAACGACCTGCAGCCGCTCCTCGCCACGAAGGAAGACGGCGGCTTTGTCGAGCCCGATGGAGAAATCCGCGCCGCGGCGACCTCTGCAATTGCGTCGATCCAAAAACGCCAGGCGATCATCAGCATCGGCGGCAATCTGCTCTACGGCCTCAGCCTGGGAAGCGTGCTGCTGCTGGCGGCGCTCGGGCTCGCCATCACGTTCGGCCTGATGGGCATCATCAATATGGCCCATGGCGAAATGCTGATGCTGGGCGCCTACACAACCTATGTCGTCCAGAACGTCGTGCAACAATTCCTGCCGGCGTATTTTGACGCGTATGTTCTCTTGGCGCTCCCGGCAGCGTTTACTGTCTGCGCCCTGATCGGCATCGTGCTCGAACGCGCGATTCTGCGCTTCCTCTACCAGCGCCCGCTCGAGTCACTGCTGGCGACGTGGGGCATCAGCCTGGTCATCATCCAATCGGTAAGGCAGATCTTTGGCGCGGCGAACGTGACGGTTGCGAACCCCGGGTGGCTCTCGGGAGGATATTCGGCCTTCTCCGGGCTCGTGATCCCCTATAACCGCATCTTCATCGTGCTGCTGGGCGCGATCGTCGTGTCTGCCGTATGGCTGCTGCTGCATCGAACCTCGCTCGGGCTGCAAGTACGGGCGGTGACCCAGAACCGGCCCATCGCCGCAACCATGGGAATCCGCACGGCACGGGTGAACATGTGGACTTTCGCCCTGGGGTCTGGCATCGCGGGGATTGGCGGCGTGGCCTTGTCCCAGCTGGGAAACGTTGGACCTGAGCTGGGCCAGTCTTACATCGTGGACTCCTTTATGGTGGTGGTGCTGGGTGGCGTGGGCAAGATCGCCGGAACGGTGGCCGGGGCGATGGGGCTGGGCATCGTGGCCAAGTATCTCGAACCGCTATCGGACGCCGTGCTGGGAAAGATCATTCTGCTGGTCTTCATCATTCTTTTCATTCAGCGCAGGCCGCAGGGCTTGTTCGCGTTGAAGGGCCGTGCGGCGGAGGGCTGAGGCGATGCGACGCAGCTTCGGGCGGATCGTCTCACTCCACGGGCTGCGCGGCTGGGCCGCCGTGTTGGGCTTCGGCCTCCTGGTCATGGTTGCCGTACCCGCGCTCAACGCCGTGGTACCGCCGCAGTCGCTGCTGCACTTGCCCGACTTCACCATTCCCCTGTTAGGCAAGTTCCTCTGCTATGCCATCGTCGCGCTGGCGATGGATCTGATTTGGGGCTACACGGGCATTCTCAGCCTCGGGCATGGCGTGTTTTTCGCCCTGGGCGGGTACTGCATGGGCATGCACCTGATG
>JBGOTW010000084.1:0-14604 GCA_041476685.1 bacterium | reverse complement strand
CTCGTTCTCGATCAGCGGGTGGAGCGGGAGCGTCGACTTGCGCTCGTGGGGCGCGGGATAGCTCTTGAGGCGCCCGTCCGAGTCGCACGTGATGTCCTGGAGAATGCCGTTGCGCACGGGCTTCTCGTTCAGCCGGTGCAGCGGTACGACGGGGAACTCCTGCCCGATGGCCCATGCGTCCGGCAGGGACTGGAAGACCGAGAAGTTGCAGAAGTACTTGTCCGCCAGGAGGGTCTCGAGGGACTCGAATTCCTCCGGGACGCGCTCCACTTTCCGCATCAGCCCTTCGACCCGGCGGGCGATGCGCCAGAAGAGCTGGTCGACGCGCGCGCGGTGGTGCAGCGACAGGTACGACAGCTCGAACAGCTTGTTCGACTCGTCGCGGATGTGCAGGGCGTCGTGCCAGGACTCGTCCAGGTTCTTCGCATTCAGCTTGAGGCGGATCTCGTCGAGTTGTTTGAGCAGCTCCGGCGGCTCCTCGTCGGCCGGGGGATGCCACGTGCTCTCGTCGAGGGAGGTCGTCTCCATCACGTTGATGGCGAGCATGGCGTGGTGCGCCGTCAGCGCCCGGCCCGACTCGGTGACGATGTGGGGATGCTTCAGACCCTCGTTCTGGCAGGTCTCGACGAGCGTGAAGACCACGTCGTTGGCGTATTCCTGCTCCGTGTAGTTGATCGAGAAGCCGCTGGTGGAGCGCGAGCCGTCGTAGTCCACGCCCAGCCCGCCGCCCACGTCCACGTGATCGAGGTCGCAGCCCAGCTTGCACAGCTCGGCGAAGTAGCGCGCCGTCTCGCGCAGCGCCTCCTTGATGCGGCGGATGTTGGTGATCTGGCTGCCCAGGTGGATGTGCAGGAGCCGGAAGCAGTCGAGATAGCCCTCCTCCCGCAGCAGGTCCACCGCCTGCACCAGCTCGGTGGAGGTCAGCCCGAACTTCGAGTAGTCGCCGCCGGAGTCCTCCCACTTGCCGGAGCCGGAGGAGACGAGCTTGACGCGCAGGCCCAGCAGCGGGCGCAGCCCCTCGGCCTTGGCCACCTTCAGGATCAGCGCCAGCTCGCCCGGCTTCTCGATCACCAGGAAGATGCGCTTGCCCAGCCGCTGCCCCAGCAGCGCGAGCCGGATGTAGGCCGCGTCCTTGTACCCATTGCACACGATGACGGACTCGGGCGATTCCAGCGTCGCGATCACCGCGTGCAGCTCGGGCTTAGAGCCCGCCTCCAGTCCGAAATGGCCCTCTGCGCCGAAGCGCACGACCTCCTCGACCACCTGCCGCTGCTGGTTCACCTTGATCGGATAGACGCAGATGTAATCGCCCTCGTAGTTCGCCGCGCGCATCGCCTGGCTGAAGCAGGCGCGCAAGTGGCTGAGGCGCTGGCCGAGGATGTCGGAGAAGCGCACCAGCAGCGGCAGCGACAGCCCTTTCGACTGGGCGTCCTCGACCAGCTCCTTCAGGTCGATGCCGACGGAGGGATCGCGCGTGGGGTGGGCGACGAGGTGGCCCTGGTTGTTGACGCCGAAGTAGTCCTGCCCCCAGCCCTTGATGTTGTAGAGCTCCATGGAATCGGCCGTCGTCCATCGCTTCAGGCTGGGCATGGCGCTTCCCTCCCTGGGACAAGGCGCTGCGTGCGGAGCGGCAATGCGCGGACGGGATGCGGACGCTCGGACGTCGCGCCGCGCGGACATCCGGACACGCTAAGCTACTGGACCGGCCGCCGCGTCAGCAAGAGGCAAGCACGCCGGCCCGCCGGGCTTCGCCGTCCACCCTGTCCGCGCCTCGCGGCAAGCGCCCGGCAGTGCGCCGCAAGCCGCGCTTGGAGAGCGGGCATAGCTTCCGCATGGCTGCGACAGGGAGCCCGGCGCGCTGTTTCGTTCCGTGCCGTTCCGTGCGCCGGACCCCGCGTTGGACAACGCTGGCGCTTGCCAGCTTCCACCAGCGCGGTCTAGCCTTGACCTGCTACGGAGATGGATGAGTCACTGGTGGGCTCCCCGGGCTTCAAACCCGTGCGCGAGGCACTAACCCTGTCTTGGGTGGGTTCGATTCCCACACGTCTCCGCCAGAACCGTCGATCCGGCTCGCCCATAGCCGGGGAGACAAGGGGATTCGAAAGATCGCGCGTGAGCTAGACGTAAAGGTCAGTGTAGTTCAAAGGGTGGCCGCAGGTCCTCGATGATCGTTGCCAGGAAGCTCTCCCCCATTGAACCATCCCGACTTCTCAAAAGCTCATCAACCAGCGATGGCGGTCGCGAAGCGAACCGCGAAATGAACTGGAGCTAACTGGAACAATTCTTAACGAATAGCGTCCATATGGACGCCCCGCGTCGAGCTAGAACCGGATTCGAGGGTCGAGCGTCGCATACAGCGCGTCGATCGCGAGGTTCACGAGGACGATTGTGGAGACCACGACGAGATTCACACCTTGGATCACGGGGTAATCGCGCTGGTTTATAGCTTCGAACAGGAAGCGTCCCATCCCCGGGAAGCCGAAGATCGTTTCGATGATCACCGTGCCTCCGACAATCTGCGCGACCTGGATGCCGAGCACGGTGACCACGGGGATGACCGCATTCCTTAGGCCGTGCCTGATGACGACGATCCGCTCGGCGAGGCCCTTGGCCCATGCTGTGCGGATGTAGTCCTGCCGCAGCACCTCGAGCAACATGCCACGGGTGAGCCGCATGATCGCGGCAGACGACGCGATGCCGAGAATCAACGCGGGGAGCAGGAATTGCTCCAGCCAAGCGCGCGGCGAAGCGGCGAATTCGGTGTAGCCGGTCGCCGGGCTCCAGCCCCACCAGATCGCCGGCAGCACGATGGCGAGCGTGGCAAGCCAGAAGCCCGGCACCGAGAGGGCCAGGATGGCGGCGCTCCGCGCCGCGTAGTCCTTGAGGGTGTCGGCGCGAACCGCCGCGATCACGCCGATAGGCACGGCAATCATCACAGCGAAGACGATCGCGAGGCTGCCGAGGGCCAGCGTGACAGGCAGCCGTCGCGCAAGTTCCTCGAAAACAGGCCGGCGGGTCCACAGCGACTCTCCGAGATCGCCGGCGGCGGCGTGCCCCAACCACTCGAAGTACTGGACGTAAATCGGGCGATTGAGGCCGAGCTTGGTGCGCAGTTCCTCCAGGTCCTTAGCGTACGCTTTCTCCTCGAGCATGAGCTGCACGACATCGCCGGGAATGAGGCGCGGAAGCGTGAAGACGATCAGGGTCGCGATCATGAGCGATGGGATCGCGACACACAGCCGCTTGACGATGTACCGATTCATCAGAGCGAAGCTGCGCAGAAGGACGGCTAGCGGTCGAGCCACGCAGCCAGCAAGCGGCCGCCGTAGTCGTAGCCAAGATTTGGGCCGTAGTTCTTCAGCGCCGCGTCCCAGACGGCCACGTATACGCCTGACGCGACCTGAACGTAGTACTGTTGCTTGGCCAGATAGCGCTGAAGCTCTTGGATGATTTCGCGGCGCTTGGCCGGGTCAGCCGTCCGCCTCTGCCGCACCAGCAGTTCGGCCGCGGCAGGGTCGTTGATATGGCTCTGGTTGCGCAGCTCGCCGGGAAAGTAATAGCCGTAGAGGAAGGTGTCCGGTTCGAGGAACGGCGTCTGCGGCCCGAAGGTCATGGACGGGAATTTGCCGACGAAGCAGCTGGAGACGTAGGCGCCGTACTCCTTCTGATCGAGCTTGGTGTCGATTCCGACGTCCTTGAGGTACTTCAGGATGAGCTGCATGGAATCGACGAGCACCGTGGAACCGTAGGTCGCGAAGCAGAGGCTGGCCGGGAAGCCGTTCGGGTAGCCGGCCGCGGCGAGCAGGCGCTTCGCTTCGGCGGGATCGTACTTATAGTACTTCGCGCCTTCTCCGAGCTTGTCCATCGAGGCAGTCCACTCCAGGAGCGCGGCGGGGACCGGGGGGTTCACGACGCCGACGCCTTCGGCCGTGGCATCGAGAATGCCCTGACGGTCGATCGCATGTGAGATGGCCTGGCGGACGCGCACGTCGCTGAACGGCTTCTCGTCCGTACGCATGGATATGTGGGCCATGACATTGGACGGAAACTCCGCGACCTGCATCTTCCGCTTCACACGGTCCTTGATCTGGACCCAGTCCGTCCGGTTGATGGTGCCTGGGTTCTCCCACCCGAGATCGTACTTGCCAGAGAGGAAGGACGCTGTGCGCGAGGCGTTGTCCTCGTCCACACTGGCCTCAATACGGTCAATGTAGGGCAGGCCGGCCACGAAGTAGTTGGGGTTCCGAACCCAGATCAGCCCCTGGTTGGGCCGGTAGGACTCGAGCATCCACGGGCCGGTACCCACGGCCGATTCCCACTTCTTGAGATCGCCGAAAGTGTCCACACACTCCTTCGCCACGATCGCGACCACCATGGGGCTCGCCAGCGCGTCGAGGAACCAGGCGAAGGGATCCTTCAGGCGGAAACGGACGGTATACTTGTCGAGGGCCTCCACCTTCTCGACCATCTGCAGCATGAAGGCGTCGGCGTTGCCCGGCGTGGTCTGGAATCGGTTCACGGTATAGACGACGTCTTCCGCAGTCAGCTCGCGGCCGTTGACCGGCGGCTTCGGGTGCCACCGGACACCCTGGCGAAGCTTGAAGACGTACGTCGTCCCGTTCACCTGCGTCCAGGACTCCGCCAGGTCGCCCTCGATCGGGAACGTGCCTGGCTTGACCCCAGGGCCCGCCCGGTGCTTGACCAAGCGGCTATGCGAAAACGTGAACGCGATCTGACGCTTATAGGAGAATCCGCCCGGCGCGTGCGGATCGAAGTGCGGCGGGTCCCAGAGCCGGAGCGACAGCGTGCCACCGCGCTTCTGCATCGCCTGCCCGCGAGCGAACGGTGGCGCGAGCGCGGCGCCGGCGAGCGTCAACGCTCCAGCGGCCAGAAGTTCACGACGGTTCAGATCCATGGTCTCCCCCCTTCGTCTAGCGCATCAGCGAGGTTCGGGGCTATTTCAGCGCCCCCGCGACGACGTTCCCATGAAAAAAATCGGGAGCGATCGTAGTCCTCCGGCGCGCCAGATTGACGAACACCATGGCGCGAATGTCGTCCTAGGTCCTCACGCCGTCAGCGACCCCTTCCCAGGCCTCGACGGCGCCTTCGGTCATGTCGGGAACTTCTCCGTAGCTGGTGTTCAATGTGTCGATGGCCCCGCGTCGCGCCCTGGACTGGTCAACCCTCGTGTTGCAGGAGATCTCGTTTAGCGGATCGTCGGCCTCGCAGCCGAGAAAGCATCGCTCGACTAGGAAGTCGCCGTTGGACCCCGCTCACCAGATCCGCGCAGCCGCGGATCGAGCACGTCGCGGAGCGCGTCGCCGAGCATGTTGAAACCGAACACCGCGAGTGAAACCGCCATTCCCGGCCAGATTGCCATCCACGGCGCCTGGTACATATACGTACGCCCCGAGCCCGAAAGCATCGCGCCCCACGACGGATACGGCGGCGGCACTCCGAATCCGAGAAACGAGAGAGCGGACTCCGCGAGGATCACCCCTCCGAGCCCGATGGTCGCCAGGATGATGATCGTTGGGGCGACGTTCGGGAGGATGTGGTGCAGGATGATGCGCGCGTGGCCGGCGCCCAGCGCCCGCGCGGCCTCCACGTACGCGTTCTGCATGGCCGAAATCGTGGCGCCGCGGATTACGCGCGAGCTGGTGGCGGCTACGACAACGGCGATTGATAGAATCACGTTCAGCAAGCCGGGGCCGAGAACGGCCAACACGGATATGGCGATCACGAAAAATGGAAAGGATATCCACGCGTCGACGATGCACTGCACCGCCATGTCGAAGGCGCCGCCGAAATACCCGCTGGCGACGCCGATGGCCGTCGCCACCAGGGTGCCAAGGAGGATGGTCCCGAATCCAACTGTGAGGGAGACGCGGGCGCCGTAGACCACGCGCGACCAGATGTCGCGCGACAGGTTGTCGGTACCGAGCCAGTGGCTGAAGCTCGGAGGCTTCATGCGCGCGCCCCGAATCGAGTCGTCGTACCCATGCGGCGCAATGGTTTCAGCGAACGCGGCCATCACGAACATGGCGAGTACGATTACTCCGCCGGCTGCGCCCAGCGGCTTTCTGCGGCCAAACCTCAAGATCGCGGCGCCCGCGCCGAGCGCGCTCCACCCACTGGGCGCCGGAGGGCTGCCGGCGACCGTTCGAACCTCGATCAGATCGACACCGTGGTCCCGGTTCATCGCGCGCCTCTCATTTCACCGGCCCGCGTGGATTTCGAGCGCCGGCTCCACACTGCAAGCATGGATCGGGTGGCTCGGGCCGAGGCAGTCGCACTCACTGCACTCGCATCCGGTGGTATGACTTGAGTCGAAGTGACCTTAGCCGACATTCCGCAGATGGATCGCTCATATCTGTCGGATCGTTCCCCTGGCGACCCCTACCACTATTTTTGAGCCAGAGTCCACTTAGCACCAGTCATGGTCATCGTGTTTGAGGGCCACGGTGCGTTCTCCACTCTGGAAATCGAATTGCGAAGGCAAGCTTGTCCCGCAAGAGGCCCGAACCTCATGTGCCTGACCGTCGTTCTTGATCGGATTTCCCGTGCCGGTTGTTGCAAGCGGAAGCGACGGTGCCCCCCTCCCCCGCCGGTAACCCTGTGCATGACCTTGTGCTATAGACCTGTGCATAAACCGGTAGCCGCGCCTACCGACCGCACAGGCCCCGAGGCGATAAGTCTATTGATATTAGGCGGACAGAGAAACGAATTCTGCCGCTTGCGGAGAGTTCGATTCCCACACACTTCCGCCAGAGCAGTCAATCCGGCTCGCCTATAGCCGGTCTGGAGCAGAAAGCCGTCGCTGGACGTGGCTCGGCGTACCTGGCTCAGCTTGCGTGCGACGCCCTCCCGCAGTCGCACCTCTGCCGCACCTCACACTCTGCCGCTCCCTACTTCCAGCCGCTCCGTACTCCCGGCCGCTCCGCACCTTCCCGCCCGGCCGGGAAAGACGCTGCGCCCGCCTAGTGTTTCCGCCGCAGGTAGATGAAGCCGTATACCGCGCCCACCAGGCCCCCGCCGCCCACCACGTTTCCCAGCGTGACCGGCAGTAGGTTGTTCAGCAGGAAGTTCGTCCAGCCCAGCGCGCCGTAGTCCGCCGCGGTCTTGCCCACCTGGGCCAGGAACGCCGCGTCCGACTTGATCAGCAGGGCGAGGGGCACGAAGTACATGTTCGCGATGGAGTGCTCGAATCCCACCGCCACGAAGGCGGAGATGGGAAAGATGATGGCAAGGATCTTGTCCGTGGATGTGCGGGCGCCCATCGTCAACCACACCGCCAGGCACACCAGCGCGTTGCAAAGCACGCCCAGGTAGAAGGCGTTGCCGAAGGCGAGGCCCGCCTTGTACGCTCCGATGTTGATCGCAACCAGGCCGATCGCTCCTCCGGACAAGGTGTGCTGCCCGGACAAGTACACGAGCAGGACGGTCCCCAGCGCGCCGACGAAATTCCCCACGTAGACGATTCCCCAGTTGCGCAGCAGGCGCAGCAGCGGAATCCGCCCGGCGAGGTACGCCATCACGATCAGGTTGTTGCCGGTGAACAACTCCGCCCCCGCCAGCACCACCAGGATCAGGCCCAGGGAAAACGTCAGCCCCGCCAGCAACCGCGCCACGCCAAAGGGCAGCGTCGCCGCGCCCACCAGCGTCGTCGTGGAAAACAGTGCGCCCAAGGCGATGAACGCCCCCGCCAGCACCGCCAGCAGGAACGTGTCCAGCCAGGGCATGCTCCCCTTGCGCTCGCCGACCTCCTCCGCCCGGCGGGCAATCTCCGCGGGAATGAGGGCGTCGAGGCTGGGCGTCGCGCGGGCAGGCGGAACCGGTGAGGGCGCATGAGCGGACATGGCGGGCTCCAGGTTGAGGACGTCCCGTGAAGGGTGGGACTAGGTGGTGGCAAGGGGGGCGCCGCCCCGGCTCAGGCATCGCCCTCGGGATCCAGGGTCTTCCAGCCCCACTGGGCCGCGAGCAGCGTGGCTGCCAGCAGCAGGCCCGCCGCGGCCGCGAAGGAAATGGGCGCGCCCAGCACCGGCGCGAATTCCCACAACCCGTCGTACATCCCATGGATGGCCACGGCCAGCCACAAATTGCCCGTGTGCGCGTACACAATGCCCAACACCAGGCTGGCGGGCACGATCTGCGCGTAGGCGAACCAAGCGGGCGCCACGACACCGATGTGGTAGGCGACGAACAGGACGGTGGTGCACACCAGGGCCGGCCACACGCCCAGGTGCCGGACAAGCAAGGTCTGGACGAGCGCGCGGAAGACGATCTCCTCCATCAGCCCGGCGGCGAGGCTGCCGGCGATATTGACGGACATCGTGACGGGATCATGGCGCAGCGCCCCGGTGAGCAGCGGCACGCTGAAGAAGAGCGCCAGGGCCAGCAGGAACGGCGCCCGCCTCGCCTCGGCCGCGTCGAGCCGGCGGGAGGCGATCCAGCGGCGCAGCACCAGCCAGCACGCCCCCGCCGCCGCGAACCGCCCCACGGTACGCAGCCCCTCGGCTTGCCACGAATACAGCTCGAAGGGCAGGTACAGCACCAGCCGCGAGAGCGCCATGTACGCGCCCAGGATCGCCGCGAGCGTCAGCCAGGCGCCAGACTCCGAGCGCACCATGGGCTTTAGCCCTCCGCCTCGGCTGCCTCCGTCGGGGTGTCCTCCCCGGCGGAGAAGTAGATCGCGTCGGGATGGTGGAACACAATCGCCGAAACCGAGGCCTCGGGGTCCATCATGAAGCCCTCGGTGAGCTGCACGCCGATCCGCTCCGGCTCCAGCAGGCTGAACAGCTTGGCCTGGTCGTCCAGGCGCGGGCAGGCCGGATAGCCGAAGGAGTAGCGCTTGCCGCGGTATTTGCCCTGAAAGCGCTGGGTCATGGTCAGCTCGGGCGGATCGGGGAAGCCCCACATGGTGCGGATGCGCGCGTGCAGCCACTCCGCAGCCGCCTCGGCGGTCTCCAGGGCGAGCGCCTGCAGCACGTGGGACTTCAGGTACTCGCCGCGCTCCTTGTAGCGCTGGGCGCGCTCGCGGATGCCTTCGCCGGCCGTCGTCACGAACAGGCAGAGGGTGTCGCGGGCGCCGCGGTTTCCCGGACCGCCGGTCTGCTGCGGAGACACGCCTTCCGCCGGAAGCACGAGGTCCGCCAGGCACAAGCCGTCGGGCTTGGGCTGACGCGGGAATTCGAAGCGCTCGACGGGCCGGCCCGCGGCCGGGCCTGCGGCGCGGCTCGCACCGTCGAACAGCTCGAGCGCGTTGCCCGTGCCCGCGGCCGGGAAGAACCGCCACAGCGCCCGCGCCTGCATCGCGCCCGCGCGGCACTCGGCCTGCACTTCTTCCACCACGGCCATCAGCTCGAGAGCCTTGGGGTCCTTGCGCTCCAGCAGGTGCCGCGCGTTGCCCTTCAGGCCCAGGTGCTTGCCGTAGAGCATCTGCGGATTCACGTAGGCCCAGACCTCGTCCAGGCTCAGCTTGGGCATGACGTGCCGCTCGAAGTCCGGCGCGGCGGGCCGGGGCAGGTCGATGCGGATGCGGCTGGAGCGGACGGCCGGGGCGGCCTGGGGCTGGGCCTTGCGCGGCGCCTCGGCCAGGGCGCCCACCTGGGCGGCCAACTCCTGCACGATCTTCGGGCGCCCCTCCGGGTCGAGGATGCGGTTCGCCAGGCTCAGCCCGCTCATGGCGTCGCTGGCATAGGCGACCAGCTCCCCGTAGGCCGGGCCGATGCGGCGCAGGGTGAACTCGCGGCTGAGCGCGGCGCCGCCCACCAGCATGGGCACCTGCACGCCCGCGGCCTTCAGGTCCTCCGCCGTCGCCACCATCTGCTGCGCGGACTTGACCAGCAGGCCGGACAATCCGATCAGGTCCGGCGCGTGCTCCCGGCACGCGGCGATCAGCTTGGCCGGCTCGCACTTGATGCCCAGGTTTAGCACCTTGTAGCCGTTGTTGCTGAAGATGATGTCCACCAGGTTCTTGCCGATATCGTGCACGTCGCCCTTTACCGTCGCCAGCACCATCGTGCCCTGGTGCGCCGACTCGTGCTTCTCCATGTGCGGCTCGAGGTAGCTGACCGCGGCCTTCATCGCCTCCGCGCTCTGCAGCACCTCCGCGACGATGAGCTTGTTGTCGTTGAACAGCCGCCCGACCTCGCCCATGCCGTTCATGAGCGGCCCGTTGATGATGTCAAGCGGCCGCGCGCCCTTCAGGGCCAGGTCCAGGTCGGCGACCAGGCCGTCCTTCGACCCGTCGACGATGTAGCGGGCCAGCCGCTCGTCCAGGGGCAGCTCTTCCTTCGGCACCGGCGCCGTCTCGGGCTTGTCGCGGAAATGGGCGGCAAAGGCCGCGATCGGATCGGCGCCGCGGTTGAACAGCAGGTCCTCCGCCAGCAGGCGCTCCCGCTCGGGCAGGGACGCGTAGCGCACGAGCTTCTCGGAATTGACGATCGCCAGGTCCAGGCCCGCCTGCACGCAGTGGTAGAGAAACACCGCGTTGACCACCTCGCGGCCTGCGGGCGGCAGCCCGAAGGAGACGTTGCTGATGCCCAGGATCGTGTGCGTGAGCGGCAGCGCCTCCTTGATGAGCCGGATGCCCTCGATGGTCTCGACGGCGGAGCCGGTGTACTGCGCGTCGCCGGTGGCGCAGGGGAACACGAGCGGGTCGAAGATCAGGTCCTCGGGCGGAACGCCGTACTTGCCCGTGAGCAGCTCGTAGCTGCGGCGCGCGACCGCGAGCTTGCGCTGGCGCGTGATGGCCATGCCCTGCTGCTTGTCCTCGTCAATCGTCCCCACGACGAGGGCCGCGCCGTACTTCTTCGCCAGCGGCACCACCGCCTGGAAGCGCTCCTCGCCGTCCTCGAGGTTGATCGAGTTGAGGATCGCCTTGCCCTGGCAATACGGGAGCGCGATCGCCATCACCTTCGCATCGGTGGAGTCGATCATCAGCGGGGCCTTGACCTTGCGGATCACCTGCGCGAGGAAGGCGCGCATGTCCGCGGCCTCGTCGCGGTCCGGATTGGCCAGGTTGATGTCGATGACCTGGGCGCCGCCATTGACCTGGCGCCGGGCAATGTCGCTCGCCTCGTCGAACTTGCCCTCGACGATGAGCCGCTTGAACAGGCGGCTGCCCACCGAGTTGGTGCGCTCACCGACGACGACGGGCCGGATGTCCGGGGTCAGCTCGAGATAGTCGATGCCCGAGACCATCGTGCGCGTGTAGGCGGGGATGGCGCGGGGCGGCTTGCCCTGCGCCAGCGCGGCGAACGCGGCGACGTTGGCGGCCGTCGTGCCGCAGCAGCCGCCGATCAAGTTCACCCAGCCCTGCTCGACGAAGCGGGCCAGCACGGCGCGCATCATCTCCGGCGTCTCCAGGTAGGTGCCGTCCACGTCGGGCAGCCCCGCGTTGGGCATCACGGCGACGGGCACCTTCGCCAGCGCCGCCAGGGAGCGCAGGTGGTCCGTCATGAACGCCGGGCCCGTCGCGCAGTTCAGCCCGATGTAGAGCAGCGCCTGGTGGGCGATGCTGGTGTAGAACGCCTCGACGCCCTGCCCAGCCAGCATCGTGCCCATCGGCTCGATCGTGCAGGAGACGGCCACGGGCACCGGCCAGCCCAGCTCGTCGCCCAGCCGCCCCATCCCGAGCAGAGCCGCCTTGACGTTGCGGGTGTCCTGGCAAGTCTCGACCAGCAGGTAGTCCGCGCCGCCCGCCACCAGCCCGGCGGCCTGGTCGTGGAAGTTGCTTTCCAGCTCGTCGAAGGTGGTGCCGCCGGTGACGGAGATGGCCCGCGTCGTCGGCCCCATCGAGCCGGCGACCCAGCGCGGGCGCTCGGGGGTGGCGGCCTCGTCGGCGGCTTGGCGCGCCAGCTCGGCCGCGCGGCGGTTGATCTCGAAGGCCTGCGCCGCCAGGCCGTACTCCGCCAGCACAAGGGGCGTGGCGCCGAAGGTGTTGGTCTCGACGATATCGGCGCCGGCGGCGAAGTAGCCGCGGTGCATCGCCAGCACCACCTCCGGCGCGGTCAGCACGAGGTGCTCGTTGCAGCCCTCGTACTGGTTGCCGCCAAACTGGTCAGGATAGAGGTCCTGGGACTGCAGGTAGGTGCCGGTGGCCCCGTCCAGGACGAGGATGCGCCGGGCAAGGTGCTCCCGCAGGGCGCGCAGGCGCCCCTCGCGCTGGGCGGAATCGGCGGAGCGGGGCTGACTCATCGAACGCCTCCTTCCAGGACGCAGCGGCCGGGGCCGCGCGCCGGAGCGGATCGGACAGTGTAACTCGGGCGGCGCAGCATAAACCGCGGCGCTCAAGCCGTGCGGCTCAAACAGTGCAGCTCAAGCAGTGCGGCTCACTTCACCGCACTCGCCACCAGGACGCGGAACACCTCGCCGCGCCGCTGGTGCACTTCCTCCAGCACGATCTGTCCCAAGCCAGCCTCGGCGAGCATCACCCGCAGCGCCTCGGGTTCGAAGCCGAGATGGATGTGGCCCAGCTTGGCGATGACCCAGCGCTCCTCGTGGGGCGCCAGGTCCACCAGCAGCAGCCGTCCCCCCTTGCGCAGCACGCGGGCCGCCTGCCGCACGCCCGCGGCGGGCTGCTGCATGTGGTGCAGCGACTGGGAGAAGACGGCCAGGTCGAACGAGGCGTCGGGCTCGGAAAGGGCCTCGATCCGGTCCTCCTTGAAGATCACGTTGTCCCGGCGCTCGCGCTCGGCCCGCTTGCGCGCGGCCAGCAGGGCGCGGGGATTGACGTCCACGCCGACCACGCGCCTGGCGAAGCGGCTGATCTCCACGCTGATCGTGCCGTCACCGCAGCCCAAGTCGATCGCCTCGACCGGCGGCAGCAGGAACTGCAGCACGCGGCTCCAGGCGAACCAGGACTGGCCCGGCTCGAGCAGCTTCTCGTTCAGCCCGCCGCCGAAGTTCTCCCGGCCCCGCAACACCTCGGTCAGGCGCGCCAGGTCATGGTCGCGATCCTTGGCCAGCGCGATGCGCTCCTTGACGAACCGCCAGGCGGCAAGCAGGTCCGCGCCCGGCGCGCCGGCCGAGTCCCCATCGCCTTCGTCGACGTCCGTCTCGGCCAGCTTGAGGAGCGGGGCCATCTGGTAGTAGCTCCAGACGCCCTCGCGCCGCTCCTCGACAAGGCCGTGCTGCTTGAGCAGGCTCAGGTGCCGGGAGATGCCCGACTGGGCAAGGCCCAGGATGGACGTGACTTCGCTCACGTTGAGCGGCTCGCGGGCGACCAGGCGCAGGATGCGCAGCCGGGTATCGTCCCCGAGCAATTTGAGAGCGTTGGCGAGATCAAGCATATCAGCATTGGATGATATAGTGATTCAACGCCGAGAGCAAGCCCCAAGCCAGGTGTCGGCCAGGGACGTCAGGCCCTGGAGGAAGTTGCGGACAGCGCACGCGGAACGGAGTTAACATGCATTCAAGACAGCATCCGCGCGGCGATAAGCTCCCATCCGATTGGGCTTTACAGGCGCAGCGGGGCGTGTTAGCACTCATAGAGGTTAAGTGATAACGGAGAGGAACGGATAACGACAAGGTCGGTCCCCGCGTGCCGCAAACGCGTATAGGGCAACGCTGCCCGCCTCTTGCCGGTCCCGTGCAACCGGCGGACCGACCGCCGCGCAGCCGCAGTCCCGCTCTCCCATCGGGAAGAGGACAGTCATGGAATTCAGCCAGTTCACCGAGAAGGGCCAGCAGGCGCTGCAGGGCGCCCATGAGCTTGCCCTGCGCCTGGGCAGCCCAGACATCAACACCCTGCACGTGCTCGTGGCGCTGGCCGAGCAGCCCGAGGGCTTCGTGCCGCGCATCCTGGAAAACTTGGGCCTCAACGTCAATGCGCTCATCAGCGGCGCCCGGGGGCGGCTGGAGAAGGAGGGCAAGGTTTCCGGCACGGGCCGCCAGCTCGCCGCCAGCGTCGGCTTCAACGAGGCGCTCATCAAGGCCGAGGCGGAAGCCAAGGGCTTCCAGGACGAGTACATCAGCACCGAGCACCTGTTCCTCGCGCTGCTGGGGGAGAACGGACCCGCCGGACGATACCTGAAGGAGTCGGGGCTGGAGCGCGGCAAGGTGCTCGACGCCCTCAAGCAGGTGCGCGGCAGCCAGCGCATCACCGGCCCGCGCCCGGAGGAAGGCGCCCAGGCCCTGAAGAAGTACGGGCGCGACCTGACCGAGATGGCCGCCAAGGGCAAGCTCGACCCGGTGATCGGGCGGGACGAGGAGATCCGCCGCGTCGTGCAGGTGCTCAGCCGCCGCACCAAGAACAACCCGGTGCTGATCGGCGAGCCCGGCGTGGGCAAGACCGCCATCGTCGAGGGCCTCGCCCAGCGCATCGTGCGCGGGGACGTGCCGGAGAGCCTGAAGGACAAGCGCCTGGTCTCCCTGGACCTGGGCGCGCTCATCGCTGGCGCGAAGTTCCGCGGGGAGTTCGAGGAGCGCCTCAAGGCCGTGCTGAAGGAGGTGCTGGACGCCGCGGGGGCGGTGATCCTGTTCATTGACGAGCTCCACAACGTGGTCGGGGCGGGCAAGGCCGAGGGGGCGATGGACGCGGGCAACCTGCTCAAGCCCATGCTGGCGCGCGGCGAGCTGCACTGCATCGGCGCCACCACG
>JBGOTW010000083.1:0-14629 GCA_041476685.1 bacterium | reverse complement strand
TCTCTTGGCGAGCGATGGGAGGTGAAAGAAAGAAGAGTTGAGCGCTCACACCAGCTTTTCTCCTCAAGCGGAACCCCTTCATCCCGTTTTCGTCAAGCATCAGCTCGGCCCCGTGCCGGGCTCCCAACCCACTCCCTACATCGAGCACTGGGTGCTCCAACTGCAGGGCGTGGATCCGGACCGGATCAACGATCCCGACAGCCTGCTGGTGACGCTCAAGCGCGCCGTCCGCCGCATGGACCTGACGCACGTGAGCGATCACACGCACTATTTCGGCCCCGGGGTCTCCACCGTGATCATCCTGTCCGAGTCCCATCTCTCGGCGCACACCTGGCCGGAACTGGGCTACGTCCATCTGGACGTCGTCACCTGCGTGAAGAAGCTGACGCGGGAGGGCCTGGAATCGGCGTTCAAGGAGGCGTTCGCGCCGGGAGCGATGCAGCTCGTGCAACTCGAGTACTAGTCCCGCCCCACTCCCGAGCTGTTCCCCGCCCCGCGCAAGGCACGCGCGGGGCGGCGGCTCGCCCATCCCCGCCGCCGCCCGATGGCCTGGTTCACCGAGAAGCACACGCCCCACGCGGGCATCACGCTCGAGCTGGGCAAGACCCTGTTCGACCGGAAGAGCGCGTTCCAGCGCGTCCAGGTGGTCGAGACGCTCGAATTCGGGCGGATGCTGCTGCTGGACGGCTGCGTGATGGTCACGGACCGCGACGAATTCGTCTATCACGAGATGATCGTCCATCCCGCGCTGCTGGCGCATCCCGCGCCCGAGCGCGTGCTGATCATCGGCGGGGGCGACGGCGGCAGCGTGCGCGAGGCGCTGCGGCACTCCGCGGCGCGGGAGATCCACCTGGTCGAGATCGACGGGATGGTGATTGACGCGAGCCGGCAGTTCTTCCCCGCGCTGGCGGGCGGCCTGGACGATCCGCGCGTGCGGGTGAGCGTCGCCGACGGCTTCGCGCACCTGGACACCAGCCCCGGCGTCTACGACGTGATCCTGGTGGATTCGATGGACCCGGTCGGCGAGGCGGCCAAGCTGTTCACCGCGCCCTTCTTCCGCAAGGTGAGCGCGGCCCTGCGTCCGGGCGGGATCGCCGTGTTCCAGTCCGAGTCGCCTTTCTACCATGCCGACATCCTGCGCGACCTCGTCCTCGCCATGCGCCGGACCTTCAAGCACGCGGCTCCGTACCTGGCCCACATC
This sequence comes from bacterium, assembly GCA_041476685.1. GTDB lineage: Bacteria > SAR324 > SAR324 > SAR324 > JACQKK01 > JBGPEV01. Next base: position 13,428 of record JBGOTW010000083.1, on the reverse strand, counting down.
CCGACCTATCCCTCTGGCCTGTGGAGCTTCACCTTCGCCTCCGATGCCGTGGATCCTCTCACCGTCACGCTGCGGGAGGGCGGGCCGGCGCTGGAGGGCCTGCAGTACTTCCATCCCGCGCTCTTCCCCGCCGCGTTCGTGCTGCCGAATTATTTCCGCAAGAAGCTGCTGTAAGCACGGTGCAGGGTCTTACACCGCGCCGTTCGCCTTGGCAGGACGCGGATGGCGGCGTAGGATCGAGTCCACGAGCGGAAGCGCCTGTTCCGCCGCGCGCCGGAGCGTCTCATGACCCCTGCCCCGATTGTCGCCAGCTTGGCCGAGCAGCCCGCGTACTATGCGCTGTACGCGCTCTACGCCGACTACGCCGCCAACAATGGCTTTCATCGCGCGCGGGAGTACTTTGCGCGGCTGCGGGAGATTGTGCGCTTCATCCAGCCGCTCCAGGGAAAGGAGCAGCCCTACATGCAGTCGTGGTCCCTGCGGCTGTTCAGCGAGCGCGAAGCCCTGGCGCGCTTCACGCCCGAGCAGGCGAGCGCCGCCTGGCGCCTCGTGCGGCAGGTGCTGGACGAGATCGGCCTGCCCGCAGGATGGCAGGCGCCCACGTCCGCCGGCCCGGGGCGTCCGCTCCAGCGGCCTGGCCGGCGCGAGGTGCGAGCGCGCGCGCCCGCTTTCGTGGAAGCCTTGCCGCGGCCCGCAGTGCCGGCCTTTCCGCGCTCGCCCGTGGACTACCGACGCGCCGTTTGACGGCCCGTATGCGCGGCGGTGTCTTTGCCCCCACTCCCCCAGCAGGGAGCGTGGCTCCCTGCACCCTGGTTAGAATGCTATTTTCCCGATTGCCATTGCCAATCAGGAAAATCCAATCAAGGGGCGCGGGGGAACGGCGTTCCTCCGCCGTGCTCTTGTGTTGGACGTTGCAGTCTACAAGCCGCCACGCACTACAGCAGCAAGCCCGCCGTCAGCAGAACGCCGAAGGTCAGATGCAGCGCCGAAGTGCCCCGTAGCGCGCGGTGCAGCGTGTCGCGCTCCTGCCCGCGCAGGATCCACCCCGCGACCCGCGCGGCCAGCGGCAGCGTCAGCCAGGGCAGCCACAGCCAGGCTGAGCCCGCGCCCTGCAGCGCCTGGACCGCCGGCACCGCGAAGGCCAGCGCCAGCAGCGCGAGGTAGCCCGTCCGCACGGCGCTCCGCCCGAACACCGTGACGATCGTGTGCCGTCCGTTGCGGCGGTCCTCCTCCCCGTCGCGCAGGTTGTTCGCCATCAGGATCGCCGTCACCAGCGCGGCGACCGGCAGCGAATAGACCAGCGCGGCCGTCTCCCAGCGCGACAGCTGCGCGAACACGGTTCCCATCACCATCACCGGCCCCATCGTCACGAACACCAGCGGCTCGCCCAGGGCGTAGTGGCCCAGGGGCCGCGGCCCGCCGCTGTACAGGTACGCCACGGCGAGGCTGCCCAGGGCCAGCCAGAACAGCGGCCAGCCCGCGCGCCAGACGAGCCCCAGTCCGATCAGGGTGGCCACGCCGAACACGGCCAGCGCGCCCGCCCGCACCTGGCCGGCGCTGAGCTGTCCGCGCGCGATCACCTTGTGGGGCGCGAGGTACTTGTGGGCGGAGGCCGTGGCGCCGTGGTCGGAATACTCGTCCACGAAATTGGCGCCGATCTGCACCAGCAGGCTGGCCAGCAGCGTCAGCGCGAACACGCTCCAGGCAAACCCCGGCCGCCCGTAGGCCAGGGCCGAACCGACCAGCACGGGGACGGTGGCGGCGCTCAGGGTATGGGGCCGGGCCGCGGCAAACCAGGCGCTGAGGGTTCCTGACCAGGGTCCTGACATCGGCGCCGCAACGTGAGAGATAGGGGGGCAACGCACCGCCGTAACGGGCCGTCGTTCTAGGTCGTCGTATTCGGGCGTCGTACTGGGGGGGAAAGCTCACCATGCCTAAGCGCCCTGCGCAATCCGCCTCTGCGGCATCCGGAGCCGATCAACTTCGCGTCGGCACATCGGCCTCCACGCCTGCCCAGTCGGCCTCCCCATCGCCTGCGCTCCAGGTGCGGTTCATCGGCAGCGGCGACGCCTTCGGCAGCGGCGGCCGCTTCCAGACCTGCATCGGCCTGACGGCGGGCGGGCACCGCGTGCTCGTGGACTGCGGCGCATCCTCGCTCATCGCCATGAAACGCCTCGGCATTGCGCTTAATAGCGTGGAGGCGATCCTCATCACCCACCTGCACGGGGATCATTACGGCGGCCTGCCGTTCTTCATCCTGGAGTCCCAGCTCTATACCAAGCGCACCGCGCCCCTGCTGATCGGCGGGCCCCCGGGCACCCCGGAGCGGCTAACGGAGGCCATGGAGGCGCTCTTCCGCAACAGCTCGAAGACGCAGCGCCGCTTCGAGCTCCGACACGTGGAGTGGCAGCCCAATCTGCGCACGGAGATCGGTCCCGCGCTCGTCACGCCATTCCCGGTCGTGCACGGCTCGGGCGCGCCGCCCTTCGCCCTGCGCGTGGAGCTGGGCGGCCGCACCGTGACCTACTCGGGCGATACGGAGTGGGCGCCGGCGCTTCCGGATGCGGCGCGGGACGCGGACCTGTTCATCTGCGAGTGCCTGCAGTTCGACAAACCCGTCAAGTTCCACCTGGACTATGGCACCCTACGCGCCCACGCCGGCGAGCTGAGCCCCAAGCGCCTGCTGCTCACGCACCTGGGCCCGGACATGCTCGCCCGGCGCTCCGAGCTCGTGTGGGAGTCGTCTGAGGACGGGATGGTGGTGGAGCTGTAGGGCGGGCCCCGCTCGTGCGCGGCCGGCCGCCGCCGGGTGCGGACGGCCGCACTGCGGACCGCCCCACTGCGGCGTACGGTCCTTTGCCGCGGCGCACGACCCGGTCGTGGCGGCGCCCTCTCCACGCTCACGAAGGAGCCCCCATGCAATTCATGGTCATCGAAACCTTCCGGAACCGGGACGCCAAGGCCGTCTATCGGCGCTTCCGCGATCAGGGCCGCCAGATGCCCGAGGGCCTGACCTACGTGCAGAGCTGGATCGAGGTCACTTTGGCGCGCTGTTTCCAGGTGATGGAGTGCGACGACGCGCGGCTTCTGCAGCAGTGGATCGCGAAGTGGAGCGACGTGATGGATTTCGAGGTCATTCCGGTCCTGTCGTCCGCGGAGACGCGGGAGACGATCGAGCCGCTGCTGTAGGGGGCGTCCGCAACCCTCTGCCTCCCACTCCGGCAGTATTGCCGGCTCAGACCGATCGCATTGCCTCACGCGGCGACGGGTACGGGTTGGGTGGATGGTGCCGCAGCGTCGAGGTTGTCAATCCGCCCGTGCGCGGATAGCTTGGCGGAAGCGCGGCGCGGCATGAAGCGGCGTTCCCGCTGACTTTCCCCTCCGCTCCTCCAAGACCGCCAGAGCGAAGCCCCCCCCCATGGAAAACCGTTGGAACGACAGCGACGCCGCCCGGCTGGTGGACGGCTACCTCGCGCGCGGCGTGCCCGAGGAGCTTGCGCTGCGCGTCTATTCCTCGCGCCTGATCGGCGCCGATCCGGCCCTTGTGCTGCACGGCGGCGGCAATACCTCCGTCAAGGGCAAGGCCAAGGACGCGCTGGGTCAGGCGGTGCCCGTGCTCTACGTGAAGGGCTCGGGCTGGGACCTGGCCACGATCGAGCCGCAGGGCTTCCCGGCCGTGCGCCTGGAGCCGATCCTCGCCTTGCGCAAGGTGGAAAAGTTCTCGGACGAGCAGATGGTCAACGCCCTGCGCACCAGCCTGCTGGACGCGTCCGCCCCCAATCCGTCGGTGGAGGCGCTGCTGCACGCCTTCCTGCCGCACCGCTTCGTGGATCACACCCACGCCGACGCGATCCTGGCGCTCGTGGACCAGCCGGACCCGGAGGCGCGCTGCCGCGACGTGTTCGGCGACAGGCTCGCCGTGCTGCCCTTCGTGTTCCCGGGCTTTCCGCTCGCGGGTATCGCCATGCGTGTCTACGAGGCCGATCCCAAGGTCGAGGGGATCGTGCTCATCCGGCACGGGCTGTTCACCTTCGGCGAGACGGCGCGGGAGAGCTACGAGCGCATGATCCGCTACGTGGAGCGGGCGGAGCAGGCGCTCGCGCAGGCGGGCAACGGCTCGCCGCGGCCAAAGGCCGGGCCGGCCGGGGGCGGAAAGGCGGCGGAGGCCAAGGCGCGGCAGTTCGCGGCCCCGGCGGGTCTGCATGCGCCGTCGGAGACGGAGCTGGCCGAGCTGGCGCCGCTGGTGCGGGGCGCGCTGGCCGAGGCGGCCAAGGGCGCGGGCTCCGGCGGCTTCCGGCGCATGCTCCTGCACTTCCGCACCAGTCCACGCATCCGCCAGTTCGTGGACGGCGCGGGCCTCGCCGACTATGCCGGGCGCGGCGTGATCACCCCCGATCACATCATCCGCACGAAGAACCTGCCGCTGGTGCTGCCGCCCGTGCAGCCCGGCCGGCCCGAGGCGTTCGCCCAGGCTCTCAAGGAGGGCGTGGCGCGCTACCAGCAGGCCTACCACGACTACTTCCGGCTGGGCGTCAAGCACAGCGGGCAGGCCAAGCAGGAGCTGGACGCGCTGCCGCGCGTGGTGCTGCTGCCGGGCGCGGGGCTGTGGGCCGCAGGCGCGACGGAGAAGGACGCACGGATCGCGGCGGATCTGTACGAGCATACGGCCGACACGATCCTGAAGGCCGAGCAGCTCGGCAGCTACACGCCCCTGGGCCCGCTGGAGCTGTTCCAGATGGAGTACTGGTCGCTGGAGCAGGCGAAGCTGGGCAAGGGCGCGGAGAAGGCCCTGGCGCGGCAGGTGGCGCTGGTGACGGGCGCGGCGTCGGGCATCGGGCTGGCGACCGCGCTGGCCCTCGCGGAGCAGGGCGCGCACCTGGTGCTGCTGGACCTGGACGAGACGCGGCTCAAGGACGCCGCCGATCAGGTGCGCAAGCGGGGCGTGGGCGTCCTCGCCGTCCCGCTCGACGTGACGGATGCCAAGGCGGTGCGCGGGGCCGTGCAGCAGGCCGTGCTGCGCTTCGGCGGGCTGGACTTGGTCGTGTCGAACGCGGGCCGGGTCTGGCAGGGCGCCATGGCCGACTGTCCCGAGGCGGAGCTGCGCGCCAGCTTCGAGCTGAACTTCTTCGCCCACCAGCACGTGGCCGCCGCCGCCGTGCAGGTGTTCAAGCGCCAGGGTACCGGCGGCCAGCTCCTGTTCAACGCCTCGAAGTCGGCCTTCAATCCCGGCCCTGATCTCGGCCCCTACACGCTGCCCAAGGCGGCCGTGGTGGCGCTGATGAAGCAGTATGCCCTGGACTACGGCGCGCTCGGCATCCGCAGCAATGCCGTCAACGCGGACCGCGTGCCGACGAATCTGTTCGGCGACGGCGTGCTGGAACAGCGGGCGGCCAAGCGCGGCGTGAGCGTGGAGGAGTACCTGTCCGGCAACCTGCTGCACAAGGCCGTCCTGCCCGAGGACGTGGCGCGGGCCTTCGTGCACCTCGCCCTGTCCGAGCGCACGACCGGCGCGGTGCTGCCGGTGGACGGCGGAAACATCGCCGCGGCGCCGCGCTAGGGCGCCTCGCAACCCCGGGAGGCCCCATGACCGGCGTTGGGGTGCACGGTCGGCGCGGTTGGCCCGGCCGGCCCCGTTGGCACGGTTTGCGCCGCCTGGACGGTCTGTGCGAGGCGGCAGGGCTGCTGTTTCTGCTGGCCGCGTGCGCCAGTAGCGCCCCCGCCCCGCAGCCTGGGCACGGTGTCATGACCCTGGGCTGGGTGGGGCACGACCAGGCCGACCTGCTGGCCGCGCGCGGGGAGCCGCAGACGGTGCGCGTCCGGCCGGATGGGTCGCTCCTTCTAGAATACCGTGCGGAACGGGGCGGGCTGACCTGCCGCAGCGTATATCTTTCTGATCCGCTGGGTCGCATCGCGGCCGAGCAGGAGCGGTGCGAATAGCGGCGCTGGCCGCGCCCCGGCGCGGCTGGTATACTGCAAGGATTGCTGCAAGCCGGCCGGCCGATCCTTCTTCGCTCGCGCGCCCATGCCCAAGTATGCCGAGTACGTCTTCGCCGCCTACGGCCTGTTCGTCGTCGTGATCGGCGTGTACGCCGGCCTGCTGATCGCGCGCACGCGGGCGGCGCGCCGGGCGCTGGCCCTCCTGGACCGCCAAGCGAAGCCGCCGCATGCTTGAGCCCGCGCCTGAGCGCTTGCCCCTCATTCCGCTGCCCATGTCTCTCCCTCCGCCGCCCGTTGCCTCGCCATGCTGACGCTGTCCAATGTCGCAATGCGCTTCGGCGCACAGATCCTGTTCGAGGACGTCTCCTGGCAGCTCCATCCGGGCGAGCGCACGGGCCTGGTCGGCGCGAACGGCACGGGCAAGAGCACCCTGCTCAAGCTGATGGCCGGGCAGATGGCCCCGGAGTCCGGCAAGATCCAGCGCAACAACGACCTGCGCCTGGGCGTGCTGGGCCAGGACCAGGCGCAGTTCGACGCGATGGCGGTGGTTGACGTCGTGCTGATGGGCCGGCCCCGCCTGTGGAGCGCGCTGCACGAGAAGGCGCGGCTGCTGGAGCGGGTGGGTGGTGCCGGCACGGGTGCCGACGGTCACGGAGCTGATAGCCGCATTGCCAAAAGCGGGAACGGGAGCGGTGCGGCGGCGCTGGGCGACGCGGACGGACACCGCCTCGCCGAGCTGGAGCAGGTGATCGGCGAGAACGACGGCTACGAGGCGGAGGCCCAGGCGGCGGCGCTACTGGAGGGCCTGGGCATCCCCGCCGAGCGGCACGGGCGGCCGATGCGTGAGCTGTCAGGCGGCTACCGCCTGCGCGTGCTGCTGGCGCAGACCCTGTTCCACGATCCGGAGCTGCTGCTGCTCGACGAGCCCACCAACCACCTCGACCTGCTCTCGATCCGTTGGCTGGAGCAGTACCTGCAGGCGTTCCGCGGCGCGCTGGTCATCGTCTCCCACGACCGGCACTTCCTGAACGCCGTGTGCACCGAGATCGCGGACCTGGACTACCAGGAATTGCGCATCTACCCGGGCGGCTACGACGCCTACGAGGCGGCCAAGAGTCTCGCCCAGACGCAGAAGGACACGGAGATCGCGCGCCTGGAGGACAAGGTCGCGGAGACCCAGCGCTTCATTGACCGCTTCAAGGCCAAGGCCTCCAAGGCCCGCCAGGCCCAGTCCCGCGTCAAGCAGCTCGAGCGGATCGAGCTGCCGGACATCAAACGCAGCTCGCGCCGCTCGCCCAGCTTCGCCTTCAGGCCCCTGCGCCCGAGCGGCAAGGAGGCGCTCGCGGTGACGGGGCTGCGCAAGGCGTACGGGGGCAAGCCGGTGCTGGACGGCGTCGGCTTCGCGATCGGGCGCGGGGAGAAGGTGGCCGTGATCGGCCCGAACGGTGTGGGCAAGTCCACGCTGCTCAAGATCCTCGCGGGGCGGTTGGAGCCCGACGCGGGCCAGATCAAGCCCGGCTACGAGATGCGCCTGGGCTACTTCGCCCAGGACCACCACGAGCTGCTGAGCGGCAAGGCGAACGTGTACGACTGGCTCTACGGGCAGGCGCCGCTGGAGGAGGTGGGGACGATCCGCGGGACGCTGGGGCGCGTGCTGTTCTCGGGCGACGACGTGCTCAAGCCGGTCGGCGCGCTGAGCGGGGGAGAAGCGGCGCGGCTGCTGCTCGGGCACCTGATGCTGCGGCGGGACAACGTGCTGGTGCTCGACGAGCCCACCAACCACCTCGACCTGGAGGGCCGCGAGGCGCTGCTGGCGGCGCTGCTGGCCTACCAGGGGACGCTGGTCTTCGTCAGCCACGACCGCCACTTCGTCTCGCACCTGGCCGGGCGCGTGCTGGCGCTGAGCGCGGCGGGGCTGGAGGACTTCGTCGGCAGCTATGAGGATTACCTGGCGAAACAGGGCGCCGACTACCTGACCGTGCCCCAGGGCCGCGGCGTCCTGCGCGCCGGCTCGGTCCTTACGGGAGCCGCGCTGGGCGGCGGGACGGGCAACGGAGCAACCGGCAGCCGCGGCAATGGCGGCCCGTCGCCCGCGGTGCAAGAGAACCTGGACCGCAAGGCGCGGCGGCGGGACGCCCTGCGCCTGAAGAAGCAGGTGGACAAGCTGGAGGGGCGGATCGCCAGCCTGGAGGAGACGCTGGCCGGGTTCGACCGGCGCTTCGCCGCGGCCGCCTACTTCCAGACGACGCCGTGGGAACGCGTACAGCAGGAGCAGCGCGAACGGCAGGAGGCGCAGGCGCAGCTGGACGCCACGGTGGCGGAGTGGACGAGCCTGGCGGGAGAGCTGGAACGCTACCGCGAATCGGGCGCCCAGGGCTGACGGCGCCAGCGCAGCTTGCGGCGCAGGCCGTGCAGGCTCACGCTCATCTTGCGCAGGCCGACCGCGCGCAGCCCGCCCGCGAAGGCCGCCGGTCCAAGCTCCGCGGCAGCGCGCGAACGCTCGCGCACCCGCGCCGCCACCGACTCGACGATCACGGGCAGCGTGTGCGGCAATACCTGCACGGTCGCGGGCAGGAAGCCGATCGGCACGCCGTCCGCAGCGATGGTCTGCGGGGCGCCCTCGCCCAGCGGCACGATGCGGATCTCGTGGCCCTGGCAGCGCGACGGCTGCGGCAAGATCTCGCCGCCCAGCCAGAGTCCCAGCGCCCGCCCAGCCATCCCAAGCATGCTCGCCGCAGGCACCCACGCCACGTCCAGCGTCCCGTCGGAGGGATTGGCCTGCGGGGCAGTCTCGCCGAGGAAGGGGTAGTGCCGCCCGCCCATCACCAGGCCCAGCGCCCACGGGCCGCGGTACACCTCCGTTCCGTCCACCTCCAGGGCCACCTGGGGCGCGCTGCCGGCCAGGCAGCGCCCGCTCGCCTCGATCAGGCTGCCGGCGATCCGGGCCAGGCGTAGGGGCGGCAGGTCGCCCAGGTCCCATGACGCGCTCAGCGGCCCGCAGGCCGCGCCCAGCAGGAAGTGGCGCGAGACGGTCGTGCTATCCGTCGCGCCGCCCGCCGGGCTCCGGCACTCCACCCGCCCCACGTCGTAGGGCAGCGTGTGGCCCGCGGCCAGGATCTCCAGCCGCCGCGCGAGCGCGCTGGGCAGGCCCACCGTGCGCGCCCACGGACCGCGCGGGCCCAGGCTGAGGAAGCCGATCTTCATGCGCCGCCGGTGTCCCTCCGCCAGCCGCATCGCGCCATTGACCAGACCGTGCACCACCGCCGTGCTGCCCACGGCGACGATGCGGCTGAATCCGAGGATTGCCGCGTCGTAGGCCGCGTCCTCCGCCTCCTCCGGCCCGGCCACCTGAACGAGCTCCAGCGGCGAGAGGGCCGCGGCAATCTCCGAAGCGTGGTGCCGCCAGAGCAGCGGCACGCGCGGCCCGGCGAGTGTTTCCCGCGGCCGGCACTCCAGCAGGATGAGCGTGGTCTGCCGCATGGCAAGCACTCGATGGCAAGCACCCGAGGGCAACGGAGCGGCTCGCGGCCCGGCGCGCAAGGGGCCGAGAGCCCGCAGCGGGACGCTCCCTTCCGCCTGCCCGGGCAAGCGTCCGGGGCGACGGCGTACCTAAGTTGGGCGTCTAGAGATGAGGATACTGGATCGTCCGGAATTCCTCCATCCCCGGCACTTGCCGCGCGAGGGACTCCACGCGCTCCGGGTCGCCCAGCAGCACCAGCGTCAGCCGCTTCGGATCGTGGGTGGCCCGCAGGACGCGCAGCACGTCCGCCGCGCTCGTCGCTTCCAGCTTCGCGCGGTTCGTCGCCTCGTCGTCCACGCGGATGCCGTAGAGGGCCTCCTGCGCCTTGAGCGCCAGCTTCTTCTGCGGCGTGTCGCTGAGGAAGGCGTGGGAGCGTTGCAGCGTCTCCCGCCCGCGCTGCAGCTCCTCCGCGGTGAAGCCCTTGTCCACCAGCTCCTCGTACAGGGAAAGCAGCAGGGGCAGCGCCTCGGCGGTGTGTTCGGCCGAGGGGAACGTGTACAGCGTGAAGGGCGAGACCTGGTTGCGCGGGCAGCGGCCGTGCTGTGCCTCGTACCAGCAGCTCGCCCCGTAGGACAGGCCGCGCTCGCCGCGCACCACGCGGAACAGGCGCGAGTTCATGTCGCCGCCGAAGAGCAGGGCGATCAGGCGGTGCACGTGCCACTCGGGCGCCGTCTCGGCGACGGTGAAGCCGCCCAGCACGATCTCGTCGGTCTCGGTGCCGGGATCGGGCAGGAGCAGCACGCGCCGGCCGGCTGGCCGCGGGGGCCGGAAGTCAGCCCAGGGATTGCCCAGGGGCTTCCCAGGCGGGGGCCTGATGCGCGGCGCGAGGCGCTGTTCGGTCTCCTCCCGCGAGAGGTCGGTCAACACGGCCAGGAACGGCTCGGCCTGCCCGAACAGGGCGCGGTAGTGGGCCTGGGCGGCGCCCAGGTCGAGCGTACGCAGCCCGTCGAGCGTCCCATCGGGCTGGTAGCCCTTGGGTCCGCCGCGATAGGTCTCGTGCAGGTACACCTCCTGGGCCTTGAGGGACTTGGACTCCTCGCGGTCGGCCTGCCAGGAGCTGATACCGTCGGCCTTGAGCCGCGCGAACTCCTGGGCGTCGAGATTGGGCTCGTGCAGCGCCGCCAGGAACAGGTCGAGCGCGGCGTCGAGGTTCTCCGTGAGGGTGACCATGCGCAGGGCAATGTGATCGTTCGCGACCGAGTAGCCCATCGAGGCGCCGAGGCGCTCCAGCCGCCCGTGCAGCTCGGCATTGCTCAGTCCCCGCGCGCCGGCGAACATCAGGCGCAGCGTCGTGCGGGTCAGGCCGCGCCGCTCCGCGGGATCGAGGCAGGACCCCGCGCCGGGGAAGATGCAGTTCACGTGGGTGAGCGGGATGCCCGCGAAGCGCTCGTGGAGGATGCGCATGCTCAAGCCCCCGCGGCGGAGTGTGTGCCCGCCCCCGCCGTAACGGCGCCCCCGCCGGGCCGCTGGACGACGGTGATGCGGCCGGGCACGGCCAGATAGGCGCCCAGCACGCGCCGCATATCCTCGGCCGTCACGCCCAGCAGCCGCTCCAGCAGCGTCTCGCCGTAGCGCGCGTCGCCGCAGGCCACCCAGAACCCGCCCAGCTGCCGCGCCAGGCTCATGTTGGTCTGCAGGGAGGAGTACGTGCCGAGCCGTATCTGGTTGCGCGCGCGCTCCAGCTCGGCTGGGGGAATGCCGTCTTGGGCGTATTCGGCCAGCAGCGCGTCCCAGACGGCCTCCGCCCGCTCGGCGGCGACGCCGTGCCGGAGGGAGACATTCACCAGGAACAGTCCCGGCGAGACGAGCGGATAGTCCACGTCCAGCACGCCGCAGGAAGCGGAGGTGGCCAGGCCGTCGAGCACGAGGCGGCGGTGCAGGGGCGAGGAGCGGCCGTCGGCGAGCACGGCGGCGAGCAGGGCCAGGGCCGGCAAATCCGCGTGCAACAGTCCCGGCGTGTGGGTCGCGATGTAGAGCGATTCGGAGGTGACCTTGTCGTGGGTCAGCTCCACCCGGCGCGGCTCGCGCGGGGTCGGCTCGGAGGCGGCGGGTTCCGGTCGCGGCGCGCCGGGCGGGAGCGCGCCGTAGGCCGCGTCCAGCAGGCTCAGCACCGCTTCCTCGTCGAAGCCGCCCGCGATCAGCACCAGGGCGCGGTTGGGTGCGTAATGGGCGCGGTAGAAGCGGGCGAAGTCCGCCGTGCCGAACGCGGCGACCTGCTCGGTGTAGCCGACGATGGGGTGGCGGTACGGGTGGCGCTGGAACGCCGCGGCCATCAGGCCGTTGTAGAACTGGTCGGAGGGCATGTCCTTGTACATGCGCATCTCGCCCAGCACCGCGCCGCGCTCCTTCTCGACCAGGTCCGGGCTCAGGCGCAAATTGACCATGCGGTCCGCCTCCACCTCGATCACCCGCGCCAGGCTCGCCGCAGGCACGCTCACGTAGTACTGGGTCGTGTCGTAGGAGGTGGAGGCGTTCAGGCCCACTCCGCCCGCCTCCGCCATGATCCGGTCGAAGTCCCCGTCCCTGAGCCGCGCCGTCTCGCGGAACATCATGTGCTCGAAGAAATGGGCCAGCCCGCGCTCGTGCTCCCCCTCCGAGGCGCTGCCCACGGTGTAGTGGGTGAGAAATGCGGCGACGGGCGCGAGGGGATTGTGAACCAGCAGGGCTTGCAGCCCGTTGGGCCAGCGGTAGGCGCGCACCTGGAAGCGGCCGAAGTAGGTGAAGGACTGCGTGGCTTCCACGGCGGACGGCTCCAGAGACGGTGTCAAGGCAGGCCGCGCTGTCCAAGCGCCCCGCGGCGCCGGCAACGCGCGTTGACTGCGCGCCAAGGTCTAGCGGGCATGAGCGAGAAGGATAACCTGCCGCTGGCGTCGGGGACAGGGAGAAAGCTAGGCCGGATGCACTCGGGGGACGGGAGGGTGGCCCCCCGAGTGCAACGGCTAGCCCGGATAGCGGCCTCCCCCGCCAAGGCGAGGGGTGTGCACGGCCGGCCGCCGGGATGGTGCGCGACGGGTGTTCGGATGGTTCTGACGGACGCTCGCGACATTGCAAGCCTGCCGGGGCGGCGCCAAATGCGTCACTGGACGGACTGTGCCACTGTACGGACTATGCCATCGCACGGACTGTATTGCCTGCCGAGCCGCCCGGCTGGCCGCGCTCGGGTCACTTTGCCGCGCGGCTGGCGCTGCGAAGTCTGGTGCTGCGGGCCTAGTGCGCCGCTCGACTCGCATGGTTCAGGGGCAGGGGGAACAGCGTCACCTGCCGCCGTTGGGTGACCCAGCGCCGATAAGGCTCCTGCTCCCGCAGCTTGTCCAGGAACTCGCGGGCCACTTCCACATGGCACGCGCCAGCCAGGCAGTGGCAGGTCAGCACCAACTCCCGCCCGGGGCCGGACTCGTCCAGCAGGGCGAAGAAGGGCTCCGCATCGGCCTTGAAGCGCGAGCGCAGCAAGCTCTTGTAGCGTAGCCGGAAGAATTCCCAGCTGATGCTCCCGTCCAACAGCGCTTCCAGCCAAGCCCGTGGCGGCGACAGGACGTGAGCGGGATTGAGGTACGGGCTGATGCACTGCACGTGCGCGGCGCCGCCAGGGGCGGCCTGGCCAGCCAGGGCCAGGTTGCCGTGCGCGATGGATGTCGTTGAGATCATGGTGTCCTCCCTGATACCGGGGCTCCCTCCTCTGGCGGAGCCGATCGCTTCTCCTAGAGACTAGCCTTTCGGATGGGCATGGTCAACATTTTTTTTGTTGACCGAGATCAAAAACCCAAACGCTCCCTTATTCTTTCGAACGCCGAAGCACATGCAAAGTTCACGATCAACCTACCGCAGCGATGGTTTTGAGACAGTGCAGCTGTCTGGAAGCCCTTCCGTGTGGAACCTTCCACTCCTGTTCACGATCAGATTCGCGGTTTATGCTCACGATTTCGACAGGTTTGAACGCCTTGATTTGGCCAGTCAGTAAGCTTGACCCGGAT
>JBGOTW010000082.1:0-14779 GCA_041476685.1 bacterium | reverse complement strand
GGGCGGTCAGGTTCTTCACGTACGGCCAGCTGAGGAATGCTTCGAGCTTGTGGTCGAGAATCGGGCGCGCCGCCTCGAGCTGCAGCCGCCGGTCGATCTCGTGCACCATCTGCAGGCGCTTGGCCGGATTCAGCTCCTGGGACTGCGCGGCGATGAGCGCGTCAATCTCCGTGCTGCAGAAGTCGGTGTAGTTCCGCTGCGACCCGCACGTATAGTTCTCCAGAAAGTTCGCGTCCGGGTCATCCGGTGCCACGGCGGTCAGGTTGACCCCCAGCTGGAATTCGCGGCGCGCCAGGCGTCCGAACCAGACGCCTGATTCGACGTTCTCCAGCGTGCCTTCAATCCCCACCTGCCGCAGTTGATCCACGACCCACGTGGCCACGTCGACAAAGGACTCGACGGAGCGGGTGGACACCGTGACCTGGAGCGGATGGCCCGGTCCGTAGCCGGCCTCCGCCAGCAACTGGCGCGCCCGCGCCTTGTCCCGCGCCGGATCGCCGTACCCGGGCAGGCGCGCGCTCTCCTCGCGGCTGAGGCCCCAGGCGCCGTAGGGCGGGGGAAGAACGGCTCCTCCGGGCACCCCAAAGCCGTCGGCATAGGACTTGATCGCCGCCCCGCGGTCCATGCCCAGGCTGACGGCCTGGCGCACCTTTAGATTGTCGAAGGGTGGCTTGCGGGTATTGAGCAGGATGTTGTCGGCGGAGTTGAACGAGACCTCCTGCACCATTATCGTCGGCACGGCCGCCAGCACCTGGTCGCGCACTGCGCGCGTGCCCGTGGCGGGCATGGCAATGTCCAGCTCCCCGGCAATCATCGCCGCCGTGCGCGCCGGCCGGGCCTTGATGACCACATACCGGATCGCGTCGAGATAGGGCCGGCCTTTCACGAAATAGCCGGGATTCTTCTCCAGCAGCAGAACCTGGTCGGGCTGCATCTCCTTGAGGCGGAACGGCCCGGTGCCCACCGCGCTCGTGCGCAGCGCTTCCGGATTCACGTGAGCGGGATAGATCGGCGCCAATCCGTTGGCGAGCATGGACAGCAGCGAAGGCTGGGGCCGCTTCAGGACAAAAGCGACCTCGAAGTCGCCGCCGGTGACGATCTCCTTGACGTTTCCGTACCAGGCCTTGCGGGGATTGAGCTTGAGGCGCTTGTCACTGGCGCCCCGCACGAGGTCGAACGTGTACTTGACGTCCGCCGCGGTGAAGGGCTGGCCGTCGTGCCACTTGACGCCGCGGCGCAGCTTGAACGTGAGGCGCGTCCCGCCCTCGCTCCAGGCCCAACTCTCGGCCAGCTCCCCCACCACGTGTTCCACGCTCTCGATCTTGCGCGCCGGATCGTAGAGGAGAAGGTTGTTGTACAAGGGCAGGACCGGCCAGATGGCCGATATGGCGGATTCCTCGTGGATCGACAGGCTCGGCGGGCCCTCATACAGCGGTCCCCGCAGCGTTCCGCCGTACTTCTGCGCCGAGACGGGCGCGGCCGCGAGGGCGGCCCATAGAGCGGCGCTGCCAAGGCAGAGCAGCCCGATCCGGACGGATGCGTGCGCGCGCATGGCTTCCTCCCCCAGAGCGGGCGGTGTGCCGGAGACGGCGTGCGCCGCACCCCACCCTCGTCGTCAGGGCGGATGGGCTGTCGGCTTGCCCGAGGACTTTCAGAATCACGGACCGGACGGACTGATTCCCTTCCCCAGGCATTCCCTAGCACCGCTGCTCCGCGGAATCCAGGCTGCGCCGCTCCGGGCCTCTCCTGGGGGGAGGGGCAACGGCTTTCGGCCTCGCACGATCAAGCCGTGCTCCCCCTTTCCCCTCTACGGGGAAAGGAGGCCGGGGGGATAGGGGCCTGCTCCTGGGGAAAGGCGGCCGGGGGTTAGGGGCCCCCCGGAGAAGGGGGTCGGGGGGATGAGGTTGCCCCCCTCACAGCAGCCGCATGACCTGGCGGGAAAAGTTCTCGAGGATGCGGAACTGGTGCGCGACGGGCGGCTGGAACATGAGCTGCTGCACGCCCTCGCGCTCCAGGGCGCGGATGTGCTCGGCGAGCTCCTCCGGCCGGCCCAGCAGGCACGTGGCCCGCACCAGCTCCTCCGTGATCAGTTCCGCCTCCTCCGGCGGCAGGAAGGTGCTGTGCCCCTGGTGCAGCTTGAAGTGCAGCAGCTCGGGCGGAACCCCGTCCAGCAGGGCGCAGAACCGCTTCCAGATCGGGCGCACGAAGGACGGCGGCTCTCCGCCCGTCTTGCGCAGCTTCTCGTAGAGGTAGTGCACCGTCGCCATGATGGACGGACCCGCCTCGCGCACGATGCGCTCGGAGTTGGCGGCCTCCCCGGGCTCCAGCACGACCACCGAGCGGAACAGGCAGGTCATGAATCCGTCCAGCGAGCGCCCGGCGCGCTGCGCCCCTTCCCGCGCATGGCGCAGGGCATCCTCGGCCCGCTCCACGCGGGGCATCGAGATGACGATGCCGTCGGCGTACTCGCCCGCCAGCGCCTGCACCTTCGGGCCGAAGGCGGACAGGTAGATCGGAATCTTGTGGCTCAAGTCGATGAACTTGTAGTCGGTCAGGAGGAACTGGATCGGTGCGGTGCGGCCGTGCACGGTGAAGTCCACCCGCTCCCCGGCCAGCAGCGCCCGCACCACGCGCAGGTACTCGGCCATGGCCGCGACCTTGGGCGGCCGCTGGCCCATCGCGAACCAGGCGGAATTGCCGGAGCCGACGCCGAGGAACGTGCGGCCGGGCGCCAGCCGCGCAATCGTGGCGATCCCCTGCGCCATCACGGGCGCGATGCGCAGGTCGGGCACCGCGACGCCGGTGCCGAGCTTGATCTTGCGCGTCTGCTGCGCCGCGAGCGCCAGGCAGGCGTGCACCTCGGAGCGCACCATCGGCGAGTCCGTGAGCCAGGCATGGGAGTAGCCCAGGTTCTCCGCGTGGGCCACGATCCCGATCTCGTCCACCTTCGACGCCAGGCACACTCCGAAATCCATGGCAGCCCCTCGGGCAGGTGTGGGAACGGCGCCCTGATTCGTCCGGATCGTTTCTCCGCGGCGCCTGGCGTCAGGCGGGCCGGAGCAGAGGTCGCCGTGGCGCGGCGGCGGGAGGCCAAGCCGGCAGCGCTGGACAGCCCTGGTTGCCGCGGCGGGAGGCGCGGCCGGCTCAGGCGGGTCCGCCCTTGCCGCCTGCAGCCCGGGTGGCCGGGGAGGCCGGGGCGAAGTGCGAATACAGGGTCTGCCGCAGGCGGTCCAGGCTCAGGCCGCGCCCGGCGGCGCGGGGGGCCAATTCGGCGTAGGCCGCCTCGGGATCCTGGGCCAGCTTGAAGGTCTTGTAGCGCGCATCGAAGGGCCCCAGCCCCATCGCCTCCGCCAGCAGCTCCACGTAGTTGAGCATCTCCAGGCCGTGCTCCGCCTGGCTGGGCAGCAGTTCCCGGTAGCAGGAGTGGTACACGGCGGCCACGCCATCGCAGCGCTGCGCGCGGGCCGCGGCGAACATCCCTGCCACCATGGAGCGGAAGCGCGCGGGGCCGAGCGGCGCGATCTGGGTGGGCGTGCAGGCGCGGCCCCACGTCTCGTCCGCGGCCAGCTCGATCACTTCCAGCTCCGGGATGGCGCGCAGGATGGCCAGCGTGTGCTCCGTGTCGCTGCGCTGCTGGGGAAACCCGGCGTGGGCGTGCACGCCAATGCGGCGCGGGATCGGCTTGCGGAACTTGATCCCGCCCAGGCGCGCGGCGATGAACTCGGTGACGTGCAGGTACGGCAAGTCGAATTCGAAATCGCCCCCGGGCAGGAGGCTATCCATGTGGGCATGGCAGGAGGGGCAGTACATCAGCACGGCCTTTGCCTGCGTGCCCGTGAATTTGCGCAGGGTGTGCTGGGTGAGGCGCGCGGACGCGTCCATGTCGCCGTTGCGGTGGTGCACGATGCCACAGCAGTTCGACGGCCCGCCCAGCGCGATGAAGTCCACGCCCAGCGCGTTCAGCACGGCGACGATGGCCTCGGCCAGGTGCACCGTGCGCAGCACATTGCAGCCCAGGTACAGGACGTACTCGTGGGGCTGCTCGAGCTGCTCGGGCGTGGGTTCCCAGAAGCGCGCGGGGCTCTCGCGCAGGGCGTCCCCCAGGGCCGTGATGGGTCCGAAGTACGCGGTGTAGTCGAATTTTGCCACGTGTTCCTCCCCGGTATTTCCCTGCGGCACCGACCGATAGCCCGATCGCTTTCTCCCAATCGTTCGTAGCACCGTTCCTGGGCGGATACCACCGTCGCTCCTCTCCGTCCGGACCACCCGTCCAGAGGGGGGCCGCGGCGGCGCGAGCCACACCGGCAATGGCCGGGCCCTTGTGGCGCAAGCCGCGCAAGCGCGGCTTCCGCATGGATTGGGGGTGCGGGGGCCCCCGGCGCCCGCCGGGGTGTGAGGGGCGGAGCCCCTGCGTTCTGCATTTCCAGACGGAGCCTAAGCAACCGGGGGGCCGACGGGGGAATCGGGTTGGGCCGGCTGCTTTGGCAACAGGGGCGCCGCCGTCCCGCGCGCCTCGCCCATCTGCTCGCGCAGCTCGTTGCGCAGGCGCAGGTAGCGCCGCGCCGCGAGCTCCTCCTCGGCCGTGCCCAGGGCGCGCTTGAGGTGCTGGAACAGCCGCTCCTTCTCCGTCTCCTTGATGCGGGCAATCTCCGCGCGCAGGGTCGCCTGGCCATCGCCCAGGGCGGGCCGGCCCTCGCGGTCGGTCAGGCGCAGGGAACTCGGCTCGTCCACCAGCAGCGCCCGCAGGGGCACCTCCAGCTCGGGAAACAGCGCGCCCAGCTCCCCCGTCTCCAGCGCGGAAAACTGCCCCGGCTCCAGGCGCAGCAGCTTGTCGTACAGCGCGCGCAAGGGCGGGTCGCTCAGGTCCTCCGGCCGCAGCAGCTCGCGCGCGAGCGGCAGCAGCCCGCGTTGGCGCAGCAGCAGGCCCAGCGCGAGGCGCTGGTGGCGCAGCTCCCGGCGCACGGCTCCCGCCGCCGCCCCGGCGGCTTCGGTCTGCGCGGACGGCGCTTGCCCGGCGCCGGACCCATGCGCCTGCCCGTCGGCTGCCCGCCCGCCCCGGCGTCCGCGCGCGGCCCCGGGCGCCTCGAGCAGCTCGAACACCGCCTCGGCCCGCACCTCGACCAGGTCCGCCAGGTGCCGCACCGTCAGCTCCCGCGTCGCCTGCTGACGGATCTCCGAGAGCAGGGGCAGGAGCGCGTTGAGCGTGCGCTGCCGGCCCTCCGGCCCGGCGCCGTTGCGCTTGAGCGTCGTCAGCACGAGGAACTCCAGCAGCGGCTGCGCCCGCTCCAGCAGCGGCCGGAACGCCTCCGCCCCGCGCTGCACGAGAAAGTCGTCCGGATCGAGTCCGTCCGGCAGCAGCACCACGCGCGCCTCCATGCCCCGGTTGAGGAACAGCGGCGCGCTGCGCAGGGCCGCCTTGATCCCCGCCTCATCCCCGTCGAACAGCAGCACGGCCTTGTCCGCGTAGCGCTCCAGCAGCTTCAGGTGCTCGGCGGTCAGCGCCGTGCCGCAGGTGGCGACCGCCTGGCGGAAGCCGGACAGGTGCATGCGCATCACGTCCAGGTAGCCCTCCACGAGGATCGCCTGGCGCGACTGGCGGATCGCCTCCTGCCCCTGGGCCAGGCCGAAGAGCACCTGGGCCTTGTGGTAGTGCCGCGTCTCCGGCGTGTTCATGTACTTGGGGCCTTCCTGTCCCGCGAGGATGCGCCCGCCGAAGGCGATGCAGCGCGAGCCGGGATCGAGGATCGGGAAGACGACCCGCCCGCGCAGCATGTCGAAGGGCCGCCCGCTCGGGTTGAGCCGCACCAGCCCGCTGTCCAGCAGGTCCGCCTGGCTCAGGCCCTGCCCCAGCGCATAGTCGGAAAAGCCGCGCCATTCGTCGCGCGCGTAGCCCAGGCCGAAGGCCTTCCAGGCCGCCTCGTCGAGCTGGCGGCCGCGCAGGTAGGCCCGCGCGGCTTCCGCCTCGGGAAGCTTGAGCAGGTTGTCCTGGTAGTGGCGGCGGGCCAGCTCCAGCGCGCGCAGGCCCTCGTGCTTCGGCCCGCGGCCCTGGCCCGGATCCAGCCCCAGCCGCTCGGCCAACGCGCGCACTGCCTGGGAAAAGTCCATCCGCTCGTAGGCCATCACGAAGTCCACCACGCTCCCCCCGGCGTTGCAGCCGAAGCAGTGGAACATGCGGCGTGAGGGATTGACCATGAACGACGGGGTCCTCTCCGTGTGAAACGGGCAAAGCCCCTTGTAGTTGGCGCCGCTGGGCGTCAGCGCCACTTTTTCCCCGATGATCTGGAGGATGTCCGCCTGGTCCTTGATGGTGGCCAGGACGCTGCCGGAGCCGCGTGCCGGACGCTGGGAATCGCCGCGCCCTGGGCCCTGTGCATCGCCACGCGCTGCGCGCGGTGCGGCGCCGCGGGAGGTCGCGCCGGAGCGGGACAGAGCGTCGGGCCGGGGCGGAGTCTCGGACCGGGACTGGGTGCCGGAACCGACCTGAGCATCAGACCGGGGCAGAGTCACGGACCGGGCCGGAGCGTCGGAACGGGGGGGAAATTCGGAAACGGACATGGGTCGCCTCGTCTTCCCTGAGGAGGCCGCTGCCGTGTTGCGGGCGCCGGTTGCGCGGCGTTCGGCATGCGAGGAACTGCCCGTCACTGGGCAGAGCCCACTGTAGGCGCAAGCCATGGGGCGCGGCAAGGGCTGGAGAATCCCGCAATCAGGTCAGGGAGTTCGTTGGGAGAGCGAGGCGCCATGTGGCGCGGAGCGACGTCTGCGAGGCAGCGCCCGCCAGGGGCGACGCGAAACGGTGCCACATGGCAATCCGCTCGATTCTCGTGTTAAGGACAGCCAGGGGGAATTCGATTCGCGTGTCTTGGCGGTTCAGCTGCAAAACATCGCGCAGGTGCGGCTCGCGGATAGAGTCGAGATATAAGTGCGTCCCGCAGCGGAAAGTCGGAGAGGGGATTGTTGTATCTCCAATTCCACGGGGGACTATGAAGGCGCTCTGCATCAGGGCATTGCTCGGCCTTGCCGTGTGCGCAGCTATTTCGGCCTGCATTGACAACGGAAGTAGTGGAGACGTCGTCGCCGTACCCGCACCGCTGACCACCAGCTCCGCGGCGACTACTCCGAACCTGATAGGCAACGCGGTGGACGCCCCTCTCACGGGGGCGACGGTGAATTTCTACCAGTTGAATGCCGATGGCAGCCAAGGCGCGCTGCTCGGAACCACGATCACCGACAGCAAAGGCGGGTACTCGGTCGTCCTGACGGCGGTGCCGACAGCGCCCATCCTCGCCGTGGCAACGGGAGGCTCATACATTGACGAGGCGTCCGGTCTCGCGGTGAATCTCGCGGCCACGGACGCCTTGACCGCCGTGCTGCCCGCGGGAACGGTCTAGGCCACGGTGACACCCCTCACCGACATGGCGGCTGCACGGGCGCGAGAACTGGCCAAGAACGGGACCCCGCTCGACACGGCGGTTGCCTCATCGAATGCGGGGGTGGCCTTCCAATTCAACATGTTCGACATCCTCGCCGCGGCGCCGGGGTCCGCCGGCGACGCCACCGCCATGCAGACGCCCAGCATGAACGACCGGAACTACAGTCTCGTGCTCGCCGGTATTGCCGAGTAGGCCGCGACATTGAATGTGCGGGCCATCGACTTGGCCAAAGCCTTGGCGGCGGATGCCCAGGACGGGCTGCTGGATGGCAAGAACGCCGCGGGCCCTATCGTCATTCCCAAGATCGGCGGAGGCAGCGTGACGCTCACCGCCGCCATGGGCACCTCGGCGCTGCAAGTCGCCATCGGAGCGTACGTGGGCTCCGTGATCAACAAGACGAATCTGGTGTCGTTCAACATCGCCAGCGGCCCGGTACAGATCGGAGTCAACACGTCCGGCATGATGTACGCCACCACGCCGGTCATGCCCGCGTGGATTTCCGGACAGGGCGGCTCCGCGACGTTGCATGCGACCGGAGGAACGCCCCCTTATGTCTGCGCCCTGAAGATGGGTTCCCCGCCCGCGGGCATCGGGCTGGCCACCAATTGCGTCGTCTTGGGCACCGCGCCGATGCTGGGCTCCGGGATCACGATGAGCATCTCTCCGCCCTTTACCGTGACGATCAACGATGCCGCGGGCGCCCATGTCGATATCGAATTGCGCATCACGATCGTGGTCGCCAGGCCCACGCTCATCCCGGTGCAAGGCACCCTGACAGTGAATCAACAGGGCAGAACTAGGATCGCTAACGCGAACGGAGGCACTGGCCCTTTGTATTTCGCGTCCGATACGTTCCGGAACGGCGCGCCTCCTCTCGGAACGATTGTGAACCTGAACGGCGAATTGCAGGGCATAATTAGGACCGTTGGAATATTTACGTTTGGGGTCTGCGTTATCGATCTCATTGGAGCCGAAGACTGCGGGCAGAGCTCAGTCAATGTAGTGGCGGCCGCGCCCCCGCCCCCAAGCTCGTCTACCTATTATTGGGCGAATTGGAGTTGCGGTAGTTCGCAATGCGCAGGCCTAATGGGTGGGTATTCCGGCTCAGCCGGCCCCATGTGCACCGTAAATGACTGCAATGCCTGGGGGAATAAGAACATCCCTGCAGGCTATTCGTGCTTCCACCACGCCAACCCACACAAAAAGCACTGGAACCCCGAAGAATGGCGTTTGCTGGAAGAGTGGCGTTGATTTCTAGGAACGGTTCGGGAGCAGGCCAGTATTATCGGGCGGCATCACCCGTTGCTCGAGCGGAGGCGATGGGGGGTTCCGGCGCGTCACTTGCGGCAGCACCGGCAGGTCGCCGCCATGACTCTGCGGGCGTACTGCCCTCAAGCGCCGCGTGCTGACGATCTTCGTGGCGATTCGTTCCGACTTCGGCTGGACTGACACGTCAAGGTGCGCTTCCTCCGGGCCTTGCCACCCCGCGGGCCGGGTTCCTACCGGCAGGCCAGGGGTGTCCGCGCCCCGCTATCCACCATCCGGTGCGTCGACATAGACGGTGACGCCGTCGCGCACATAGCTGATGACGTCGGCGACGGTGCGCTGCACCGGATCCTGCACGTCCATGAAGACGAGCTGGAACGCCACCTTGCGGCCGGGCGGAATCTCGAAGTTCACGTTGTTGCGGCCGTTGTTGTACGCGCCGTAGGCGGCAATGGCCGTGGGGCCCAGGGTCTCGAGCTGCTCCAGCGTGAGGACGTTGCCGAGATAGGCCTGCGCGGTGCCGAAGAGCTGGTTCTCGTTGGTGTCCCCGTACAACTTGCCGCGCAGGCGCACCCAGCTCACCTTGACGCTCTTGGGGAAGCGATTGACGAGCTGGCCTTCGACGACGAACAGGTGCTTGCCGCTGCGCTGCACCACCGGGCGACCGTCGAGCGCCTCGTCCAGCACGAGGCGGTGCGCGCGGCCGGACTCGAACGCGAAGGGCCGGGAGGCCGCGTCTTGCCGCTCGGCCAGCCAGCCTCCCCAGCCCACGATCGCGCCGACCATCACCCCGGCCAGGATGGTCAGCACCAGGAAGCGGTGCCGGTCGGTGAGCCAGCCCACCTGCCCGGGCGCCAGTTCGCGTTCGATCGTCTCCTCGCGCGGCCGCGAGCCCTCCCTGCCCCCGCCCGCTTCGAACGGGACGACGGCCCTGCCGCCTAGCGGAGGCGGCGGAGGCGGCTCGTAGTCCATCGGCTTGGGTTCCTCGAAGGCGTCCCGGGGCAACGCGTCGAGGTCGAAGTCCGGCGCGACGGAAGCGGCACCCGTTGCGCCTTCCGCTTCCGGCTCCGGCAAGCCCGGGTCCTGCTGCGCCAGCTCTTCCAGCGAGGGTGGCTCGTCCGTATCCTCATCCAGGGGCGGCAGGTCGTCCTCGGCGCCGCCGGGCGCGCGTGCCGCTGCCCCCGGCACGGAAGCTGCCGACGTGTCCGTCACGGACCCTTCCGGTGCAATGGGCTCCAGCGCAGCGAGGGTGAGGTCGCCTTCCAGGGGCGGAAGGACGAATTCCTCCTCCGGCGCCGCCGCTCCGCCCTCGGCAGGCGCGGGCATTCCACCAGGGGCAGGCGCTGACGTTGCGGGCGTCTCCGCCGGGGCCGCGCCGAATACGGGCTCCTCGTCCTGAGCTTCCGCGGCGGCAGGCGCAGGAGGCGCGCCGGAGGGCGGGGCCGCTTCCCCGCCGCCCGGGGGCTTGAACGCGTCCGGCTGGAGGAAGAGCCGGTACTTCTGCTCGTCGGGCACCTTCTTTGCCGGCGGCAAGCCCTCGTCGTTCAGGTCGAGCGCGACCGCGTCCAGGTAGGCCTGCTCCGGATCGGGAACCGGCTCGGCCGCCGCGAAGGGCGCGGGCGCTCCGTGCAGCCGCTCCACGGCCGACTCGTCCAGCCCGGTGCCCGCCGTGGACTGCGCGGCTTCCTGCGGGGCCGGCGCTGCGGGGGCGCCGTGGGCGGCGAAGAACGTGTCCAGGGTCTCGCCGGGTCCTCCGGCGGCGGCGGCCGGCGGCGGGGCGAAGAGGTGGCCGCACACCGAGCACTTGAGCTTGATCCTGGGGCGTTGCAGGGGCGCGGAGGGCACGCGATAGCGCGACTGGCAATTCGGGCACTGCACGAGCAGGCCGTCCGCGGACCCGGATTCCCCGTCGTCAGGGCGGTGACCGGCGCCTGCGCCCGGCTCGCCCATGCCGCTGGCGGACATGCCCATTGCGTCCGCAGGCAGGCGCCCTGCGCCGGCGGCGTGGGACGCAAGCTGCGCGGCGGGCGTCCCGAACGTGGACGCATCGAGCGCGGGCTCCTCAAACTCCGTGGCGGGAATGAGGCCCGCATCCGCCCACTCCGTCGCTTCCTCGCCCTCCAGCGAAGGATCGAGGTAGATGGGCGTGCCGCAGGCCTTGCAGCGCACGAACGTCTTGCGGCGCGGAATCCGGGCAGGATCGATCCGGAACCGGGTGGCGCAGGACTGGCATTGGATCAGCATCGGGTGCGTCTCGCAACCGGCATCGGATGCAGAGAGCGGCAGGGCGGCCATGCCCCCGACTTCCCTGTCGCGGGTACGGAATCCTCGCGCCGGCACGCCTGCGGGCGACGCTGCCTTGCGGCGCTGCTGACCTGCCAAGCTGCTGGCCTGCGGCGTTGCTGGCCTGCTGGGTTGCTGGCCTGCAATGGCGGTCGCCTGCGCGTCGGTGCGCCGGTGGACGGATTTCGCTGTCCAGTGATAGGGACCCTGGAGCGGAAAAGTCAAATGCTTTATCAGGGGGTTAAGGCGACATGGCTTGGTCCGTGCATTGACCGGAGCGAATGCTCCCTCTCCGGGCGGCGGCACAGGACGTGTCGCGCCCGCCGGCAGCCCGCGCGTCAGGGGACGACCCCGCGGGCCTTAAGCCAGCAGGGGGAAGTCACGACGGATT
The DNA here is from genome assembly GCA_041476685.1 of bacterium. Lineage (GTDB taxonomy): Bacteria > SAR324 > SAR324 > SAR324 > JACQKK01 > JBGPEV01. The sequence goes on along the minus strand of JBGOTW010000082.1, from coordinate 3,409 downwards.
GCGCATCAGGGACGATGGCAATGGACTCCAGGCAGGCCGGCCCGAAGGGCCCGCGCGGCGCAGCGGGAACGATGCTGCTGCCGGCGCTCGCCCTGGCGGCGATCGTCTTGCTGGCCGCGGTCGCGCCCGTGCGGGCGGCCGATCCGGCCGCAACTTCCTCTACCGGCGCAGGCACGAGTGCGGGCGCGGCGGCTCTTCCCGCGGCCGCCCCGACGGACGATGTCCGGAGCACGCCTGCGGCGGGCGCCATGGGCCAACCTGGAGCGGGCGCCATGAGTCCGCCTGCGGCGGGTGCGATGGGCCAGTCCGTGGCGGTCGCGCTCTCCGCCGGGGCGCAGCAAGCCGCGGAACACGCGGCCGGCTCCGAGCCGCTCACGCTCGTGCGCATCGCGATCCTGAACGCCACGGGCAAGCCCGGCGGCGCGAACAAGGTCGCGCTGCTGCTGAGCGAGGTGAAGCGGCGGGCGCTGGAAGACCAGATCGGGCTGCAGATCGCAGTGGTGAACCTGTCGACCGCGGAGGGCGTCCACCCCGGACCGTCGGTGCTGTACTACCGGCCGGAATTTCTCCGCGCCGCGCTCGCGATGGCGCGGGCGATCCCGGGCGGGCAGCTCATCCAGCCGATGCGGCCGGCCGGGCTGAAACGCGCGGGCGTGGACGTGGAAATCGTGGTGGGCGAGGACCTGCCCTGAACCGGACGTGAGGGATCCGTGATGAACCGCAAGCCGATGCTGTCGCGGGCCGCAAGGTGGATCGCCCTGCTCGCCGGGGTGACCGGCCTCATGCTCGGGGTTGCCGGCCGGGCCGGCGCCGCACAGCGCTTTGCCGACAAGGATACCGCGCTCGAACTGGCGCAGGCGCTCGACAAGGGCGTCTTCCGCGACCGGCTGATCAGCTCCACGTTCATCCAGAGCGTGGGGCGCGACCAATTCGTCGTCAAGGTCGTGCTGGACAACGGCGCGGAGCTGAATTGGGACATGCACCAGGTGCGCGCGTGGAGCCACGACGAGTCGCTGACGCTGCGCAAGAACCGCGCGCTGCTCTTCCCCAAGGAGCAGACCAACGCCTTCGTCGTCCTCGACAAGAACCTGTTCACCCAGAAGGCGCTGCGCGCGAAGGTGTACGCGAAGACCTACGGGGAGTCCGACGTGCTAGCGGGCCAGACGATCAAGTATGCGGTGCACCAGTTCAACCTGGTGGACCTGCTCAATCTCGTGCCAGGCGGCGACGAGCAGGGCTACCGCCACCACTACCTGCTGGACCTGGAGAACGGCCAGCGCGAGCTGCTCAGCTACCTTGACGCCTACCAGGTGCTGGCGCGCAACGGCCTGGGCGACGATACGGCGGCCGGGCCGGTGATGCGCAAGCCCTACCAGCTGACGGCGATCCAGCCCCACGAGCTGCGGATGGCCGACGGCACGGGCCGCTTCGGCATGGAGCTGGTGTTCGACCGGCCGATCCAGCTCGATGCGGGGGCGTTCCCCTTCCAGCTCTACGAGCGCGCCGTGGCCGGCGCCGGCAGGGGCCCGCGCGATCCGGCATTCGTGATCGAGTTCACCGCGCCCAACGCGATCCTGGCCAACGAGGTCACGCCGATCTCCCAGCTCGAATTCCTGCAGACGATCTACGCGGTGGCCGACCAGCGCCACGCGAACCGCGTGCTGGTGCGGGCGAACCTCGATCCGGAAGTGATGACGGCGACGCCGGAGGTGGAGGTGAAAGGCCCGAGCGTGCTCCTCACGTTCACCAAGGTGCAGGACCAGAGCGTCTTCGACCGCAAGGCGCTGCTGGAGGCCGAATTGCGCCGCCGCCAGGACAAGCTGCTCGCCGGCTCGCTCACCCCGGAAGAGATCGCCCGCCGCAACTCCTACCGGCAGACGATGGAAACCGGCCTGGGCCAGGTGGAACGCTCCCGCACAAGGCCGACCTATCAGGAGCGGATTGACCTGCTGATCGCGTCCCTGGCCAACTTCAACGACGCCGCCGTCTCCGCCTCGAACGACCGCGACCTGGAAGAGGCGCTGCGGCAGCGCAACAGCGCCCTGGTCAAGCTGCCCGACCTGGTGATCGACTACGCGACCGAGGCGCTCAAGACCGAGCCGCCCGCCAATCAGGAGGCCCTGCGCCGCACGCTGGAAGCGACGATCAACCTCGTGCGCGAACCCAACACGCTCGGCCAGCTCAACGAACTGCTGCAGCGCGTGAAGGGCCCTTAGGGCGCGCCAAGCCGCACCGCACGCGGCCCGGAGCCGCGTGCCTTCCCCACCCCCGTCCGCATCCGATCCCCCGGCTGCTGCGAGCCCGCCCCCGGGCGGCTTGCGGCGCAGCGCTGAAATATTTCACCCTGCTTGAAATTTATTTCTCGCGCCTCGTTGCGGGCGAGCCGGTGGACAGGACTTTCATCCGCTATTCCAATGGCTTGCCCTCATCCCGGACGGTCTGTCAGATGAAAGAAAACCTGACCCTTGACGGACTCGGCTGGTTTTCTTACAATTCGCATGAAGGAAAACGGGTGCGTTTCCTGAAGGAACTCTGGACGACGCGAGGGAACCGTGCGTGCAATCGGATACACCTGCCTGAACACGGTCAGCCAGCAGCCGAAGAACCTGAGCTTGGAAGATCAGGAGAAGACGATCCAGCAATTCTCGGACGCCAAGGGCTGGAGCCTGGTGGGCATCTACCAGGAAGTGACCGAATCCACCAACACCATGAGCCAGCCGAAGCTCGAGCAGATCATCCTGGACTCGGGCCAGGACACCTTCGACGTGCTCGTCATCGCGCGGCTGGACCGGCTCACGCGCAACATCCGCCAGCTCAACACGCTGATCAACCGGATGTGCCTGCAGAACGGCAAGCACCTGCTCTCGATCGAGGAGGGATTCGACACGCACAACGAGTGCGGGCAGCTGGGCCTGCGGCTGATCGACATCATCACCAAGTGGGACACCAAGCGCATCTCGGACCGCACCCGCGAGATCATCGCGAAGAAGCGCGCGAAGGGCGAGCGCGTCGGCCATGCGCCCTTCGGCTATACGTACAAGGACAAGAGGCTGGTGGTCGTGCCCGCCGAGCTCGATACGGTGCGCATCATCCGCGAGCAGCGCGAAAAGGGGCTCAGCTACCACAAGATCGCGCGCTTCTTGAACGAGCGGAAGATCGTGTCCAAGCGCGGCGGCATCTGGTACGCGGAGACGGTGAAGACCGTGTTCCAGAATTCCCTGGTCGCCCACAACTACCTCTCCCCCATCATTCCGGATCACCTCCAGGCCGTGGGCACCTGACCTGGCGGCATCCGCCGAATGCCTCCCGGACGCGCGCGCCGCAGTTGTCGCGGATGGGTCGGGCTGTGCCCAGGCTCGTCACAGACGGGCCGGACCGCGCCCAGGCTCGTCACGGACGGGCCTGCCGG
>JBGOTW010000081.1:0-14842 GCA_041476685.1 bacterium | reverse complement strand
GCATCCAAGTCCTCCCCCTACGAGTACTACCAGTACTGGGTGAACGTGGAGGATCCGGATGTGCCCCGCTTCCTTAGGTTGTTCACGTTGCTGCCGCTGGCGGAGATCGGGGAGCTCACGAGGCTCAAGGGAGCCGATATCCGCAAGGCGAAGGAGGTGTTGGCCTACGAGGCGACGAGGCTCATCCATGGAGAGCAGGAAGCCACACGGGCGCAAAAAGGCGCGCGGGCACTATTTGGCGGGGCGGGAGATCTGAGCGACGTGCCCACCACGTCCTTGCTTGCGACCCGGCTCGCGGACGGGCTTCTGCTGGTGGAGCTGATGACCGAACTCGGACTTGCCAAGTCGAGAAGCGAGGTGCGTCGGCTGATTCAGCAAGGCGGGATCACTGTCAACGATGAGACGGTAGAGTCTCCGGAATTCACGCTGGGCCGGAAGAACCTCACGAACGGAGCGATCCTGTTGCGTGTCGGCAAGAAGAAATTCCACCGCATCGTGGTGAACGGTTAAGCTGTATGCGGCTCCAGGGTCAGCCGCACGATTCCCGGGCGCCCCGGTTAATCGAGACAGGAAGCCAGGCTCCCGTGCCGCATCTTCTTAAGGGCGATGATCTTCATGTCCCAAGAGCGAGCTTCGCCCGAACAGGATATCGAGCAGGAAGACGCGGGGGAGGATCTTCCGTTGCTCGTCACGCTGGGCCATCCGCGGCTGGCCCAGCGTTCGGCGGTTGTGCCTCGGAAAAGCGTTCGCAGCGCGGATTTCCAGGATCGACTGCGAACTCTGGAGCGGGCGATGCTTGTGCATCGAGGCATTGGAATCGCGGCGCCGCAAATGGGCTGGTTTGAGCGCTTCTTCCTGATGGGCATCGTGCAAGAGCACGAGGGGGCCGAGCCGGAAATCGAGCTGCAGTCGTGGATCAATCCGGAAATCGTCACCGCGTCCAGCGAGCTGGGTTGGGCGTGGGAAGGTTGCTTGTCCGTGCCGGGCCTGCGGGGGTGGATCCGGCGTCCAATGGCCGTTGCAGTGCGCGGCTACGACGCGCGGGGTGAGCGCATCAGCCGCGAATACACGGGCTGGCCAGCGCGCGTATTCCAGCATGAATACGACCATTTGGAGGGGATGCTCTTTCCGTATCGCGCTGCCGACCCCCGGCATATCGTTGCGATTGAACAATTGGCGCTGCGGGAATCCTGGCGAGAGGATTGGCCGGCCCCGGGTGCTGCCCGCGCTCCGTTCGGGGAAGTGATGCCGGAACCCGCCCGGTAGCCCCTCCGCCCGGCACTGGAATCCAGGGACTCAGCAAGGAATTTCCGAAGCGCGAGGCGCGCACGGCGTTCCAACGGCAAGCCTACGCCGGCGCAGGGGATGCACCGCTATCTCCGGAATTCGACAGGTCATGCAGGTCGCGCAGAAACCGGAACGAGTAGATGCCGGTGTTGTGCCGGTCGCTCCAGTCGATGCGAATGGCGTAGTTCCCCACGTATTCGCATTTCCGGATGTGGATGTCCGCTGGAATGGTCTTCGGGTCGAGGGTCTTCCGGCCGGTCAATTCGTCCACGCACGCCGCGCAGGGGCAAACATCCCGCAGGGCGGTGAAGGGATAATGGCTGATGGTGCCGTCCTTCCATTCGATCGTCAGATCGTCCGCGAAGACGATGTCGCGCGGTTTTCGCTTGCTCAGTTCGAGGGCCATAGGAGCCGCTGGATAAGGACGGACGGGCGCTGTGCGTGGCTTACAGGTTGACCAGCCGAAATTCCTCTTTCGATGTCACGCGATAGATGGCTGTGCCGATCGCCAGGAGCTCCCCTTCCTCATTGACCAGCTCCATGCGCGTCGAACAGAGGATTCGTCCCGGACGCATGACTTGACCCGTGGCGACAAATCGCTGCCCTTTGCCCGGGCGGAGAAAATCGGTCCGCATATCCACGGTGCCCATGCTGTAGAACGGGTCCTCGTCCTTGAAGCTGGCCTGCACGGCTACGCCGCCGACGACATCCAGGGCCGCGCTCACGACACCGCCGTGGAGGATTCCCATGTTGAAATTGCCGATCAACTCGGGTCTCATCGGAAATTCGATCTTGGCCTTCCCATCGCCCGCTTCCAAGAGCTTGAGTCCGATCACTTTGTTGAAGACTATGCGCTCCTCAAAGAGCTCGCGCAGCCTCTCCAGCCGTTTGGGGTTCATTTCCACCCATAGATTCCAGAAAATGCCCGCGCATTGGGGTCACGCAACGGTCTGCTCGATGTAATTCCGCACGGCATCCAACCGGGCGGGCAAGACTTCGACGCGGCGCGGCAGCTTATCCAATCCAGTCACGGCCGCGGGCAGCGGGGGCTCATGCCCGGTAGCGGTGCGAATGGCGTCCGCGAACTTGGCAGGATGTGCCGTCGCCATCGATAACATCGGCAGGCCCGGTTCCAAATGGTCCAAGGCCGCCCGGACACCCACGGCGCTGTGAGGATCGAGCAGGTATCCATACTCCTGTTCCATCTGGCGGATGGTGTCCAGGGTCGTCGCATCGTCCACGGTCGCGGAATCCAGATCGCTTCGGACCCTGGCGTGGAGCTCGGAACCCAGGGAAAACCCGCCACGCTGCTTCAAGTCGTCTATCCAGCGCACTACTTGGGCGCAGTCTCCCGCGGCCAGGTCGAACAGATAACGCTCAAAATTGCTGGCGACCTGGATATCCATGGACGGACTATGGGTCTGAATGACGTCGCCGCGGCGATACTCGCCCGTCTGGACGAAGCGATGCAGGATGCTGTTGGCATTCGTTGCGAGGATCAGGCGGCGGATCGGCAGGCCCATGCGACGGGCGAGCAGGCCGGCATACATGTGGCCGAAATTTCCCGTGGGCACCGCAACCTGCACGGGGTCTCCCAGCATCATCCCCGCTTCCCGCTCCACAACCCTGAAGTACCCATAGAAGAAATAGGCGATCTGGGCCAGTACCCGCGCCCAGTTGATGGAGTTGATCGCCCCCAGGCGATAACGCTCGTTGAAAGCGCGGTCGTTGAAGAGCCCCTTCACGATGTCTTGCGCGTCGTCGAAGCTGCCTTCGAGAGCGACAGCGTGGATATTCTTATCCGGGACCGTGGTCATCTGCCATTCCTGCATTGGGCTGACGCGACCCCGCGGAAAGAGAATGAAGACCTCGATGCCAGCGCGGCCTTTCAACGCATGAATTGCCGCGCTTCCCGTGTCGCCGCTTGTCGCACCGATAACCGTCATTCGCCGACCGGCTTCGGACAGCAATTTTTCGAACAGCGGCCCCAGGAACTGCAATGCCACATCTTTGAAGGCCAGGGTGGGACCGTGAAAAAGCTCCACAAGATACAAGGACCCCACCTTCACTACGGGAGTGACTTCAAGATGGTCAAAGCCGATGAAGCCGCGTTCCACAAGATCCTTCAGGGAAGCGGCTGCAATCTCGTCTCCTATGTAGGGCTGAATGACGGCCCGGAACAGATCCCGGAAGGGGAGCGACCGCCATTCATGAAGGGAACCGGATACCAGCGGAACCCGCTCCGGAAGGTATAGACCGCCGTCGGAGGCCAGACCGGCCAGCACGGTTTCCTTGAAGGAGAGCATTCGCGCGTGGCCTCGGGTGCTGACGTAATGCATGCTCGGATACTAGCTGAAATTTCTGGGGAACTTTCTCTAGCCTGTCGCCTATGTGCCACACCCGACCGCTTTCTTCCCGGATTTGCTTGCCAAAGTGACGGCTTAGCCTTCGAGATCCAGGGTCGGTCAGGTTGGACCGGGCAGTTGACGCCGCTCCGACCGCAACGGGCCGGCGTTGGATCCGGCCGGTCCGCTTCTGGCGCTTGAAAGTGGCTGATTTACAAGGTCCGACTCAATATGTGATACTCATTATCCGATGACGCAACTCGCATCCGCGAGGCGAGTGCACTTGACAGGTCTGGTTTCATGGCCGCCCACGAGACGACAACTTACGATACCGCGGACATGCAGCAGCGCCTTGCGCATTTTCCCGCAAGGTGTCGTGCTGCCGGGCTGAAAGTGACCCAGCAGCGGCTGGCCGTGTACGCCATGCTGGCGGGCACGGAAAGCCATCCCACGCCGGATGACGTTTTCGAGGCGATCCGGGCGGGTCTGCCTCTCTTGTCGCTGGCCACCGTCTACAAGATTCTCGATCAATTTCACCGCGCCGGTTTCGTCCGCAAGGTATCTACAGAGGGCCAAGTGGCCCGCTACGATATCAGGATGGAGCCGCATCATCATTTGGTGTGCACGGCCTGCGGTGCCATTCACGACGTGCAACTCGATACCGTGCCCGATCTCTCGAGTGGAATCCCCTCTACTGCCGACTTCGACGTCGCCCGTTACGACGTCATCTTCCATGGTCTGTGCGGGACCTGCCGCGCAAATCAAACGGCGCCGGACGCCCGTTCCGTCTGAATCGAGGCCGGGCCGCCCCGCCCCCAGGTGTTTCGCATCACGGACTGACGGGTTCCGCATAGGGTGTCTTACGCGACACCAAGATTGCGGCGCTTGAGATAGGCGATTGCGTCGCGAATTTCCGCCGCTTTCTCGAACTCCAGGTTTTTCGCAGCCTGCAGCATCTCCTTCTCCAGCCGCTGAACCTGGCGAATGACGTCCTTCTCGATGGGGACCAGCGCATTCGGCTCCGCGACCTTCTGCACCGGTTCCGCGACCATCCGGTCGGCGATGGACTTGACGATCGCCCTCGGGGTGATCTGGTGAGCCTCGTTATAGGCGTGCTGCACCTTGCGGCGTCGCTCGGTTTCCTCGAGCACGAGTCGCATCGAATCGGTGATCCTGTCCGCATAGAAGATCACCCGGCCATCGGTATTGCGGGCGGCGCGCCCGCACGTTTGCAACAGGGAGCGGTGGCTGCGCAAGTAACCTTCCTTGTCCGCGTCGAGAATGCCCACCAGGGAGACTTCAGGAAGGTCCAGTCCTTCGCGGAGCAGGTTGATCCCCACCAGCACGTCGAATTGCCCCAGCCTCAGGTCGCGGAGAATTTCCGAACGTTCCAGGGCGTCAATGTCCGAGTGCATGTAGCGCACGCGCACACCTAGCTCCTCGTAGTGCCGCGTCAGGTCTTCGGCCATGCGCTTGGTCAGCGTCGTCACCAGCACCCGTTCACCCGCGGCTGCGCGCTTCCGAATCTCTCCCAGCAGGTCGTCCACCTGTCCGGAAACCGGACGCACTTCGATGGGCGGATCCAGCAAGCCCGTCGGCCGGATGATGAGTTCCACCACCTCGCCGCCTGCTTCCTTCAATTCATAAGGCCCCGGCGTTGCCGAGACATAGATCGTGCGCTCGATCATCGCCTCGAATTCCTCGAACTTGAGGGGTCTGTTGTCGATGGCGCTGGGTAGCCGGAATCCGTGCTCGACCAGGGTGGACTTGCGCGAAAAATCGCCGCGGGACATGGCGGAAAGTTGGGGCAAGGTGACGTGGCTCTCGTCGAGAAACAGAAGCGAATTTTTCGGAAAGTAGTCGAGCAGTGTGGGCCCTGCGGTGCCCGCTGCCCGGCGTTGGATGTGGCGGCTGTAGTTCTCGACCCCTTTGCAGGTGCCCGTCTCTTCGATCATCTCCAGGTCGAACAGGGTGCGTTGCTCCAACCTCTGTGCCTCCAATAGCTTGTTTTGACTCCGCAATTCCTGCAGGCGTTCGCGCAGCTCGAGCCGGATCAATTCAAGCGTCAGCGGCACGTCCTCTTGGGGAGACACATAGTGCGACGCCGGGTAAATGGCCACCTTGCTCAGCAGTTCGATCTTCGTGCCCCGCACGGGATCAATGCGGGATATCGCCTCGACCTCATCTCCAAACAGCTCGATCCGAACCGCATCGTCCGCATCCGCCGGGAAGACCTCGATCACGTCTCCGCGCACCCGGAATGTCCCCCGGTGGAAATCGTAGTCGTTGCGCACGTACTGCGTTTCAACCAGCTGGGCGAGCAGCTTGCTCCGCGGTACCGTGTCCCCCACCTTGAGGTAGATGAGCATGCCTCGGTATGCCTCGGGCGAGCCCAGTCCATAGATGCACGACACGCTCGCCACGATGACCACGTCCTCCCGTTCGAACAGGGAACGTGTCGCTGACAGTCGCATGCGATCGAGCTCATCGTTGATGGACGAATCCTTCTCGATATAGGTATCGGTGCTGGGGACGTAGGCTTCCGGCTGGTAGTAATCGTAGTAGCTGACGAAATACTCGACCGCATTGTGGGGGAAGAAGCTCTTGAATTCCTGGTAGAGTTGGGCGGCGAGTGTCTTATTGGGGGCGATCACCAACGTCGGACGCTGGATCTTCTGAATCACATTCGCCATGACGAATGTCTTCCCCGAACCGGTAATTCCCAGCAGCACCTGGTGCCGCTTGCTGGCGTGAAAGCCCTTGACCAGGCCAGCCACCGCCTGGGGCTGGCCCCCGGTCAAGGGGAACTTGGCTTCGAGCTGAAACTGGGTCATGGCACTTGTGGTTACGCCGTGAAGTATCAGGGTGCCCGCAGACACGGGCCGCCGCTCAGGCTTCATGGTACCAGACCGTTTTGCCCTGCGACAGGCGGCGCGGCGCGAAGACGTGACTGGCCCCCTTAACCCGTCCGCGCGGCGAGCGGGGATGGATGGATTTTATGCGCTAAGATCGCTTAGGATGCGTTCCCGGGGAAGTAGTGGAGCTACTCAAGCGGAAGGGCTCAATCCTGCCATGACCGAGTCCCGTCAGTCGAGCGTCGCGGAATTTTCGCAGGCGCCGTCGGCGCCCGAGTCTTCCAGTCATCGGCAAACCGGATTGTTGATCCTGGGCGCCCTGGGCGTTGTATTCGGCGACATCGGCACGTCCCCCCTCTACGCGTTGCGAGAATGTTTCACCGGCGAATTCGCCGCGTCCCTGTCGCGGAGCGACATTCTGGGCGTGCTTTCGCTGATTTTCTGGTCGCTGACGTTGGTGGTCTCGGTCAAGTATCTGCTCGTCGTCTTCATGGCGGACAATCACGGCGAAGGCGGAATTCTCGCCCTACTGGCGTTGAATATGCGCTGGCTGACCGAGGGCCAGCACAAGTACATCCGCAGTTCGGCGTTGTTGTTGGGCCTGTTTGGAGCGGGATTGTTATACGGCGACGGGGTCATCACGCCCGCCATTTCGGTGCTAAGCGCCGTCGAGGGTCTCAAGGACCTGGCGCCCGGAATGGGCGGGGCTGTCGTGCCGGTCACCGCGGCCATTCTCGTCGGACTGTTCCTCCTGCAAAAGCGGGGCACGGGGGGCGTCGGGGCGATCTTTGGACCGATGTTGGCTGTTTGGTTCATTACTATTGCCGTGATCGGGCTTCCATGGCTCTTCACACGTCCCGAGGTTTTTCTGGCGTTGAATCCCACGTATGCCTTGAGCTTCTTCTTTCGGAACGGGTTGCATGGCTTTCTCGTGCTGGGCGCGGTCGTCCTGGCTGTCACCGGAGTAGAGGCGCTTTACGCGGACATGGGTCATTTCGGCAAAGGACCTATCCGGATCGCCTGGTATTGCATGGTCGGGCCATGTCTGATCATCAACTACTTCGGACAGGGCGCATTGCTGCTGGAAAGAGGCAAGGCAGGGCTCGCGAACCCCTTCTACAGTCTTGCCCCAAGCTGGTTCCTTGTCCCCCTGATTCTCATTTCGACCATTGCCACGGTCATCGCCTCCCAGGCCCTGATCTCCGGCGCGTTTTCCCTGACGCAACAGGCAGTCCAGCTCGGCTATCTGCCCCGCATGAACATCATCCATACCTCCTCTTACAAGCAGGGGCAGATCTACATTCCGCAGATCAACTGGATCCTGATGGTGTTGTCCGTGAGCCTGGTGCTCGTATACAAGGACTCCTCGAAACTGGCTGGGATGTACGGAATGGCTGTCATCGGCACGATGATCACCACGTCGCTGCATTTCTTCATCACCGCATGGAAGAACCTGGGCTGGGGCCTGAAGCGTTCGGCTCTCGTATTGGTGGTCTTCCTGTTGATGGATGGCGCCTTTATCGCGGCGAATGTCGTCAAGGTTGAGCACGGAGCGTGGTTGCCCATCATTCTGGCGTTCGGGATCTTCATCGTCATGGAGACCTGGTACGACGGCATCCACGCGATGCTGCGGAAGATCCGCTCCTACTCTCTTCCCCTGACCAAGTTTGCGGAGGAAGCGAGCGCCCATCCCGTGCAGCGGGTGCGCGGAGCAGCCATCTTTCTTACGGCCAACTCCGGCATTACCCCGAGCGCCCTGGCGCACCACTTCAAGCACAATCAGGTATTGCACCAGACGATCGTGGTGCTGAGCGTGATCAACGAGGGCGTGCCGAAAATAGTGGAAAACGAATCGCTGGAGATTCACGACCTGGGCGGAGGCTTCTTTCAGGTGCTCGTCCACAACGGGTACATGCAGCAGGCGGACATCCCGAAGGTCATCCACGAGTGCGTCGTGCGGGGCATGCCCATCGATGTATCGCGCTGCAGCTACTACGTCGGGCGCGAGACGGTCATCCCGAGCCGCCGGCCTGGCATGGCTTTCTGGCGCAAACAGCTCTTCTTGTTCCTGTTCACAAATGCCCGCCCCATCACGCCCAGCTTCAGGCTTCCACCGAATCGCGTGATCGAGATTGGTGCGGAGATAGAGCTGTAGGCGGGCCGCGATCCCGCGCCTCGGCTTCAGGCCGCGTGGGCCGCAGGCAGACCGGCCAGAAACGACTGCAGCAGCTTGAGCAGGGCCCGCGGGGCCTCGCTCGGGAGCATGTGACCGACGCCGGGTAATACCTCGTATCGCGCGCCGCGCACCTTGTCCGCGAGCAGTCGTCCGCCCTTGGCGGGAGTCATGCGGTCCAGCGCCCCGGCAACGACGAGCGTCGGGCATTTCACCTTGGGCGCCTGAACCGCACCCTGCCAGTTTGCGCAAATCGCGAAATCCCTATGCAGCACGGAAGGGTCACTGGCCAGCATCAATGCGCGATCCGCCCCCAGCACCCATGCTCCGGGTGCCGTGGCGGAGCTAAGATGGGTCCTTCGGCCATGCCCGAAGCTGGTGATGAAATCCACCGCGCGAGGCTGATTCTCGAGGCAGTCCTTGAGCAGGGCCGGATTCACCCTCATCTCGAGGTTTGCGCCTACCAGCCCCAGCCCCGCCACCTCGTCGGGCCACTCCGACGCGTACGAGAGGGCGATGCATGCCCCGAGGGAATGGCCCACCAGCACGAGTCTCGCCTTGGGTTGGATCGCGGGTCCGATGGCGCCATGAATCAGACGCCGCAACCAAGCCGCGTAGTCCTCGACTGTCCGAATGTCCGCGACATCCTCTGACGCGCCGTGCCCGGGCAGATCGGGCACCAGCACGTTGTATGCGGCGTGCGCCAGCGCGCGGGACTGGGATTGCCAGGCAACATGGGTCCCTCCCGCGCCGTGAACGAGCGCGATCCACGGCTGCGCGGCTTTCCAGGCCACGCCGCCGTCGTGATAGTGGACGCGTCGTCCGTCGAGGATCATGTCTGCCATGCATCGTCTCCCAGGAATCTCGCCCGCGCGGCGCTCAATCCTTCCGGGCCCGTCCCAGCGCCCGATCCAGATCTTCGACCAGGTCCTGCGGATCCTCGAGCCCAACGGACAGCCTCACCATATCTTCGGTGACCCCGCCCTGCTCCATCGCCGCGGCCGACATCTGCTGATGGGTGGTGCTGGCCGGGTGAATGACCAGGCTCTTCGCGTCCCCCACGTTGGCCAGATGGCTGAATAGCTCCAGCGCCTCGATGAAGCGGCGCCCAGCCTCCCGCCCACCCTTGATGCCAAACGTAAGAACGGCGCCGGCCCCGCGCGGCAGGTACTTGCCCGCCAAGGCGTGAGACGGATGCGCGGATAGCTCCGGATAACTTACCCAGGCGACGGCTTCATGCTCGGAGAGGAATTTCACGACGCGGCGTGTATTGGCGAGGTGCCGCTCCATCCTCAGCGGCAGGGTTTCCAGGCCTTGCAGCAGGTAGAACGCGCTCTGCGGACTCATGGACGCGCCGAAATCCCGCAACCCCTCCAGCCGCGCCTTCGTGATGAAAGCGAGCGGGCCAAATTCCTCGCCAAATGCAACGCCGTGGTAACCCTCGTAAGGCTCGGTCAACCCGGGGAACTTGCCCGAGGCTTGCCAGTCGAAGCGGCCCGAATCCACGAGCACGCCGGCGATCGTCGTGCCGTGTCCGCCGATGAACTTGGTGGCCGAATGCAGCACAAGATCCACGCCGAACTCGAAGGGACGGCAAAAGTAGGGCGTGGCGAAGGTATTATCGATCAGCAGCGGAATCTTGGCGGCGTGGGCGATCTGGGCCACAGCTTCCATGTCGAGCACGTCAATGCGGGGGTTGCCGATGGATTCACCGAAGAGCAACCGCGTGCGAGGCGTGATGGCCCGGCGAAATTCGTCGGGATCCGCTGGGTTGACGAATATCGTGCGGATGCCGAAGCGGGGAAGCGTATTGGCGAGCAGATTTTGCGAGCCACCGTACAGGGACGTGCTCGAAACGATCTCCTCCCCGGCACTGACCAGGGTGGCGATGGCCAGATGCAATGCCGCTTGTCCGGATGCCGTGCCGATCGCACCGACCCCGCCCTCGAGTGCGGCCATTCTCTCCTCGAAAACGGCAACTGTAGGGTTGCTGATGCGGCTGTAGATGTGGCCTGGCTGCTCCAGATTGAACAGGCTGGCGGCATGGGCGGTATCTTCGAATACGTACGATGTGGTCTGGTAAATGGGAACGGCGCGCGATCCGGTGGTTGGATCCGGCCGCTGTCCTGCATGCAATGCAAGCGTATCGAAACGGTAGAAGAGTGAGTCGGCCATGGTCACCGGTGGGCGATGGGATGGGCGCTATTGTCTCCCGACAAATCAAGACCTCTCCAAAGCAAGTTCTCCCCACGCCGTCCCAGCCTTCCGCACGCCCAAGTCATCCTTCTGAGAGCTACGACGTTTCGGGCGCGCGAAGATGGCCTGAGCGGAAGCCGGGACCGGTGCGGCTGGTTCTTCGCGGCCGCGAGCCGTGCCGCGGCGGTACGGGCTCCCTGCGGAGGAAGCGTTGACATTCCGAAGGAAGGGGCGTTGCAGCGTCGGAGAGCAGATTCATCACGGCGTCGCGAAGCGATACGGACGTGAGGCGATAAGGTTGATCCGGTTGCACCAGGATCTTTGCCGCCAAGCCGCTTCCCCCGAAGCGATGATATTGGGTCATCCATACCGCATATGGGTCGTTCTCGCCTAATCGGCGCGAACTTCCCTGGATTGCCGGTGCAATGGCTTCCGACCGTTTCGGCAGCAATCCGATATCCAATCCGCCCGGGTAGAGCACCTGCGAAGGGGGCGCTTTCCAGCCGTGCATTTGCCTGACGTACGGCACAAGGAGCAGTGCGACCTGCCGCCCGGTGAGCGTCGCCAGAACCAACCTGTCGTCCTGGCCGATCCACTGGTACACATCCCGCCGCGTTACCGCACGGCCCATATCGCTGCGCGCCAAGCGTGGCAGATTCCACAGCATGGGCAGGAGAGATACTGGCGGCAACCCTTCTTCCACTCCCGCTGCCGCACGTCCGGACGGCGATGCACCGGCGGAGCGCGCATCCGGCTGGATGCGCAGCGCTGCCGCGTGGCTGAGGACTCCGGCGCAAGCATGAAACACCTTCCTTCTCGGTCGAGCCGCGATATACGCGCCCATGGCTTCGGCGAGGAAGGATTTTTCCGCGGCAAGTTCCCCATGCGCAGCGGCGAGAATCCGCGCATCCCCTTCTTCCTCGGCCCACAACGTCTCCTGAGCCAGATTCGCGATCGTCCAGCGATTGCCGGCGCGGACAACGTCAAGCTTCACCACCGTCAATGCCCGAGCTCCGGCGATGGGCTCTATGAGGGGCACCCGGTAGGAGCGATTCGGCCGCGCCACCTCGCCGTTGCGCGGTGTTCGGCCGCGGGTGGCGATGATCAAATCCAATTCCGGCACCTGATCTGCCAAGAGCCCGGCAGCCTGAAGCAAGGGTAATCCCAGCAGTAATGCGGTTTCCCGATCGGAGTCGCCCCCCGTTCCTCCCCCGCCAATTGCCACGACGAGGTCCGCCCGCTCGCGATCACGAATCCGTACGGCTTCATTCCGCGCGACGGACTCGATCGCTTCGATCCGGATTGTGCCGGACCGACCGGCGTCATGGCCCAGGAGGGCGGCGGGTGACACCAGCCCGACGATGCCGATCCGCAATCCGGATCGCTCGACGACGACGTGTGCGACGAGGCGGGGCAACGCGGGGGACATGACGTTGGCTCCAAGCCAGGGAAATGAGGTCTTCTCCATTACCGCTGCGGATGTCTCCAACTCCGTCCCGAGATCGCGCTCCCCAAGAACGGCCGCGTCGTATCCTAGCGACACCATGGGGCCTACGATAGACGGAAGCGAATTCGGGGTCGAACCGGCAGGCGCATCCGGGGCACCGGTCAGCGCATTCCCCGCATCCACAAGAATCAGGTCCGGCCTGTTTCTTCGCAATCGTCGCAGATGCGGCGCCAGGTGAGCGAGGCCCCCCGGCCCGCGGTCCGGCTCCACAAGGCGCGAGGTGATCGAACCGCGCAACTGGCTGGTTATCGCAATGAGCACTTGTCGATGCTCGCCCGGCTCCGCGGCGCAGACCAGCGCAGGGCTCTGGCTGAAGATGGCCCATCCCACCAGAACCCAGAGCGCATGGCGTCGGCACGGAAAGCCGTACATCATGAATGACCCCCTGATCCTGGATTTACGGTTGCCAGGTACACGGTCTTTTCCTACACTGGCATGCTCTGGTGATATTGGGCGCTGAGCGATTCACACGCCATGCGGGAATTGCCCTGTAGCTCCTGTAGTTAAACTGGATATAACGGCGGATTCCGATTCCGCTATTCCGGGTTCGAGTCCTGGCAGGAGCACTAGATAAATCAATGATATATGATCAAAAAAGACTCGCCGCTTGCGAAATGTGACAAAAATGTGACACTAGCCTGCAACCCTCTACAACAAACAGGGGCAGGCAATGGCAATCATCGTTCCCCGTAAGCGAAAGGGCGGAGAGGTCTCATTCAACGCCAGAGTCCGAATCAAAGGCCACCCCCCGCAATCCCAGACGTTCCGCCGCAAAACAGACGCAGCCAAGTGGGCCGGGAGCATAGAGGCTGCCCTGCGTGAAAGCCGCTTCGTCGCAAGTGCCGAATCCAAGCGTCATACTGTGGCCGAACTCATTGACGACTACATCGCGAAGGTCCTGCCTGCGAAGAAAGACCAGCGCAATCCGACCCGTCAGCTGGAGTGGTGGAAAGCAAGGCTAGGCCATCGACGGCTCGCCGACGTGACTCCCGCGTTGCTCATTCAGGCGCGCGACTCGTTAGACCAGGAAATCCCCGAATCTCGCAACAAGCGGAAATTCAAGAAGCGCTCGCCTGCATCCGTTGTGCGTTACATGGCAGTTATGTCACACGCCTTTACCGTAGCTGTAAAAGAGTGGCAGTGGCTTGAGTACAATCCGTTCACCCGCGTGAGCCGTCCCAAGGAGCCGCGAGGCCGCGTGCGTTACCTGTCCGACGACGAGCGGACCGCGTTGCTGCAAGCCTGCCAGGCCAGCGGTCATCCGCTGCTGTATACCGCCGTTGTGCTGTCGCTCAGCACGGGAGCACGCAAAGGCGAGTTGCTAGGTTTGCAATGGAAGGACGTGGATCTGAAGGCAGGACGCATCACGCTGCTGGATACCAAGAACGGTGAGACGCGAGTGCTGCCCCTGGCGGGGCGTGCGCTCGTGTTGATGCAAGAACAACATGAACGGCGCGAGGAGAAGATTCCGTGGGTGTTTCCAGGGCGGGGAGGCCGCAAGCCCATTGATCTGCAAGTCCCATGGCAAGCAGCTCTGAAAAAAGCCAAGATAGCGGACTTTCGTTGGCACGATCTGCGGCACAGTGCAGCCAGTTACCTTGCGATGGGCGGCGCGTCAGTCTCGGAGATCGCCGAAGTCTTGGGGCACAAGCAGCTTGAGATGGTCAAACGCTACGCGCACCTGAGTCCTCAGCATGTGGCGGGCGTCGTGGAGCGGATGAATGCAAAAATCTTCGGGAGGTAGATACGACAAGCTTGCGGACATTCTTGGCGGTCTGCATAAGAGTCCGTACTACTCTGCAGATTATCCGTTCTCCGCAGCCGTTCGGGACGAATTGATGGATGCAGTTGGAGGGTAAGGACTACGGACGCTATCCTTCACAATGAACGTCTGCGTCATGCTGAAGAGGTGGCACGACGTGAACAGGAAGGCAGCTTCGCGCGCCGCTGACACCGCGCGAAGCGGGTTGCTTAACATCATGGATGGGTTCAGCAGAGTTCCAACTGAACTGTTTTGGCCGATTGAGTCCCAGGCGCCTGGAACGCTCAAGGAGACTGCTGAGGCAGTTCGGGACGACGTTCTCGAACTCGATGGAATACTGAAAGTCACATTCGACACCATCCGCAGTCAAAGGACTAAGGTCGGGCGTCATCGAGATAGATGGCAATTATTTCTGGGATTCATGGCGGCGCATGCCGTAGGAAGGGCCGCTGCTACGACAACATCTTCATCGAGCGGCTGTGGCGAACGGTGAAGTACGAGTACGTGTACCTCCACGCCTTCGAGGGCGGACAGGACCTGCGCCAGGGCTTACGGTTCTGGGTGGAGTGGTACAATCGGGAGCGTCCTCACCAGGGGCTGGGCTATCGCACCCCGGATGAGATGTACTATGGAGAACTGAAGGCCCTGCCGGAGGTGGCTTGATGACTCCGGCTCAACCGGTTCATAGCTTAACCCGGCCCTCGGATTGTCCGATGG
>JBGOTW010000080.1:0-15134 GCA_041476685.1 bacterium | reverse complement strand
GGCTCCAACGCTCGTGGAGAGATTGGGCAGTCACATTCTCGAAGCACCCTTTTGGGCAGGGGCATCCACCCCGCGCTCGGATAGAAGATTGGGAGCCGCCGGTACCCTTGACTCGGATCGGGCCATCATAGAAGGGGTGCCGGTGACGAGCGCTTGCGCGAGGAACCAGCAACTCGCAGCGGGGGGGTGAGGACCCGGGGCGGCGGGCCTGCACCGGGTGGCTTTCACCCATCCCCGGATGGACGCGCACGTTATCCGGGGATTTTCAGCGCTATCCGAGGAATCAGGAGAGCCACGGCGGCACCGCCCGGCGCGGGCGCGCCTACTGCTCATCCGGCCGGGTACCCAGGTCGCGGTTGGAGAAGAAGTTGATGAGCCGGTCGTGCTCCCGCGCCGCGTCGTGGTACCCCAGGTCGATCAGCTCTTCCAGATATTCGTGCTCGAACATCAGGTAGCTGATGAAGTCGTTGTGCCCCTCCGGCGCGCCCTCGACGAGCTTGGCGAAGAAGCGGTGCACCGGGGTGAGGGCCTTGCGGTTGCGCATGAGCAGGGCAAAGTGGTGATAGGCGATGACGCCGATGTCCTGGCTCGGCGAGATCACGAAGGGCACGACGCGCTGCAGCTCGTTGATCTCCTTGCCCGGCACGGTGATCGAGCGGCGCATCTCGTTGATCCGGTCCAGGCAGCCGGCGCCGAACACCTGCTCCATGTCCTGGATCATGTAGTTGATGCGCCGCATCTGGGTCAGGTCGTATTCCAGCTTGTCGAGGAAGACGGTGTTGAGCAGCTTGCCAAGGACGTCGCTGACCTTGGGTTCCGGCTCTATCTGGCCCGGCGCGAGAGACGGCACGGGACCCAGACTCTCCTTGCGGTGCAGCGAGATCACGAACAGCCGGTTGGCGCCCATATGGATCGGCGGACTCATCGGCGTGTTCTGCTGCAGACTGCCGTCCCCGTAGTGCTGGCCGTTGATGCGGATGATCGGGAAGATCATCGGGATCGCGGCCGAGGCGAGGATGTGCCGGGGCGTGAGCAGGCACGCGATGGGGAAGTGTCCGCCCGAGCGGTAGGTGGCGTCCGGATGCTTTTCCAGGAACATCGCCAGCCGCCCCGTAAGCATGTGGGTCGCCGAGATGGTGACCCCGTCAATGACCCGCCGCTCCACGTTGCGGTGCAGGGAGGACCAGGGCACGTTGCGCCGCAGGTAGAAGACGAACGGAGTGGTGTCCAGGACGCTGCGGAACGGAAAGGGGTTGCCGTTGTCATTCGGACCGTTCTGCTGGGCCAGCTGCCGGGCCAGTCCGAAGATGTTCGTGGCGGTCATCAGCCCGGCCTTGACCAGGAATCCCGCCAACGCCCGCACGTCGGCGCGGTAGATGTCGGCGGAGGTCAGGTTCTGCCAGAGGGAGCGCAGCCGGTTGCCCTGGTAGAGCGGATCGTCGGCGGAGGCGGCCAGGAAGGCCGTGTTGATGGCGCCGACGCTGGTGCCCGAGTAGATCCGGAAGAGCGGCGCGCCCGCGATATGCTTGGGCAGGCGCGTGCGCACGTAGTACATCACGCCGGCCTCGTAGGCCCCTCGCGCCCCGCCGCCCGAGAGCACGAGGGCGAAGGTCGCCTGCGACTTGGTCCCGGAATTCGATCCTCCGAACCTGGCCATCGGGGAGCCCCGTCTTGTCGCGCGTCCCACGCTACGAGCGGGCGGCGAATTCGCCCGCCGGCTCCAGCCGCACCTCGATTCCGATCGTCGCGATCTGGGCTGCGATCCGTGCCGCCTCGGGCCGCGCCGCCACGCACACCACGCAGCTGCCTTCCGTGTCGATGGCGTGGGCCAGGTCGAATGCCGCGGCGATGGAGATGCCGAGCGCCCGGCTGCACACATCCATCACTTCCGCGTACGTATTGACCGGATTGTCCAGCACGCGCACCGCATACCGTTGCCCGGACGATGCGCCGGTCGGCAATCCGTCCTGCCCGGGGAGCGGAGGCGTCTGCTGCGTGTGCCGCAGGCGCCAGACGGGCCCGCTGGCCGGCGCGGCACCCGGGCGCCAGGCCACCGTGGGCGCGGCAGGAGCGGCGGGGCTGGCTGGGTGCGGCGCCGTCCGGGTGTCGTGTAGGGGACCCATGCCGGGAGCCGGGGGAAGGCGGGGCGACAGCGCCGGCGCGGTCAATTCAGCCGCTCGACCTTGTAGCTACGGTGGCGACCGTAGATGTCGGTCTGCAAGAGCAAGGTGGCGCCCCGCGCGTCGACCAGCGCGTCGGCCAACTCTCGCACGCTGAGCTGGATTTGGGAACCGGTCACCTCGATGCGCGCCACGGGATGCCGGAACACCTCGAAGTAGATCCGCCGCACGATCGGATCCTCCAGCAGGCTCAGCAGCTGCAGCTCGTCGTTCCAGCGCGGCGTGCGGCTCGGCGAATCGCCCGCGCTGCCCAGGCCCCGGGTCACCGCCGTATAGTCCGCGCTGTCCACGCCGATGTCGAGCCAGCGCCCGGGCCAAACGGGATCCGGCTCCACGCTGCGCTGCGCGCCGGCCGGAAGCGGGCTGATCATCCCCAAGCCGAACTGGCCCGCCACGCCGGTGAGGGCCAGGGCCAGCAGGAGCGTCCCCGCCGCCGCCAGCACCCAGTTCCGCAGCCGCGGCCGGATTTCCAGCAGCGCCAGGGCCAGCGCCGCCACGGCGATCAACACCAGGTGGTCCTGGGGCAGCACGGGCCAGGCGAAGCGATGGGCGCTGAACGGCGCAAGCCAGGGCGCACCTGCGGCGGTCAATCCCTGCAAGCCGACGCTGTCCAGCAATCCGGCGAGCGCGCAGCCTGCCCAGCGCCGGCAGCGGCCCCACGGCGCGCCCAGGAGCAGCGCCCCACCCGCCGCCAGCACCACCCCCGCCGCGCCCGGCAGCGGCCCGGCGAAAAAGGGATCCTGGGTCAAAAAGGCGATCTGGTCTTCCGCGGTCAGGGTGAAGCGCAACGGATCGAGCAGGGGCGCCAATGCGCCCAACGCCGCAAACGCCAAGCCGGCGCGTCCTACCCGGCGCGTGAGCCCGGGCAGGTGCAGACCCAGCGCAATCAGCAGCAGCGCGGCGGCGGCGTTCAGCAGGGCTTCACTGGCAGGCACGGTTCGCCCGGATCAGGAGAGCTTTGCCCAGGAGGAGGAGCGGCAGGCGCCCGCTCAAGCGGCAGGGCGTCCGCCCTGCTTGCAGGTCCGCAACCAACGGGTCAGTACAGACCGAGCAGGTAGCCTGCAATGCCGGCTGCGCAGACCCCCTGGTAGGCTAGGCATTGGGCTTGTCCGACCTTCTTCAATTTGTCGTCGTACACGTAGCTCCATAGGGCTGTCCAGTTGTAGTAGCCGACCAGCTTGCCTTCCGCATTGAAAAGCTTGTGGTTCTCTGCCCAGCCGACGAGCTTGCGTCCGCCGTCCCGCTGCACGAGGAACAGCCGCGCCTGGCCCTCGATGAAGATGACGCCGATGGCGCCGCGGGTGACTCCGGACGCGTCGGCCAGCTCGACGTAGTTCAGGTACACATCCGCCTGGCCGGCCTTGCGCTGCTGGGCATCGAGGATGTCCACCTGCAGAGCAGGCAGCGTGACGGCGAACGCGGCACCGGCGGCAAGCATCGCGCCGGCGGCAAGCATCGCGCCGGCGGCAAGCACGGCACCGGCGGCAAGCACGGCGGCCGCAAACATGGCGCCGGCCGCGAGGAACGCAGCGCCCAGCCAGGCGCGAGCCCTGCCGCGCAGGCGGAGCAGGAGGGAAGCAATCGGAAAGGGCGTCATGGTGCCGAGTCCCGGAAGCGGCGGCAGGCCGCGGGGGTGGCTGCGCTTTTGCGGGCCGGGCTGATGTGCTATCCCTGCCCGGGGAGTGGACCGCTCCGCAGCGAACCGCTCCGACTGATAGCGACGGCTCCCCGATCCCCTTGGGCATGCAACGCCCGCACCGCCGGAAGGCCCGCGCCCGCCGCGTTGTGGGGCGCCTCTCATTGCGATCCTACCCCGCATGGACATTGCCGCGCTCCTCGAGGACGTTCAGCCGGATCTGGCGCGGGTCGAGGAAGAGATCCTGCGGCACTTGTCCACCGAGATTCCGCTCTTGAACGAGGTGGGCAAGTATATCCTGGCTTCCGGCGGCAAGCGCCTGCGCCCCGCGGTCTCCCTCTACGCCTCGAAGATTTTCGGGGGAGCGGGCGACGCGGTCGTCGTGGCCGCCGCAGCGCTTGAGTATCTGCACACGGCGACCCTTTTGCACGACGACGTGGTGGACGGCGCGGAGACACGCCGCTCGCAGAAGGCCGCGCGGATGGTGTGGGGCAACCAGGCGAGCGTGCTGGTCGGCGACTACCTGCTCGCCACGGCGTTTCGCAGCCTGACGCTGCTGGGAAACGCGAAGGTGCTCGACGTGATCTCGCACTCCACGACGCTGATGGCGAAGGGGGAGATCTTGCAGCTCGTGCGGCGCTACGACACGGCCACGGAGGGGGACTACCTCGCCATCATCGTGCACAAGACCGCCTGCCTGTTCGCCGCCGCCGCCCAGATCGGCGCGTGCTACGCGGGAGCCGGCGAGGCCGAGCAGCTGGCGCTCTACGGGTACGGCAACGAGCTGGGGATCGCGTTCCAGATCGTGGACGACGCGCTGGACTACGTGGAGGAGCGCGGCAAGATCGGCAAGCCCCTCGGCATCGACCTGAAGGAGCGCAAGGTGACGCTGCCGCTGAGCCGGTTGATGAAGGTGGCGGCGCCGGCCGAGCGTACCCGCCTGCTCGCCATGCTCGGGCAGCCGGCCATCGGCGATGACGATGTGCGCGAAGTGATCGCCCTGATGGCGGCGCACCGGGTGCTGCCGTATACTCTCAGTGAAGCTCGCCGCTACGCCGAGCGGGCGAAGGAGCACCTGGCGGCGTTGCCCGTGGGCAGGCCGCGCTCGACCCTGGCCCAATTGGCCGACTTCGTCGTGGAACGCGAGCTATGAGACACGGACCTTTTTCACCATTCGCCCCGTTCACGCCGTCCGCCCTGGGTCGCCGGCCGGAGCCCCCGCTCGGCCCGCGCGGCGGGGCGTTGCCTGAACATCCCTTGCTGCGCGGAGATCCCCTGCTGCGCCTGGCGTGGCAGGCCCTCTGGGAGCTGGTGGAGGGGCGCGAGCCCATGCTGCTGTTCGACGCGCTGCCGCAACTCAGCCCGCCCCAGGCCTGCTTCGTCTCGCTCAAGCTGAGCGGACGCCTGCGCGGATGCATCGGCACCCTCACCCCGACCCAGCCCAGCCTCGAGGCGGAGATCGTCGCCAATACGGTCGCCGCCAGCCGCCGCGATCCCCGCTTTCCGCCCGTGGAGCGGAACGAACTGGACCGGATCGCGGTGTCGCTCGACCTGCTCTCCCCGCCGGAGCCCGTTGCCTCGGCAGCCGAACTGGATCCCAAGCGGTTCGGCGTGATCGTCCGCAGCGGCGCTCGCGCCGGCGTACTGCTGCCGGACCTGCAAGGCGTGGAATCCGCCGCGCGTCAAATCGCCATCTGCCGGGACAAGGCCGATATTGCGCCGGACGCCACCGTCACGCTGGAGCGCTTCACCGTCGTGCGGATCGGCGGATGAACCCCAGTCTCCTCACCTAGGAAGCCTTTGCATCGGTGTGCGGCCCTGTGCGATATACAGGGACCGGCGCACCGGAGCGGAAAGCTGGATGCTTTCCCTGTCCGGCGGCGCTACGTTCACTTTCACCTGTAACGATAAGGGATTGCCCAAGGATGACGGCAGACGACTCGGCGGCGCAGCGCAGCGGGGCACACCCTTCCGCAGTGGAAACCGGCGCCCGCGTGCGGCGCAGCCCGGGTGCTCCGGGCGGAAAGCGTTCCCGGCTGTTCGCCGGCGCGGTCGGAGCGGCTGTCCTGGCGACACTGGGTCTGGCCGCGCTGGGTGCGGCGGCACTGGGTCTGGCGGCACCCTCCGCATGGGCCGATCCGTCCGCTGAACCTGCGACTCCGCGTCCTGCGCAACTTGTCCCGTCCACTCCGAGCGACGGCCCACAGGCGGGTGAGGACGCCGGATCGTCCCCGACACGCGTCCAGCCCGCCCCCACAGCCCAGGACGGTACTGCCGTAGACGGTGCAATCCCAGACGGCGCGGACGCCGCATCGTCTCCGACGCTCGACACACCCGCATCCACGCTCGCGCCAGCCTCCGTCTTGGCGAAGCCACCGGGCGCCGCCGCAGCGAGTGCCGAGACCACCGCCCCGGCTTCACCGGCGCCAGTCGCCGCCGGGCCGCAGGAGCCGGCTGCCGCTGCAGGCGCTCCCGGCGTGGCCACGATTTTACCGCCCAGCGCCGCCCAAGCGGAAGACAACGTTCCTGTCGGTGCAGCTTCACCCGCGCCGGCGGCCGCGGGTACCCAGGGACCACTGGCTCCCGTCGCGGCCGCGGAAATGCGGGCAGCCATGGGGCCGCTTGGCGAGGAGGGCAAGGCCGCGGCGACACTGCACACTGATTCGGAAGCCGCAGCCAGCCTGAACGCGGCCGGCGCCGAGCCGAACGACGAGAACGCGGACGAGTCCGACTCCGACGCCGTGGATGCCGCGGGGCAATGGATCGGCGAGACGCCGCCCAATCGCAAGCCGCGCCCCTTCGTCGTGCCCGAGCATCGCAAGGTGGACCAGGCGCTCAATTACTTCATCACGCGGCGCCGGTTCGTCCTGGAGCAGGGCTACCGCCGCTCCGGCCGTTACCTGCCCATGATCCGGCAGATCTTCGCGGAGGAGGGCCTTCCCGCCGAACTGGCGTACCTGGCCGCCGTGGAGAGCAACTACAATCCGGCCGCCCGCTCGCGCTCGCGCGCCGCGGGGCTATGGCAATTCATGCGCGGCACCGCGCACAAGTACGGCCTGCGGGTCAACCTGCCCTGGTACGACGAGCGGCTGGATCCGGTGTATTCCACGCGGGCCGCGGCGCGCCTGCTGGCAGACCTGCACGACACGTTCGGGAACTGGGAGCTGGCCCTGGCCGCCTACAACGCGGGCGAAGGCCGGGTCACGCGCGCAATCCGGCGCGCGCGGCAGCCGGAAGGGGAAGAGAACTTCTGGACCCTGCGGCGCCTGCCCCGGGAAACCAGGGGCTACGTGCCCAGCTTCTTCGCCTTGTCCCGCATCTACGCGGATCCGGTGAAGTACGAGCTGTCGGACATCGAGCTGGACCAGCCGGTCGCCATCGAGGCGGTCAAGATCGAGCAGCCCACCACGCTGGAGGAGCTCGCGCGGCGCATGGAGTGGCCGCGGGAGGATCTGGCGCGGCTCAATCCCGCGTGGAAGCGCGGCGTCGTTCCGCCCGCGCATTTCGAGCCGGTGCTGCTGCACGTGCCCCAGGGCCACGCGGAGCGGTTGGAGGCGTCCCTGGCCAGCGAACCGTTGCCGGAAGTAGACTGGCGCGAGCACATCGTCGCCCGGGGCGAGACGCTGTCCGCCATCGCCCGCATGTACCGCGTGCCGTTGCAGGAACTGCTGCAGATGAACGCGGGGAGCGTGCGCCGGCTGTCCGTCGGGCAAACCGTGCTGCTGCCGCTCCAGCCGGGCAAGGCGGGCTGGGTGGCCCAGGCCGGGGATCGTCCGGCTCCGCACCGCTCGCGGCCCACTGCACCGGCGCGGTCCACGGCGCTGGCCCGAAACGCTGCACCGGCGCGGCCCATCGCGCTGGCCCGGAACGCTGTGCTGGCGGGGGACACGGTGCCGCTGCGGGATACCGTGCCGGCCGAGGCGCTCGCGGCGAAGGTGACCGATCCGGTGCCGGCCGCGCTCGCGGGGACGACGTATCGCGTGCAGCGCGGCGATACCCTCTGGTCCATCTCGCAGCGCTTCGGTGTGAGCGTGCGGGATCTCAAGCGCTGGAACCGCATGCGCCGCTCGCTGCTGAAACCGGAGCGGGACCTGATCGTCCGCAACCCGGCGACCGCAGCGCGCTAGGCCATTCCGGCGCTGCGCGGCAAGCCGTTCCGGTGCGGCGCGGCGAGTCGCTTTAGTTCCTGCGGCGCGCGTCCGCCATAATCCCCCGTGCGAGTTCCCATGGAAGGCATCGAGCGCTGGAAGGGCAAGGTCGCCCTGGTGACCGGGGCCAGCAGCGGCATCGGCAAGGCCATCGCGCGGGATCTCGCCGCGGCGGGATTCAAGGTGGTGTTGGCCGCCCGTGACGCCCAGCGCCTGGCGGAAGTGGAGGCGGCAATCGCCGCCGCGGGCGGAACCGCCGCGGCCATGCAGGTGGACCTGCGCCAGCTCGCGTCCGTGCACGCCCTGTTCGACGCGGTGCGCAAGCGCTTCGGCGGGGTGGACGTATTGGTGAACAATGCCGGGATCGGCTTCACCGCCACGCAAGCCGCGGGGAAGGAAGAGGAGTGGCGGGAGATGCTGGAAGTGAACGTGCTCGCCCTGAGCGTCTGCTGCCAGGAAGCGCTGCGGGACATGGAGGGCAAGCAGGACGCCGCGATCGTCAACATCTCCTCCCTCGCCGGACACCGCGTGGTGGCCAATCGCGGCTCGGACTTCTACGCCGCGTCGAAATTCGGCGTGCGGGCCCTGACCGACGGGCTGCGCTTCGAGCTGGCGGGCAAGAAGAGCCCGGTGAAGCTCGGCATGATCTCCCCGGGCGTCGTCGCCACCGATTTCGACGCGCGCGCGAAGCGGGGACAGGCCCGCGCCAAGCAGGACTACGAGCCCCTCCGGCCGGAGGACATCTCCAGCGTGGTGCTGTACATGCTGGGCACGCCGCGCCGCGTGCAGATTCACGATGTCCTGATCCGCCCGGTCGGTCAGCAACACTAGCGGTCAGCGGCAATTGCGGCCGGCCACGCTAGCGCCAACAGCACCTGTGCCGACAGAGCCGGCCTTGTCCCCATCCAAGCCCCTGGACGGGTCCAGCGCCCACGAGCGACCGATGAGCCGCATCCCCTTCACCGTGGACTTGCCCGCAGCTTCGGATTCCGACGAGCCCGTGTCCGGCGGCGAGACTGCACGAGGCTCCGCGCCCCCGGCCCCGAAGCGCGCGGGAGATCCGCCCGTCTATACCGTCAGCCGCCTGACGCGGGAGATCCGCCAGGTGCTCGAAGGCGCGCTGGGCAGCGTCACGGTCGAGGGCGAGGTGTCCAACTTCAAGGCCGCCGCCTCGGGCCACCTGTACTTCAACCTCAAGGACGAGGCGGCCCAGATCCGCTGCATCATGTTCCGCCAGGCAGCGCAGGGCCTGCGCTTCCAGGTCGAGGACGGCTTGCAGGTGCGCCTGCGGGGCCGCGTCACGGTGTACGAGGCGCGCGGCGAGGTGCAGATCCAGGTGCTGCTGCTGGAGCCGCAGGGCGTGGGCGCCCTGCAGCTCGCTTTCGAGCAGCTCAAGCGCAAGCTGGAGGCCGAGGGCCTGTTCGATCCCGCGCGCAAGCGCCCGCTGCCGTTCCTGCCCCGCCGCATCGGCATCGTCACCTCGCCCCAGGGCGCGGCCATCCGCGACATGCTCACGGTGCTGGAGCGGCGCTTTCCGGGCATGCCGGTGCTGATCTGTCCGGCGCGGGTGCAGGGCCAGGGGGCGGCGGAGGAGGTGGCCGCGGGCATCGCCACCCTCAACCGCCTCGCCCAGGAGCAGCAGCTGGACGTCCTGATCGTCGGCCGGGGCGGGGGTTCGGTGGAGGACCTGTGGGCCTTCAACGAGGAGATCGTGGCGCGGGCGATCCACGCGTCCCGCCTGCCGGTGATCTCCGCGG
The DNA here is from genome assembly GCA_041476685.1 of bacterium. Lineage (GTDB taxonomy): Bacteria > SAR324 > SAR324 > SAR324 > JACQKK01 > JBGPEV01. The sequence continues at coordinate 5,413 of JBGOTW010000080.1, read as the reverse complement.
TCGGGCACGAGGTGGACTTCACCATCGCCGACTTTGTGGCGGACGTGCGGGCGCCCACGCCCTCGGCGGCGGCGGAGCTGGCCGTGCCGAACCGGGCGGACCTGCTGGCGACGGCGGGCGGCCTGCGCAGCCAGCTCGTGCACTGCGTCTCCGCGCTGCTGGAGCGCCTGCGCGAGCGGCGGGAGGGCATGCGGGCGCGGCTGGGGAGCCCGGAGGCGCTGCTGGCCCAGCTCACCCAGCGGGCCGACGACCTGGGCGGGCGGCTGGCCCAGGCCCAGGCCGTACGCCTCAGCCATGCGCGCGAGCGCGTGCGGGAGGGCCGCGACAAGGTGCTCATGCTGCGGCCGGACCGCCTCACGCCCCTGAGCCGCGCCGCGGTGCGCCAATGGGAGCACCGGCTCGCCCCGGCCCTGCGGGGGCATGTGGCCCGGCGGCGCGAACGCCTGCATGCCCAGGCCGGGCTGCTCGATTCGCTCAGCCCGCTCACGGTGCTGGGGCGCGGCTATGCGGTGCCCCTCACGGCGGCCGGCCGGGCGCTGCGCTCGGTCAGCCAGGTCGGCGTGGGCGACGCGGTGCTGCTGCGGCTCAAGGACGGCGGGCTGGACACCCGGGTCGAAGCGGTGCGCCGGTCGCCGCAAACGCCGTCCCCGCCCGAGTGGGAGCGAAGCTGAGCGAAGCGCAGGTAGCGCTCCCGCATCCTACTCGTGGGCTCTTAGTGCAGGACGGCTATTTGCTTGCCGAGGCCGCTTCGGCCTTTGCACTCAGTCCGGAAATCGTTTGATCCCGCTGGCGGATCGCGTCGTCCTTCTCCCGCAACAGGCTTGTCAGGCGCTGTACTTCTTCTCCGCGGTCGGAGAGGGCTTTCTTGAGTCCGGCGATGCTTTGGTCGCGCTGCTGCAGGGCAAGGTCCCGTTCCTTGAGGATTTCATTGGCGCGCTGCACTTCCAGTCCGCGGGCGGAGAGGGACTGATTGAGTCCAGCGATTGACTGATCGCGCTGTTGCAGGGCCTGATCGCGGGCGGAGAGGGACTGATTGAGTCCGGCGATGCTTTGGTCGCGCTGCTGCAGGGCAAGGTCCCGTTCCTTGAGGGATTCGCCGAGGCGCTGGATCTCCTGGGCGCGCGCCGAGAGGGCCTGGTTGAGCCCGGCGATGGACTGGTCGCGCTGCTGAAGGGTCTGATCGCGCTCGCGTACGGCGGCCCCAAGGTGCTCAATCGTGGCCGCCGTCTCGTCCTTCATCGCAGCGAGAACTTTGCCGGTATCCTGGACGAATTGGTCGAAGCGCTCGGCCAGGGCGCTTTGTTTGGCCGAGAGGCTCTCCACCTGGTGCAATCGCTCCGAGGCCAGTTCGCGATATTTGTCGGCCTGGGCTTGCAGTGCATCCTTCTGGCTCAGCAGCGTGTGCTCTACGGCGCTCGGATCGTGAAAGTAGGTCGCGGCGTGGTAGCCGGCGCCGAACAGGCCGCCCACGAGGCTGATGGCGCCCACGACAACTCCCAGCAGCGCCCCGAACGGCAGCTTGAGGACAAGCTGGGTCACGTGACGGACCGTGAATGGAACCCCTTCCGGGCGCGAATCCGCATGAACGGAGGGGACGGACGGCCCGTGGGGATCGTTTCCCGGCATCATGAGCGCGCTCCTGTCGAAGACTACCGGCCGCGCCGCGGGGGGAGACGTCGCCCCCGGGTCCGCATAACGGCGGCGGCCTACTTCCCCTCCCGCGCCGTGGGCGGGTTTCCCTGTGCCGTAGGCGGGTTTCCCCGTGCCATCGGCGGGGCAAGTGCGCTAACGTCGAGCGGCGGCACACGCTCCACGGACCGCGACCCCTTATTTGCCGGAGGCACGCGCAGGAATGGCCAAGAACATCACACCACGGGCCGAGAACTACTCGCAATGGTACCTGGACGTCATCGCCGCCGGGCAGCTCGCCGACCATGCTCCGGTCAAGGGCTGCATGGTGATCCGCCCCACGGGCTACGCGATCTGGGAGCAGATGCAGGCGGTGCTGGACCGGAAGTTCAAGGAGTCGGGCCACGTCAACGCCTATTTCCCCGTGCTCATCCCCGAGAGCTTCATCCACAAGGAAGCCGAGCACATCGAGGGCTTCTCGCCCGAGCTGGCGGTCGTCACGCACGCCGGAGGCAAGGCGCTGGAGGAGCCGCTCGTCGTGCGGCCCACGTCGGAGACGGTGGTCGGGCACATGTACGCCCAGTGGATACAGAGCTACCGGGATCTGCCGGTGCTGATCAACCAGTGGTGCAACGTGATGCGCTGGGAGCTGCGCACGCGGCTGTTCCTACGCACCTCGGAGTTCCTCTGGCAGGAGGGCCACACGGCCCACGAGACCGGCGCGGAGGCGGAGGAGGAGACGCTGCGGATGCTGGAAATCTACCGCGCCTTCATGGAGGACACGCTCGCCATGCCCGTGCTGACGGGGCGCAAGTCGGAGAGCGAGAAGTTCCCCGGCGCGGTGCACACGTACTCCTGCGAGGCGCTCATGCAGGACAAGAAGGCCCTCCAGGCGGGCACGTCCCACTACCTCGGCCAGAACTTCGCCAAGGCCTTCAACATCGCGTTCCTCGACCGGCAGAACAACCGCACGCACGTCCACACGACGAGCTGGGGCGTGTCCACGCGCCTGATCGGGGCGCTGCTGATGACCCACAGCGACGACGACGGCCTCGTGCTGCCGCCGCGCATCGCGCCGGTGCAGGTGGCGATCGTGCCGCTGTACAAGAGCGACGCGGAGAAGGCGGAGGTGATGGCGTTCGCCGAAGGGGTGCGGCAGCGGCTGCAGGAGCAGCTCGATCCCCTGCGCATCCGCATGGACACGCGGGAGGACCAGCGTCCGGCCGACCGCTTCTTCCACTGGGTGCAGCAGGGCGTGCCGCTGCGGGCGGAAATCGGCCCGAAGGACGTGCAGAAGGGCCACGCCATGTTCGTGCGCCGCGACACGCGGGAGAAGGTGCCGCTGCCCCTCGAGCAGGTCGCCGCGGCGGTGCCGCAACTGCTCACGCGCATGCAGGAGGACCTGCTCGCGAAGGCCAGGGCGTTCCGGGAGGCCAATACCCACCGCGTGGATACCTACCCGGAGTTCAAGCGGGTACTGGAGGAGCAGGGAGGCTTCCTGTATGCCCACTGGAACGGCAGCGCCGCCGTGGAGACCCTGGTGAAGGAGGAAACCAAGGCCACCATCCGCTGCATCCCGACGGGAGGCGAGCCGGTGCCGGGCAAGTGCATGGTCACCGGTGAGCCCTCGCTGCAACGGGTGGTCTTCTCCGTGGCCTATTAGGGCCTACCAGGTCCCACCCGCCGTGCGGGGCGCAGGGCAGAGCAGACGAGGAGCCATGATCCGCAGCAAGCCGGAGCGGGAGCGTGCGGACCGGGCGCCGCGTCCCGGTGCGGGAAGGGCCACACGCCGGGCCGCCCGCTGGGGTGCCCGCGGGGCAGCCTGCCTGGCCGGCGCGGGGTGCGCCCTGCTCGCCGCACTCTTCCTGGGGGCCGCATCCGTGGCCGCCCAATCGGTGCAACAGGGCCTGGAGACGATGGCCGGCAACATGGGCCCCAAGCTCGTCGCGGGCGGGCCGCTGACGATCGTCGTGGCCGACTTTCCGACCCTGCGCGGCGAGTACTGCGCCCTGGGGCGCTACGCGGCGGAGCGCCTGACGACCCAGCTCTCCGGCACGCCGGCGCTGAAGGTCGTCGAGCGCGGCCTGCTAGGCCAGGCGCTCGCGGAAATGAAGCTGTCCATGGCGGACCTGGCGGACATGGAGAGGGCGAAACAGGTCGGGCTGCGCCTGGGCGCGGAGGCGATCGTGCTGGGGGCGCTGTCGGACCTGTCCACCACGGTCGAGCTGGATGCGCGCGTGTTCCGCGTGGCATCTGGGGACGTGCTCTACGCGGGGTATACCGCCTTGGCGAAGTCCCAGGGCGTGGACGCGCTGCTGCGGCAGGATTGCGGCAAGCCGCCCGCAGCGGGGCTCGAGGGCGCAGGCGCGCTCGCCGCGGCCGTCGCCTTGACGCCGACGGGGCCGGCCCTGGCCGTGTTCGAGAACGGCACCTACCGCCTGGTGATCGAGTCGGCACGGCGGGCCGATGCCAGCCTGACGCTCGTGCTGACGGCGGAAAACTTGACCGACAAGGCCTACAAGTTCGCCCTGCGCGCCTCGGCCTACCTGATTGACGAGAACGGCGAGCGCTGGAACCAGGCGGACTCCGATTCGGCGGGCTACTGGGCCTGGGGCCGCGAGTTCGACCTGAACGACCTGATCCCCAAGACCAAGCGTCGCACGCGCCTGCTGTTCAGGCCCGCAGGCGCCCCCGCCGCCGCCGCCCAGGGCCAACTCTTCACGCTCATCGGCCAGGAGTACCGCCCGCAGGAAAATCGCCCCCTCACGATCAGCGGCATCCGCATCCCGCCCGGCGCCGGGCAGTGAGGCGGCCGGCGTTTCCGCAAGCGCTTTGGCCAGCGGGCCGCGCCCTGCTATGCTAGACGCCTGCCGTGCCGTGTATCTGCTGTGCTGGATCAGGCGTACCCGGCAATTCTGCCGGAGGGTGCCGCCGCCCGCAGCCTGTCGCCGAGTTCCCTATCTGAATTGATCCCATGCCACGAACCGAATCCGCCCCATCCGCCAAGACCGCGCAGCCGGAATTCGAGCCGGTGATCGGGCTGGAGATCCACGCCCAGCTCGCCACGCGCTCTAAGCTGTTCTGCCGCTGCGCCACCGACTTCGGGGCGCAGCCGAACGCGAACACCTGCCCGGTGTGCCTGGGGCTGCCGGGCGTGCTGCCCGTGACCAACCGCCGCGCGGTGGAGCTGGCCATCCGCATGGGCCTGGCGACGCACTGCACGATCCGCCTGGACAGCCAGTTCGCGCGCAAGAACTACTTCTACCCGGACCTGCCGAAGGCCTATCAGATCTCCCAGTACGACCGGCCCCTGTGCGAGCGGGGCTGGATCGAGATCGCGCTGCCGGGCGGGCCAGGCAAGGAAAGCGTCGTCAAGCGCGTCGGCATTACGCGCATCCACATCGAGGAGGACGCGGGCAAGCTCGTCCACGAGGGAGCGGACCGCAACGCGAGCTACGTGGACCTGAACCGCGCGGGCGTGCCCCTGGTGGAGATCGTGAGCGAGCCCGAGCTCTCCTCGCCCGAGGAAGCGCGCATCTACATGGAGACGATCCACACCCTCGTCACGTACCTGGGCGTGAGCAATGGCGACATGGAGAAGGGCAACCTGCGCGCGGACGCGAACATTTCGCTCCGGCCCGTGGGCGCGACGAAGCTCGGGACTCGCGCCGAAATCAAGAACGTGAACTCGTTCCGCTTCGTGCAGCAGGCGATCCAGTACGAGATCGCGCGGCAGAGCGACGAGCTGCGGGCGGGCCACAAGATCGTGCAGGAGACGCGCCTG
>JBGOTW010000079.1:0-15197 GCA_041476685.1 bacterium | reverse complement strand
TCCTCGATGAACACCGGGCGCTCGGGACGGGGCCCCACCAGGCTCATGTCGCCCCTGAGCACGTTGATGAGCTGGGGGATCTCGTCGAGATTGCTGCGGCGCAGCACGGCGCCCAGGGCCGTGGGGCGCTGGTCGGCGGCGGTGGCCCAGACCGGGCCGGTCCCGTGCTCCGCGTCCACGGGCATGGAGCGGAACTTCAGGATGCCGAAGCGCTTGCCGTTCCAGCCCATCCGCTCCTGGACGTAGAACACCGGGCCGGGCGAGGTGAGCTTGATCAGGATCGGGACAACGACGAAGCACGGCGAGAACACGAGCAGGGCGACGAGGCTGCCCGCCAGGTCGAACACGCGCTTGAACACCTGGTTCCAGCCCTCGAGCGGCCCCTGGCTGACGACGATCAGGGGCAGCCCGTCGAAGGTTTCCACCTCCGTGCGCAGGCGGATCGTGCGGCCCAGGTCGGGCAGGATGCGGTGGTCCACGACGTGCTCGTCGAGGATGCGGCCGAGGGCTTCCATCTGCTCGTGCTGGCGCAGCGTGAGCGCGCTGACGACCTGGTCCACCGGATGCCGCAGCAGGATGCCGGGCAGCTCGGCGACGGTGCCCAGGCGGGGCAGCGCGCGCAGGGCCGGGGTCTGCGTGCCCGGCCCGGGCGTGACCAGCCCGACGAGCTGCAGGCCCAGGTCGTGGCTGGCCCTGAAATGCTCGTAGAACTCCGCCGCCAGCGGCGAATCGCCCACGAGCAGGAAGCGGCGCACGAGCAGCCCGCGCCGCCTGAGGGCGCGCACCGACAGACGGAACGCCGCGCGCTCGGCCGCCAGCAGCGCGAACGTCAGCGCGGCGAAGTAGAGCATGTGGATGCGCGAGTATTCGACCTGCCGGTAGAAGTAGCTGCCCGCCAGCGTCAGCAGCAGCACGATCAGCGCCCCGCCCAAGACCCCGCGCAGCTCGCTCCGCAGCGTGCGCAGGCGGGCGCGCCGGTACACGCCGTGCGCGTAGAACACCAGCACCGTCACCCCGAGCAGCACCGGCGTCACCCAGGCGTACTGGCCGTACGGCGGGATCGAGGAGTCAATGGCGACCTGCGCCATCACGACCGGGGTGAAGCGCTCCAGGCCGCGTTCCCTGAGGGCTTGTCTCAGTTCCGCGCGCAGCTCGAAGGCCGAGGTGGAGGGGCGCGCGAAGCGCTGCAGCAGCTCGTCACGCGCCGCCGGGGGCAGGCCGCGCGCGACCGCCGGCTCCAGGCTGTGGGGCGTGAGGCGCAGGATCTGGGCGGGCGGCAGGTTGATGGCGTGGAAGCGCAACCAGTAGGCCAGGTTCCAGGACCCCAGGATCACCGCCAGGTCGCACAGGATCAGCAGCGTCAGGACGATCTGGTTGTGGCGTCGAAACACGGCGGGCCTGGGACCGGGTCAACTCGCGGATGGCGGCACAGGACGTGGCGCGCCCGCCGGCGGCCCCGGTTTGCACTGGTCTGCACCGAGACAGGCCGGGAAATGCCGGCACGTCAACATAGTATGGGAATTCGGCGGCGGAGGGTCAAGCCGCTTGCGCGCGGAAACACGAGCCGTGCTTGGGCCGCCGCCCTGCCCGACGGCGAGCACCCACCCCCTCCCTACGCGCAACCAACCGCCTGATCGTGTCGGCGCGCGATCTTCGCGCTGCCGGGAGACGTGCGCCCGGAACGGCTGGCACATGCGAATCATTCGCGTCGTCTGCTATACTGGTCCCGTTCCTCCACCTGATGGTGTCGGCGTGCGGATCTGCGGCCGTGATTCCGGTCACGGGCGAGTGCGCATCTTCTTCTCAGCGAGGTTCCGTGCCGTTTTCCTAGCGCGAAGGGAGACCCGATGGACGCCTACCTGCTCACGCTGGCCACGGGGATCGTGGCGACCGCCCTGATGACCGTCGTCCTGTATGGGATCCACTGGCGGGGCTTTGCCAATGCCGACATGCTGCGGGCGCTGGGAAGCCTCTTCACCCGCTCCGAGGCGAATTCGCTTGCTCCCGGAATCGTGCTGCATTTCCTGATGGGGATCGTGTTCGCCTTCCTCTATGTCGGATTCTGGAGCGCGCTGCCCCTTGCGGCGCTGTGGTCCTATCTGGCGGTCGGCCTGATCTTTGGACTCGGGCACGGATTGGTGGTCAGTTTCGCGCTGGTGATCCTGGTGGCGGAGCATCATCCCTTGCAGCGCTTCCAGAACGCGGGGATGGGGGTGGCCATCGCCCACTTGCTGGGTCACGTCATCTACGGCCTCACCGTGGGACTGCTGGCGGGCGTTTGGCGGCTCCACTTCGATTTTGTCAGACCGCTCATCTAGGGAACCCATCAGGATGAATGGCGGACGATTTTGGCGAATGTTTATCCGTGTAATTACAAATATATAGGATGTAAATTTTAAGAACGAACCCAATCGCCCCGTGCGGCATGCGGCCGAGCCAAGTGACCCTGCGCATCGGAGGCGGCCCCGTGGATCCTGCTCGGGCAGCGGAAGCCCCGGCGGCGTGAAGGCGGAGGAAAGTCCGAATAACTTAAGTGATATCAATATGTTATTAAAAATTACGAAAACGAACCCAATCCGTGAACCCTCACCCCACCGGCCTGTCCGTGCGCAGGGGCTCCTGTGGGCCAGCCCCCTGCCGGGGCGGGAGGCGACCTTCTGATTTGGTACGGGAATTGATACCCTGTTCGACAAGGAGTCCAGCGTTGCCCTGCCCGCCCGGCAGGGCGTCCGACCCAGCGGAGCGCGGCGATGGCCGAGACGGACAAAGTTGGCGAAGGGGAAGCGGAGCCCGGCCAGGAAGGCGGGGCGCAGGATGACGACCTGTATGCGGTCGTCACCAAGAAGTCCGGGGCGATGGGGCAGAAGGGGATCACCACGTTGGCGGCCGCCGACGACGACAGCCCCTTCCACAAGATCGAGTTCATCCAGGATGTCCCGCTGCGCCTGAGCGCGGAGATCGGCCAGACCGTGCTGAGCGTGCGGGAGATCCTCGCCCTGAACGTGGGTCAGGTGGTCGAGTTCACCAAGGTGGTGGGCGAGCCGATGGACATCACGGTGAGCGGGCGGCTGATGGCCCGCGGCGAGATCGTGGTGGTCAACGAGCGCTACGGCGTGCGCATCAGCGAGGTCACGCGGCCCGACGAGACGAGCCCGGGCCAAGTCAGCTGATCCGCCGGACGTTCCCGCGGCAGGCCCGCCCCCCCTCCCCTCCAACGCCCGCAGCGATGCGGAATGCCGCACGCGCGGCCGGCTCAGAGCGGCCGCGCGACGCGCTCCAGCACTTCCACGTCCGCCGCTTCCACGCGCGGGTCCGCCTGCAGCGCCCGGGCCGCCGCCGCGACATCCGCTCCCGCCCTGACCGCGTACACCGTCGTCGCGAGATGGTCGAAGCGCGCCACGATGGTCACGCCGTGGGCCTCGCCCAGCGCATCGGAGTCCGCGGGATTGCGCAGCTTGACGATGAGCGTGCCCAGCACGATCCCCAGCTGGTTGGTGCGCGTGTTGAGCACCACGGGCCGGCTGACACCGCCCGGCAGCGCCGCCAGGGCCGCGTGCTGCAGGCCGGGGGCGGGCTGCCTGACCAGCACGTGCACCCCCTTGCGCTCGAGCACGGGCGCGCCGGGAATGCCCACGCGGCTCAGGACGTCCGGCGTGGCCTCGGTCAGGGAGGCGGCCTGCACCGCGCGCAACTCGGGCAACACCACGTACGACTCCCCGCGGCTGGTGAACGCCGCGCCCTTCGCATAGCCGGAGTAGTCGGGCCGCTCCGCCGCCGGTCGTGCGGGCGGGGGCAGACCCTGATCCGCCGCGCGCGCGGTTCCGGCCGCGGCGAGGCCGAACGCCAGCAACGCGGGCAATAAGGCAAGCGTTCGCATCGTCTCTCCTTTCAATGACCGTAGATCTTCAGGCTTGCGGAGGTCAGGGTCCCGGTGAAATTGGCGAACCCGTCCACCACCTTCACGGTCCAGGTGCCGTTGGGATTCTCGCCGTAGAATGCGTTGCTCAGGAAGGTGACGCCCGACAGGCCATTGGGGAAGGCCCCGTAGGCATTGTCGGGCTGGAGCACGACGCTGCGCGTCTTCCCAGGTGAGCTCAGCTCGATTCCCACATCGCCCAGGTACTTGTGCGTGAGCGAGACCGTCACCTGCACCGCCTCGATGAACGTGGGCGCCCCCGCCACCGGGACCGCGACGGAAGCCCCGCTGACGCTGTTGTCGGGGATGGGCAGCGAGACCGGGCAGCCGGTGCACGCGAACGAGGTGGACGTCACCATCGAGCCGGCGGGCAGCACGGGCCCGGCATACGGGTTCGCCGCCGCAACCGCCGCGGTGATGTTGACCCGCCCGAAGCCGTACCAGTTGTGGAAATGATAGCCCGCCGCGTTGGTGATCCAGCCCGGATCGGCGGCGTAGCTGCCGTCGCCCAGGGCCAGATTGGTCGTCCCGGCGGTCGGGTCCAGCTGCGTGGAGGTGCCGGCCAGGATGTGCTTGACCTCCCGCCAGGACAGGTTCGGGTTGGCCTCGAGCAGCAGGGCAATGACGCCGCTCGTGACTGGGGTGGCCGAGGAGGTGCCGTTGAAGCCGGAGGTGTAGTTGCAGTTGGGGTTGTCCGCCGTCAGACCCAGGATGAAGTTGCTGATCGTTGACGTTCCGTTGAACGCGCTGACGGAGAAACCCTTCTTGCAGCCGCTTTGATCGGTGGTCACCATGGCCGGCTGGATGATCGGGCCGGTGCAGGGAGCGGGAGGCGTGCCGCACGCGATGGTGCTATTCGAGCCGCCGAATTCGCCTCCCGGGGCGCTCACCCAGAGCGCCGAGCCGGCGCTGGAATAGCTCGCGCGCTTGCCGAGGGCGTTGACCGCTCCCACGACGATTTGCCAGGGCACCGCGTTCTCGATGTCCATGCTGGCGTTGTCGCAGCTCAGGCCGCTCCGACAGCTCGCGTTGAAGGCGAAGTCCGCGCCGAATCCGTTGCCCGCCGCCTTGACGTAGAGCGCGCCCCTCCCGCCGCGCAGGGTCTTCACGCCGAAGATGAGCTGGCTCTCGACCAGGGAATTGGCGCTCAGCGGATAGGGAATGACATACGCGGTTGTGGTATCGGGCCCCGTGCCGTAGCTCTGGTTGAAGATGGCCACGCCGCTGGACCAGCTTGCCGCTCCCAGGGACGGGATCTGGTAGGTGGGGCTCGTATCCGTCTGCAGGAAGTTGAACCCGACCAGGGAGGCGAGTCCGGCGACGCCGCGCAGGCCGATCTGGTTGTCCATCCGGGCGGCGACCAGGCCCGCGACGCTGGTGCCATGGTCTCCGGTGGTGGCGGAGTCGGTCGGGTCGGTGCCGGGACAGTTGCTCGTCGTGGGGACGCCGGAGAGGAGGTTGCACGACGTCGCCCCGGCCACGGCGATGACGTTGGGCGCGAGATCCTCATGGGCGATCTCGAGCCCTGTGTCCACGACGGCCACGATGACGCCGAGTCCGGTCTGCGTGGTGGAGCCGAGGTTGATGTCCTCGCCGGCGGTGCCGGGCGTATCGGCGTAGGCGGTCTGGCAGTCGTTCCTCAGGTACCACTGCAGGGGGAAGAGCGGATCTCCCGCCGCGCTGCCGGACCCGGCGGGCCCGCACGCCGGCGCTGGGGGCGCTGGGGGCGCGGGGCTGGGCGCAGGCGAACTGCTGCTGCTGCTCGACTTCTGGTCGAACAGGTCGCATCCGGCGAGCAGGGTGGCCATGGCGCCCAGGCACAACAGGCCGATCACGGTGCGCGGGCGCATGCGGTCCCCATTCAGGCAAATCTGAGCGCGCGGCGAGAGCGGCCCTTGCATCCGCGGATTCCGCCGCGCGGCGGGGAATTCCCGCCTGACGGATAACGAGACCAGGAGCTCGCGCGGCGAGAATCGGACGAGTCGCGGAACCGGCTCCCTTCGTACGGGAACCGCTGCCGCAATGCAATCGCGCCGGTCCGGAGAAAGGGGGGTGGAATCGCTGGCAATCCGCGCGCCCGCGGGTCGTTGCGGGGCGCACCGCCGCAGCCGGCGCGTTGGCGTGCCGCGGTCAGCCGAACAGGCTGTTCAGCAGATTGTCCACGCGCCCCTGATCCAGCTTGTTCCATTCCTCGAAGTGCAGCTTGCCGCCGAACTTGTTGGCCAATTCCGTATCGAGTTCGTCGGCGACCTCCTGCAACGCGAAGACGTGGCGCTGCACCACTTCGATGGTCGCCAGTTCCAGCTCCATCGTGTACTTCAGGATGACATAGAGCTTGCCGTCCTGCTCGAACAGCCCGAGGGATTCGCGGCGCTGCAGCGAGTTGTAGCCCAGCAGGTAGCGGTACAGGTCAATGGAGGGCTTCACGTCGGTGACCAGCACCGAGTAGATGCTCAGGTTGTTGAGCCCGGGATTGATCTTCAGCACGACCTGGGCCGAGCCGCGGCGCCAAGTGAGCAGATCCTTGCGGACACGGGTCAAGCTCTTGACGTTGGCACGCTGGAGCGCCTGGTAGTGGGATTCGTACAGGGCTTCCAGGTGCGCCGGGCTTAGATTGGGATTGGCTGCGTTCATCTTCAATCCTTACAACAAGTTTCGAGTTGACTCGCAGGATCGGTCGAACCCTTGCGCGGGAGCGGAGGTGTCTCCGCGCGGCCTTAATTCCCGCGCCGCCGAGCCGGCCCGCGGGCGCAGACTCCCGCGCTCGTCCACGATTTGCCGCGGCTCGACCCCGCGCCCGGAACCGGGTGCCCGTCTATGTAACGACCGTTTTGACAATGTGGCCGCATCGGACTAGGCAGATTTTGCCCGGCTGCCGGACCATAGCCGCACCTGCACCACGTCTCGCGCAACCTGGAGACATGCCATGAAGTTCGGCGTCAGTCTGAACCAGCGCGGCAGTCAGGCCCGCCCCGAAGTCATCACGCGCTTCGCCCAACGCGCGGAAGCCCTGGGTTTCGACAGCCTGACCGTCAGCGACCATATCCTCATTCCCAAGGCCACCCCCCACAACTACCCGTACCACCCGCAGGGGGAATTCTCCTGGCAGACCGCGCGGGACTACTATGAGCCCCTCGCGACGCTGATGTTCCTTGCGGGGCGCACCAACCGGCTGCGCCTCGGCATTAGCGTGCTCATCGTCAGCTACCGCAATCCGCTCGCCACGGCGAAGATGCTGTCGACTGCCGACGCGCTGTCCGAGGGACGCATCTTCCTGGGCGTCGGGACGGGCTGGTGGGAGGACGAGTACAAGGCGCTCGGCATTCCCGAGCACTTTGCCGACCGGGGCGAGCGCACCGACGAGTACCTGCGCATCTACAAGGTGCTGTGGAACGAGCAGAACCCGGAGTTCAAGGGGCGCTACCACAGCTTCGGCAACCTGGAGTTCTCACCCAAGCCCCACCAGAAGGGCGGGCTGCCGATCTGGGTCGGCGGGCATACCACCCGCGCGCTGCGCCGCACGGCCGAGCTGGGGGACGTCTGGCATCCGATCGGGCTGCGGCCGCCGGCGGGGCTCAATCCGCAGGAGCTGGAGGCCAAGGCGCGCGAACTCGCCGCGCTGGCGGAAAAGGCGGGCCGGGACCCGGCCCGGATCGGAATCGCGTTCCGCTGCCCGCTGAGTTTCACGCCCGCGCGGCGGGGGCCGATGACGGGCAGCGCGGCGCAGATCCTCGACGACATCCGCGCCTACCAACGCGCCGGCGTCTCCCACTTCACCTTCGACCTGGGGCGCGACACGCCCGAGCAGTCGCTGGAGGCCATGCAGCAGATCGCCGCGGAGATCATGCCCGCGTTTGCTTAGTACCCGCTCTTTAACGGCGCGTAAGGTGAAGCGGGGCTCCGCCCCGCACCCCCGGTTGCCCAGGCAACTGCGGCCGAAGTCCCCAGACCCCACTGTTGCCTGGACACCAGGGCGCGGAAGCCCCGCTAGCGCGGATTCCGCGCCGGATCGGGGTGCAGGGAGCCTGACGCTCGCTCGCCTCGCAAGCGGTGGCTCGCTGCTCCCTGCTGGAGCGCGCGGCAGGCAAAACTTCTCGCAATCGCTACCGAAGTTGCTCTTGCCGTTCACTGGCTCCAGCGGCGGAACCAATCGGCCGCGGCCCTGCCGATGGCGGCGGGCTGGTCCTCCTGGACGAAGTGGATGCCCGGGCCGAGCCGCTGCACGACGATGCGGGGCCAGGTGCGCCGGCACCACTCGATTTCCGCCTGCTGCACGATCGCGCCCGGCTCGAACGTGAGCAGCAGCAGCGGGATTCCCGCCGCCGCCAGCGCGCGATCGTACGCCTCGACCGCAGCGGTGACATCTGCGGGCTTGCCGTCCAAGGGTATTTCGTTGGGGAACACGTAGGTCGGCTTGCGGCTGGCCTCGCTGGCGAAGGGCCGGCGATAGACCGCCAGCTCCTCCGCGCTCAGCGGACGCAGGGTTGAGCCGGGCAGGATGCGCTCGACGAAGAAGTTCTCCTTGAAGATCTTGTCGTGCCCGGCGGGGCCGCGCAGCATGCCGAAGATGCGCTGGAACGACTCGGAGCGCTCGCTCATGCGCCCGGGCTTGAGCACCGCCTCCATCATGGCGATGGCGGCGACATTGCCGGAGTTCCGCGCCGCGTAGTGCAAGCCGAGGAAACCGCCCCAGTCGTGCAGCACCAGCCGGATGCGCTTCAAGTCCAGCGCCCGGATGAACCCCTCGAAGTAGGCCACGTGGTCGAACAGGCGATAGGCAATGTCCGGCTTGTCGGAACGCCCCATCCCGATCAGGTCCGGGGCAATGCAGCGCCCGTACGGTGCCAGGTGCGGAATGACGTTGCGCCACAGGTACGACGAGGTGGGATTGCCGTGCACGAGCAGGATCGGATCGCCGCTGCCCTGCTCCACGTAGTGCATGCGGGAGCCCTGCACCCGGACGTAGCGGGAGGGATACGGAAACGCGGCGGAGATGGTCTCGGACATGGCGGCCTCCTTGGGCGGCCGAATGGGTGCCCGGCGCGCCGGGATTCAGGTCCGCTGCGGGACGAGCGTCAGTAGCAGCGCCCCGGCCAGCGCCAGTCCCGCCCCGGTCAGGAAGGCCGCACCCGCTCCGAACTGCTGCCAGATCAGGCCGAATACCAGGCTTGCGGGCAAGGACGTCAGCCCGATCAATCCGTGGTAGATGCCGAAGCCCGTGCCGCGCAGCTCCGCGGGGACGAGCTGCACCACCCACACGTGCTCCGACGGCTCAGTCAGGCCGTAATAGACGCCGTACAGGATGAATACGGCAATCAGAACGCCAGGGGTGAGCGCCTGGCTGAAGACGATGTAAACGGCCGCGTAGAAGAACCAGCCCATCATCAGCAGGGGTCTTGGCCCGATCCGATCCGTCAGCCGGCCCCCGCCATAGCTCGTTACGGACTTGACGCCGTGAAACAGGGCCCAGACCACCGCAATCTCGCCGCCCGGCAGACCCGCATTGCCGAGCTGAAGGAGGAGGAACGCGTCAGTCGAGCCGCCCAGCGTGAAGACGAACAGGGCAACCATGTAGAGCTTGAATCCGGCTCCGAGCTTCCCCCAACCGGCTCGCAGCGAAACGGCTGGCGGCACGCTTGCCGCGGACGGCTTCGCTTCGCGCACGCCGACCCACACGAGGAGCACGGACAGCGCGCCCGGCACCGCGGCCACCAGGAAAAGAGTACGCAAGTCCAGGCCCAGTCCGGCCATCAGGGCCGCGGCGATCAGCGGGCCAACCATCGAGCCCCCGTTGTCGAGCGCGCGCTGGTAGCCGTAGGCGATTCCCCGCTTGTCCTCCGTGACCGCGTCCGCGATCAGCGCGTCCCGGGGCGACTCGCGCAGGCCCTTGCCGATGCGGTCCATGACCCGCAGCGCCAGCACCTGGGGCCAGAGCGTCGCGATCCCGATCAGGGGCCGTGCCAGCGCCGCCAGCCCGTACCCGAATACGATCATGGGAACGCGCCGCCGCGTCATGTCCGAGCGGATGCCGGAGACAACCTTGAGCAGCGATGCCGTCGCCTCCGCGGCCCCTTCGATCGCACCCAGGGCCACGGGACCCGCACCCAGCACGCTCGACAGGAATAGCGGCAGGAGCGGATACATCATGTCGCTGGCCACGTCGGAGAAGAAGCTGACGATGCCCAGCAGGACGACCGTGGCGGGCAGGGCGTATCTGCCTCGGGACATGCAGGGTCTCCGGATGGTTACGCGGCGAGGCGATGGGATCCGTGTGTGGCTGTCCGGCTGGGGCAGACGCGGCTTACCCGCGAGCCGGACAGGGGAATTGGCCGCCGTGGTGCAGCCGGGCGCGGCGGGCGCTCGTCTAGACCGCCCGCGCCTTGCGCAGCGCGCCGATCTCCGCGGCGTTGAAGCCGAGCTGTTGCAGGATCGCGTCGGTGTGCTCGCCGAGCAGAGGGGGGCGCTGGCGGATCCCGCCGGGCGTCTCGGACAGCTTGACCGGGGTGTCGGCGACCGGCGCGGGCCGGGGCAGGCCGGGATACTCGATCTTCTTGAAGATCTGCCGCGCGGCGACGTGCGGATCGGCGAGCACCTCGGCCGGGCTCAGCACCGGCCCCGCCGGGACGCGCGCCCGCTCCAGCTCGTCGAGCGCCTGGGCGGTGGTGCGTTCGGCGCACCAGCGGGCCATGCGCGCAGAGATCAGCTCGCCATGCTTGCCGCGCAGGGTGTCGGTGGCGAAGCGGGGTTCCTTCAGCCACATCTCGTCGCCCATCAGCTTGGCCCAGCGCTCGAAGATCGGGTTGCCCACCGCCATCGTGACGATCCAGCCGTCCCGGGTGCGGAAGCAGTCGTTCGGCGCGTGATGCCAGGCGCGGTTGCCCTGCGGCGTGCGGTTGGTCTCCAGCACGGCCTGCTCCATCAGCATGCTGTTGTTGAACGTGAGGCTGGTGGTGAACAGGGAGGCCTCGACGATCTGGCCCCGGCCTGAGCGGCCCCGCTCCATCAACGCCGCCATCGTCCCGAAGGCGGCCATCATGGCCGTCCCGAAGTCCACGTAGGGCACGTGCGTGCGCGTGGGCGCGCGCCCGTCGCCGCACAGGTACATCCCCCCCGACATGGACTGGCCCAGCACGTCGAAACCGACGCGCTCGCTGTACGGGCCCGTGTTCCCGAACGCCGAGACGTGCGTGAGGATGATGTCGGGCTTGATCGCCTTGAGCGTTTCGTAATCGATGCCCATGTCCTTGAGGGTCGGCAGGGGCAGGTTGGCGATGACCACATCGGCGCTGCGCACGAGGCGGCGCACCACCTCCTTGGCCTCCTTCTTCATCGGATTGAGGGTGAACCCGAGCTTGTTCCGCCCCATCTGCAGGAACGTGCCGCCCTCGCCGCCTTCGGCCAGGGAGGCCGTGAAGCGGTCCTCGCTGCCGTCCAGCTTCTCGATCCGGATCACCTCGGCGCCCAGGTCCCCCAACATCGTGGCGCAGAACGGGCCGGCGATGTAGCGGCCGAAGTCGAGCACGCGGATTCCTCCCAGTACGCCGGGCATGGCCAATCTCCTCGCAATCCGATCGGGTTCGCCGCGAGCCTGCGCACTTCGGGGCGCCTCTGGTGGGGCGCCGCCCGCAAGCCCCCTGCGGAAAACGGTCCTGTTGTAGCCGTCCCGGCGGTCAGGGGTCAACGGTGGCGCAGCGGACGCGGCGGTCGCCACGGCGCGGATGACGCGACGCGAATGACGCGGCGCCGGATGACGCGGCGCCGGATGACGGACATGGGGACTAGCGTCCGCGCGGATTGCGTTCGGCGGGCGGCGCGACCGGTTCGCGGACCTGGATGATGGATTCGATCTCCCGGATGCCGCGCAGTCGGGCGACGATCTTGCGGTAGGTGCGCGCCGCGATAGGCTCCAGCAGCACCCGCAGCACGGCGGTGCCGTCTTCGCTGCGCCGCAGGAGGGTGAGGTCATGGATGCTGACCTTCAGGTCGCTCATGACCTTGCTCACCCGGTACACCATCCCGGAACGATCCTGCATGCGGATATCCAGGGCGTAGGGGGACTTCTCCGTGCCCGTGTCCCAGGCGAGCTGCGCGAGGTCCTCGCTGGGCACGTCGCGCAGCCGGGGACAGCCCACGCGATGCACCGCGAGTCCCTGGTCGGTCTGCGCGCCGACGATGGGATCGCCGGGCAAGGGCGAGCAGCAGGGGCTGAGCGCGATGAAGGCGTCGCCGCCGGCGGGAACGCGCAGCACCGGCTCGCTGGCCTGGAAGGGATTTGAGAAGATCGGGCGGATGTAGCGGCCGAGCAGGCCCTGCTCGTGGCCCTGAACGCGATCGGCGGTGCGCTGGGTGATGACGCCGTGCTGGAGCAGGAACGTGCGCAACTGCACCTTGCGCAGCCCGAGCAGCTGGTGGAAGTGCGCGAGCGTCCAGCCCTGCGCCTTGAGCGCCTGTTGCAGGCCCTCCTGGGCGAGCCGCTCGGGATCCTCCCCGAGGCGCTTGGCTTCGGCCGCGAACAGCGCCCGGCCCAGCTCTTCGGCCCGCAGGTGAGCCTGGCCGTTGAGGAAGCGGCGGATGGCGACCTGCGCCCGCGTCGTGCGCACGCGCTCGAGCCAGCGGGGCGTGGGCTGCTGGTTGGGATCGGCGAGCACCTCGACGACCTCGCCGTCCTGAAGCTCCTCGAAGGGCGAGACCAGCCGGCCCCCCATGCGCGCGCCCGTGCAGTGCAGGCCCAGGTCGCTGTGGATCGCGAAGGCGAAGTCGATCACCGCCGCCCCCGGCGGGAAGGACAAGAGTTTCCCCTTCGGCGTGAACACCTGCAGCGTCTCGAGCTGCGCATGGCGCATCACGTCCTCCATGTGCAGCTCGCTGTCGTCCGCCTGGTCGAGCAGCTCCAGGTAGCTGCCGTAGTAGCGGCGCAGCTCCTCCTGGCTGCCATCCCAGTTGATCAGGATGCCGGCGCGGTTGACCGCCTCCATCGCCTCCGAGCAGATCACCAGCGTGATCGCTTCGGCGCCGACGAAGATCTGCGAGTGCAGGGCGCGGTAGCCGTTGGGCTGCGGATTGCTGATGAAGTCCTTGATGCTGCCCGGCACGACGCGGCACTTCATGTGCACCGCGCCCAGCGCCTCGTAGCAGTCCCGGTCCCGGGGCACGACCACCGTGAAGCCCCTCAGCGCGCTGGCTGGCCGCTCCGCGGCCTGGATGACGTCGGGCAGGCGCACGTGCATCGCCTTCACCTTCGCCCCGGCGACGGGCACCTCGGCGAGGATCGATTCCAGCAGCATGCGCAGCGTGCCGATCTTGGACTGCCCCTGCTGGATCTGCTGCTTGAGCCAGGCGAGCGCGCGGCTGAAGCGGCGCGGGTACAGGTAGCGGAAGCTCAGCGCGGTCATTTCCTCCGCGATGTCGCGCATCCCCAGCCGCTGTGCCATCGGCACGTACACGTTGAGCGTCTCGAGGCAGATGCGCCGCTGCCGAGTCCGCTCCAGGAAACCCAGGTCCCGCAGGTTGTCCAGCCGGTCGAACAGCTTGACCTGCACGGTGCGCAGGTCTTTCAGCGTCGAATGGATCAGCTTGCGGTAGGTGGCCACGGAGGCGCGCCCGCGGCCCGCCTCGGTCAGGTCCGGCACGTGGGCCTTGGTCAGGCCGTCCACGACGTCGGCCAGCCATTCCCCGTAATCGGCCTGCACCTCCCCCTTGGTGATCTCGGTGTCCTCGATGACGTCGTGCAGCAGGGCGATGATGACCGTTTCCAGGTCCAGGCCGGCCTCGGCGGACATCAGGGCGACGCGGTAGGGATGGAGGATGTACGGTTCGCCGGACTTGCGCACCTGGCCGCGATGGAGGCGCTCGGCATCCCGGAAGGCATGCTCGAGCAGGCTGATGCGGGGGGTCTTGTCGCGGGGGAAGCGCGCCAGGATGGACTGGCGGATGCGTTCGAGCTGGGCGGCGTGCGCCGCGACGGCAGACCGCGGCCCCGTTCCGGTCGTCCCGTCTTGCGCGCCGGATGCGGGAGCTGGCGTGGGGGCGTGGCGCTGCACGGCCGCTTCCAGTTAGGGTACAGATAGAGGTCTCCGGATGCCACGGCCCGCGCTCCGCGGAATGGCTCCGGCCTGATCCGTCTCTGGTTTCAGGGAAACAGTAGCACAAGCCGGCGGCGCTAGTCTGCCCGGGTCGGATGCGCCCGGGGTGCGACGGCGCCCCGGCAAGAAACGCCGGACTTTCCGGCGCTTGCCCCCGCCCAGGACGCTGCCAAGGAATCGGCTATGCCTTCCTCCGTTCCGCCCCCGCTTACCGCGACACGCGCCTACCGCCGCCTGGCCGAATTCGCCCGCCGACCGCACGACCTGGCGGCGCCCGGCGGCCTGACGCCGGAGCGGATCGCCCGCATGCGGGCGCGAGCCTGCGGGCTCGATCTGCTCTACGCGACACAGCGCGTCACGCCGGAGGTGCTGGCCGCGCTGGCCGAACTGGCGCGGGAGACGGGCGCGGTGGACCAGTTCCGCCTGATGCTCTCCGGCGCGGTCATGAACCGCATTGACGGCTACGAGGGCGAGAACCGGCGCGTCCTGCATTTCGCCACGCGGCACCTGTTCGACGATCTTCCGGATCGCCCGGAGGCGGTCCTCCCGCCGGACGCCGTGAGCGCGTCGCTGCGCGAGACGGAGCGGATTGCGGACTTTGTCGAGGGAGTCGAGCGGGGGCGCATCGCCAACGGCCGCGGCGAGCCGTTCACGGACCTGATCAACGTGGGCATCGGCGGCTCGGATATCGGCTCGCGCGCGCTGTACCTGGCGCTGCAACCCTGGCGGTGCGCGGAGCGGCGCGTCCACTTCCTTTCCAACGTGGACCCGGACGACGCGGCGCGCGTCCTGCGCCAGGTGGATCCGGCGCGCACCCTGGTCAACGTGGTCTCGAAGAGCGGCGGGACGCTGGAGACGACCGCCAACCAGGAGCGCCTGCTGCACGCGTATCGCGCGGCCGGGCTCGATCCCGCCCGCCACTTCGTGTGCGTGACGACGCCCGGCAGCGCCCTGGACCGCTCCGCGGAGTTCCGCGAGAAGTTCCACATGTTCGACTATATCGGCGGCCGCTTCAGCGTGACCTCGGCCGCCGGAGCCGTGGCCCTGGCGTTCGGGCTGGGCATGGACGTGCTGCGGGAGGTGCTGCGGGGCGCGCGGGAGATGGACCTGGCCTCGCTGGATCTCGACCTGCAAACCAACTTGCCGCTCCTGCTCGCCCTGCTGGGCGTGTGGAACCGAAACCTGCTGGGTCTGCCGAC
>JBGOTW010000078.1:0-15381 GCA_041476685.1 bacterium | reverse complement strand
CAAGCATCGGTTGACGGCGGGGCATGGCGGCTCCAGCGCTGAGCAGGGCGGAAGCATACCATGGCGCCGACCGTGCCGAACGCGGGCCAGGTTCCGGCTCCCGACGGCCTCTTCCTTGCCGGACGGTGGGCGATGGACTAGAAAGGAAAGCCCTTTGGCGGGGGGCTCGCGGCGGAGCGGGATCAGCCACTGCACGGTGGCATGCGCGGCGGTCGCGTGCGCCGCCGCCCATCGTCGCCCTTCCGCAGCGTCAACCTTTTCTGAAACGGACACCCGAAATGATCTGTCGAATGAACGGGAGTGCAATGACCTGGGCCGCTCCGGCGTTGGCCCTGGCCGTATTGGTCGCGCTGGCAGGCTGCGCGGAGAAACGTGTCGAGCGGGTGGACGTCGGCAAGCAGATCGACCTGAGCGGGAAGTGGAACGACACCGACTCGCAGTTGGTCGCAAAGGAATCGATCGAGGATTCCCTCTCCTTCCCCTGGGTGGACAACTTCCGCAAGCAAAAGGGCCGCAATCCCGTGGTGGTGGCCTTCGGCGTGAAGAACCGCACGGCCGAGATCATCAACACGCAGACGTTCATGAAGGATCTGGAGCGGGCGTTCCTCCGCTCGGGCCGCGTGGACGTGGTGGCCGACCGGGACCAGAGGGCTGAATTGCGCGAGGAACGGGCGGACCAGCAAACCGGCTTCACCGCCAATCCGGCCAAGATCGGCAAGGAGGTTGGCGCCGACTTCGTGTTGACCGGCAACATCAACTCGATCCAAGACCGGCTGGACAATGTCGAGGTCGTGTTCTACCAGGCGAACCTCGAGTTGATCAATGCCGAGACCAATCAGAAGGTGTGGATCGGCGACAAGAAGATCAAGAAGCAGATCGACCGCGCGAAGACCCGCTTCTAGGCGCCGCCGAACCGTGACTCGGGGACCGCCTGGTGGCGGGCCGCAGGCGAGGAGCTTTCGGCCACTGGCGCGCGCGTTGCGCGCCACGGTTCACGCCCGCTCAGCCTGCCGCACGCTCGCGGGAGGCCGGCCGTTGCGCGCCCGGTCGTCACCCAGCCACCGTGCTTCCTGCGCTGCGCCATCGGTGACGCCCGGGCTGTACCGCCGGCCCACAACGCTAGAACGTGAGCATGTCCGTTTGCACCACGGCGGCCGAGCCGTAGCGGCCGCGCAGCACTGTGACGAGCCGGTCGAGCGTGGGTTCGATCCGGATCTGCCGCACGGCGCCACTTGGATCATATTCCGCGCGCGAGGGCACTCGTACGCGCACCAGCACAGCAACTTGCATCGGGTCATCCGGCGCCGGGCTGACGGTAAAATTGAATATGCACCAGGCGGAATGGCGCTCGTCCGCGCTGGGGGCGCATGGCGCGCGCCGGCTGGCCAAGGTGCCCTTTTCCCTGTCGGTCTGGGCCGGATCGGGCGCGAGGCCGCTTTCCGCAGCGTAACGGGAGACCGCGTCGTAGACCCCGGCCACATCAATGGTGGCGACATTGAGCCGAGCCGGAACAATAATCGTGGTGGGGGTGAACACCTGCTGTTGCGAGCACGATGCAGCCAGGAACGCAGCCAGCAGGCTTGCCAACAGCATCACGCGCAGCAGATACTTCGGTTCCCTACGAGCGTTCATGCTATCCTCCGAGGCGCTGCTGCCGGAATTCACGAAGCTAACCCCTCTGAATTCATGAATTTTGACCCCCCTTGGGAGCTGGAGCGTCAGGGACGCCAGTGCCGTCATTTCATGGGCGGCAACTTGGGTCAAGTTCACACCTGGATTTCTTGTCGTACGAGCCGCTTTTGAGGTGGATCTGGATGGCGCGGGTAACGATCCGGTCGGTGCTGGTTTCGCGCAGCCGCGGAGCCGGAAGCCTGTTGCTGGCGGCGCTCATCGCGCTCAGCGTGTCGGCCTGTTCCTCGTTCCGGGAGATCTATCCCGAGGTGAACCGAATGGCGGCTGCCGGCCAATTCGACCAGGCCGTCGCCCTCGTCGATAAGAACAAGGGCGAGTATGGCGAGCGCAACGCGGTGCTGTACCACCTCGACCGCGGGACGATGCTGCACTATGCGGGCAAGTGGGAGGAGAGCAACAAGGCCTTCGCCGCCGCCGAGCGGCGCATGGACGAGCTGTACACCGAATCCATCACCGGCAACGTGGCCGCCTTCGCCGTCAACGACAATCTCTTGCCCTACCGGGGCGAGGACTTCGAGTCTGTCATCGTCAACGTGTACCAGGCGCTCAACTACGTCGAGCTCGGAAACATCGAGTCGGCGCTGGTCAACGCGCGCAAGGTGGACCAGAAGCTCGACTACATCAACCGCCAGTACGACCCGGACAAGAAGAACGTCTACAAGGAGGACGCCTTCACCCGCATGCTGATGGGGGCGCTCTACGAAATGGGCGGCACGCGCGACGATCTGAACGACGCGTACATCTCCGACCGCCTCGCCACGGGCATCTACGACAAGGACTTTTCGGTCAACTACGGCGTGCCCGCGCCCGCCCTGCTCGGCAGTAACCTGGTTACGACGGCCGCGTTCATGGGTGGCGCAGAGCTGGAGCAGGCGCGCAAGCGCTTCGGTTCGGCCGACCTGCTCACCGTGCAGGACAAGCGCGCCCGCTTCGGCCAGGTCTACTTCGTCCACTTCGCCGGGCGCGCCCCGGTGAAGGTGGAGTCCGGGTTCACCGGCATCTTCGGCACCTACGTCGTGAAGGTGGTTTTCCCCGAGTACCGCCGCGTGAACTACCTGGTGAACGGCTCCCAGGTGCTGGTGGACGGACGGGTGGAAACGGTCTTGGAGGAGGCCGAGCCGGTTGGGCCGATCGCCATCAAGAACCTGGACAACCGCAAGGGCCGCATCTACGCGAAGGCCATTGCCCGCGCCGGGGCGAAGCTGGTCGCGAACGTCGCGATGCAGCGGGAGGCGCGCCGGCAAGGCGGGGATGTCGCCGGTTTGGTGGCGGCGCTCGCGGGCGGAGCGGCGACAGTGGCGAGCGAGCAGGCGGACCTGCGCTGCTGGCAGACCCTGCCGGACCGGATCCTCTTCGGCCGCGTCCTGCTGCCACCGGGCCAGCATAAGCTCAGCGTCCAATTCCTCACCGGGGGCCGAGGGGTCGTCTCGACCCGCGACCTGGGCGAAGTCGAGGTGCCCCCGGGCCGCACGCGCTTTTTCATCCTGCACAGCAATCAGTAGGACGCAGGCCACTTCTGCCCGGACGCATCTCCTACGGCTGTTCATCCTGCCGCGGGGCCTCCAGCAGCTCGTTTTCTGGAGACGCCTGCGCCGCGGTCGCTCAGGGCTTGGTCCTGCGCGGCTCCGCCTGCATGGGTGCGCCGAGTTAGTGCTCCAGCGTGTCGGGCCGGTCGCCCCCGGCTTGCCGCGTGCGGGCAAGCCAAGCATCCAGTTCCGCCAGCCCCTGCGGATCCAGCGCGTAAATCCGGCGCTGGGCTTCGGGCCGCACGCGCACCAGGTGCGCCTCGCGCAACACCTTCAGATGCTGTGAAATGGCCGGGCCGCTGATGTGGAAACTGGCGGCAATCTCCCCCACCGCCAACTCCCGCACGGAGAGCAATTCGACAATGCGCCTGCGGGTCGGGTCGGCTAGTGCCGTGAAACCCAGCATGTGTTCATACTGAAGGGTCAACTTATATAATACAAGACTTAAATATCCCAGTCCGCCGCCAGCTTGTCGCGCCAAGTGGCACAGTGCTGAGGCTATCGGCGGTCCTTGGTCCTTGCCGGAAGCGCCGTGGGAGGGCAAAGTACAAGGATACGCGCGGCCCCGGAATGCCGGGCTCTACAGGCAGTGCATGGATCAGGGCGCGCGCCCTGATCGGGCCGATCCGGAGGGGGTCCGCCACAGGCGAGGCGCACTGAACCGCAGGGGGATTGGAGTGCCCATGGCGGAACGCTTCGATGTGGCCGTGATTGGCTCGGGCCCGGGTGGTTACGTGGCCGGGATCAAGGCGGCTCAAAAAGGCCTGAAGGCGGTCGTGATCGAGCGCGAACGCCTGGGTGGGGTATGCCTGAACTGGGGCTGCATTCCCACCAAGGCCCTGCTGCGCAATGCGGAGTTGTACGAGGCATTCCAGGACGCTGACGCGTACGGGTTCAAGGTGGGCGCGCTATCGTTCGACGGAGCGAAAGTGGTGGCCCGCTCCCGGCAGGTCGCGGACAAGATGAACCGCGGCGTGGCCTCGCTGTTCCGCAAGTACAAGGTCGAATCCCGCCAGGGCAGCGGCAAGATTCTTGGCCCTGGGCGGATTCAGGTCACCCCGGAGCAAGGTGCGCCCCTGGAGATCGAAGCCCGGCACCTGATCGTCGCCACCGGCGCCCGGCCCCGTGCGCTCCCGGCCTTCCCAGTGGACCGCAAGACGGTCATCACCTACCGGGAAGCCCTCGAGCTGACCCGCTTTCCCAAGCAGATGCTCATCGTCGGCGCCGGGGCAATCGGGGTCGAGTTTGCCTACTATTTCGCCTGCTTCGGGGTGGAAGTGCACTTGGCGGAGATGCTGCCCCAGCTCCTTCCCAACGAGGATGCGGAGATTGCCGAACTGCTGCTGCGCGCCTTCCGCAAGAAGGGCATCCACTGCTACCCGGCGACGGCGGTGCAGGACTTCAGGACCGGCCCGGGCAAGGTGCAGGCCACGCTCGCAGGAGCGAAGGGCAAGGAAAGTTTCTCCGGGGACATGGCCCTCATCGCCGTCGGGATGGAGGCGAATACCCAGGGTCTCGGGCTGGAAACCCTCGGCGTCCAGCTCGAAAAGGGCTTCATCAAGGTGGACGGACAGTGCCGCACCAGCGTCCCGAACGTGTACGCCATCGGCGATGTCGCCGGGCATCAGCTGCTGGCCCACAAGGCCTCGGCAGAGGCGGAAGTTGCGGTGGCAGCCATCTCCGGCCATCCCCGTCCGCCCATGGACTATGGGCAAGTGCCTGCCTGCACCTACTGCCAGCCGCAGGTGGCATCCATCGGGCTGACGGAAAATCAGTGTCAGGAGCGGGGCTTGAAGGTTAAAGTGGGGCGCTACCCCTACGCCGCCTCAGGCAAAGGCGCCGCGATCAAGCACACTGACGGACTGGTCAAGCTCATTTTCGGGGACCCCTACGGGCAGTTGCTGGGGGCGCACCTGATCGGGGCCGAGGCGACCGAGCTGGTGGCGGAGCTGGGACTGGCCATGCGGCTGGAAGCGACCAATGAAGAGATCCTGGCGACGATCCACGCCCACCCCACGCTCTCGGAGATGGTGTTCGAGGCGGCGGGCGCGGCCTATGGCGTGAGTGCGAACATTTAGCGACCCGCCAGTCGCGCATTACCCTGGAGCCGCGGAGAATCGGACTCGAGCCGGGGTGGCTTGCAGCGCGGGCGGACCGACGGCGGCCTTGGGCCGAGGGCCCACGGAGGTGGCGTGTCCATTTGACGCACAAAGGCTGTGCTACTTGTGCCCGACACGCCAGGTCGGACGGCAACTTAAGCGACAGATTGAAAGGGCATGGCGCTTTTTCGGATTTCGGCCTATTAGTATCCACTCCGGCCCTGAGCCGGGAACTTGTCGTTTGTCCCGAAGGAACGCATGAAAGTAGTCACTGAGAAGCCGCTGGCGCGGAACAAGGCGCTGCTGGAGGAGATCTTGCAGGAACTCCTCAAGTGTCGCTACTTCCAGACCATGGGCGTGGAGATCCTGCGCGAGGTGCTGCGCAAGGGCACGCACCTCAGTGTGCCCTCCGGGACGACCCTGATCCGGGAAGCGGAGCTGGATGACGATCTGTTCTTCCTCCTCTCCGGCTCGCTCAAGGTAATGTCGGGGGACAAGCTGGTGCTGCGGCTGAACGAACCGGGGGACGTGGTGGGGGAGTTGGCAGTGGTCAGCGATTCGCCCCGCGCCGCCGACGTGGTGACGGAGGTGGCGAGCCGGCTGGTGCGCGTGTCCTCGGCCAGCGTGAAGACCGCGCCCACCGATCCGCGCCGCGCGGTACAGGTGCTCACCGTCTTCGCCCACATCATGGCCGCCAAGCTCCGCGAGACCACGCGCCGCGCGCGCCTGTACGAGGATTCGGTGCTGGAGGCGCAGGAGATGGCCACCAGCCACACCCGCCTGGAGTCCGAGATCGCCGAGCGCCTGAAGGAGGTGTTGCTCTACTCGAAGGTGGTGGAGTCGAGCAGCGAGGGAATGATCATCACCAGCCATGACGGCATGGTCCAGCGCTTCAATCCCGCCGCCGAGCACCTCCTGCCGGCGCTGACCCGCCGGCGCGGTCGCGGGGCGCTGAAGCTGCAGGATCTGGTCAAATCGTTCTCCCGCCCCGCCTTTCCCCCCGCTCCGCTCACGGCGCCCTGGCACGGGGAATGGGTGAAGGAGCGCGAGGGCGAAGACCCATTCGTGCTGCAGGTCTCCGTCACCCCCGTGGCCGGCCAGGACGGCGCGCTGCTCAACGTCGCCTACCAGCTCCACGACGTCTCGCTGCACAAGGCGCAGGAACGCGCCATCGCGCGCAAGAACGAGGAGATCCAGCGCACGCTGCTGGACCTGGAGGCGACCTACCAGGAGCTGCAGCGCAGCGACCGGCTCAAGACCGAAACCCTCTCGGTCATCTCCGCCGAGCTCAGCGGCCCGATCCGCAAGGTCATCAACCACGCCGGCAAGCTCACCCAGAGCATCGGCGAGCTTTCCCCTGAGCAGGCGCAGAACGAGCTGGCCGCCATCCAGGAGCAGGGGGAGTACCTGAAGATAGTGGCTGAGAACATCGGCAACCTGATTTAGCTGCAGGCCGACTTCCAGGGCACCGGCACGCAGACCCTGGTGCTGCAGGATGTGCTGGGCCAACTCCGCGAGGACCTGGGCTTCTGGGCCGCGCGCAAGCAGGTCTCGATCGATGCGAGCCTGCCCGAGGAGCCGCTCACCCTCGTCGCCAACGCCGAGCAGATCAAGGTCGCCCTGAACCTGCTGGTGGAGCAGGCGCTGATGGTGGCCCAGCCGCGCACCGCCCTGGTGATCGCCGCCGCGCTCATGCCCGGCTCGAACCAGGTGCACGTGGAGATCCTCTACCACGGCCCCGCCCTGCACGAGCTCTCCCCGAGCCAGGGCGGCCAGGGCCGCATGGGCCTGATGATTGGCCTGCCGCTGGCCCGCAAGGTCATCTCCCAGCACCAGGGCACCCTGCAGTTCGTGAGCGACAAGGACACTTCCCGCATCTCGGTGCTTCTGCCCCGCACCCAGAAGGAGGGCGAAGAGCGGCCCAACCGCATCATGATCTTCGACGCGGAGGACATCGACCGGTTGATCGTGCAGGGCGTGATCGAGCATCTCTGGCCGGAGTCCGTGCTGATGCTGATCCAGGATCCCTTCGAGCTGCTCGACGGCTATGAGGACTTCAAGCCGGACCTGGTGATCCTCGATCCGGAAATCTACCAGCCCGGCTGGGGCAACCACCGGCTCATCGCGGCACTCGTGCAGAACCGGCGGCACCTGTGCCCCCTGTTCGCCTTGAGCGGCCTGTACAACGACTTCGCCGAGCGCACCATTGCCGTCGAGCGCGGCGTGACCGACTTCCTCGCCAAGCCCTATTCGATCTTCGACCTGCGCTTCAAGGTGAAGTCGCTCCTGCAGTCCCACCGCAAGGAGGAGTCGCTGCACCAGACCATGGACCAGGCCCAGCGTCAGGCCTTCACCGACGGCCTGACGCGCCTCGCCAACCGCAAGCACTTCGACGGATTCCTGGAAACGCAGATCAACTACTCGCGCCAGACGCGCAAGCCTTGCTCGCTGATCATGATCGACATCGACAACTTCAAGCACTACAACGACACCAACGGGCACCAGCTCGGCGACGAGGTGCTCAAGGGCGTGTCGCGCATCCTGGCCAAGTCCGTGCGCTCCTCGGACCTGGCCGCCCGCTACGGCGGGGAGGAGTTCTCTCTTGTGCTGCCTGAGACGGGCAAGGAGATGGCCGCCGTCATTGCCGAGAAAGTGCGCCGCACCCTCCAGGAAACCTCCTTCCCCCGCGGCGACCAGCAGCCCCTGGGCTTCGTGTCCGCCAGCTTCGGCGTCGCCACCTTCGAGGAGGACGCCGACTCCGGGGAGCGGCTGATCAAGGCTGCCGACGACTGCCTTTACAAGGCCAAGGCGCTGGGGCGCAATATCGTCGTCAAGGCCGAGGCCCGCCCCGACGAAGCTTCCCCCGCCGCGCCCCCCGCCAAGCCCGCAGGCTCGCCGGCCTAGCCGCGCCGCCCCAAGACCGCTCCGGCCCGGGAAGCGATTCCCGTGCGGTACGCCGCGTGCGCGCAGCCGAGACCGCGGCGCGGCCGTGCATCCGGCCGGGCGCAAAGACCGTTGCGCTTGCTCAAGCCGATCCAGACAGCAGCGGCCAGACAGGAGTGGACCGTTCTTGCGCTGCCCAGCCTCGCTCCGCTGCGGTGCGCTCTTTCCAGGGCGGCTGGAGAACGTTGGCCGCAGCGCGCCGAAGAACCGGCGCCGGAAAGGGCTTCTCCGCGCACAGAGAGGCGGACCGGAGCGCCGACGCGGAGGGTTGGTCGCGGGACCGCGTGGCCTAGACGATACGCTTGAAGCGTTTCTCCAGCTCGCGCTCGCCGATCTCGACCCAGACCGGTCGGCCGTGGGGGCAGTACAGATTGATCTCGAACTGTTCGAGCTGGGCCACGAGGGCCTCCATCTCCGGGCGGCTGAGCGTCATCCCGGCGCGGATGGCCGCGTGGCAGGCGACCCGTTCCAGGATCTCGTTCACCGCCTCTTCCAGCCGTCCGCTTTTCCCGAACAGCGCCAGCTCGTCCAGCACCTCCAGGATCAGCGCCTTCAGGTCCCGCCCCGCCAGCAGGGCCGGCGCTTCCCGCACGAGGAAGCCGTTGCGCCCGAACGATTCCAGCTCGAATCCGAGCTTTTTCCACTGCGGCAGATACTGCTCCAGCAGCACGGCGTTCTGCGCGCTGAGCTCGAAGGTGGGGGGGACGAGAAAGCGCTCGGTCTTGAGGCTGCCGGCCAGGAACTGGGTGCGGTACTGCTCGAACAGGATCCGCTCGTGGGCCGCATGTTGGTCGATCACGACCAGCCCGCCGTCCCGCTGTGCGAGAATATAGGTGGTGTGAAGCTGGCTCAGCACCTGGACACCCTGGGGCAGTGCCAGCGTTTCCTGCCCTTCCGCACCCGGCGGCAGGACGCCACCGGCCAGGGCCTGGAAGTGGAAGGCCGCCGCCTCGCCGCCGCCGCGCTCGCTTGCCTGGGCCGCTCCGGCCGCCGCCAGCCAGCCGCTGCGCACCACTCCAGCCGCCGCCGCTGCGGGCCGCATGTCGTCCGAGACGGCGCCGACGCCGTGCGCCCCGTCTCCGGGCAACGGGGTCGGCCGCGCGAATACGGGCCCGGGAGCGTCCGTCTGAAGCGGTGCGCCGGGAAAGCGGAAATCACCGGAAGGAGCAATGGCGGCGGAGTCCGCGACGAGTCGGGACGGACCGACCTGCGCCTGGCCGGACGCCGGGCGGCCGCTCCATTCCGCCTCGCCCTGCGCCGGCCGCAGCGCCGCCCCCGCGCGCTCGCCTAAGGCCTGGCGCCGGCCCGCGTCCAGCAGCGCCTTGTGCAGCTTGTCGGCCAGCACCGTGTGCGCCCACTGGGGATTGCGCAGCCGCACTTCGCTCTTCGCCGGGTGGACGTTCACGTCCACCTCCTCCGGGTGCAGCAACAGCCGCAGGATGAAGGCCGGATGCCGGTCCTTCATCAGCAGCGTGCGATAGGCGTGGTAGACGGCGTGGTTCAGGCCCGCGTTGCGGATCGGCCGCCCGTTCAGCACCAGGTACTGCCAGCGGCGCGAGGAGCGGGCGTGGCTGGGCAGGGAGACCAGTCCCTCGAAGGCGAGCAGTCCCTCCTCGCCCTGCACCGCAGCCAGCCCCTCGTGCAGCTCCGGTCCGAACACCTGCAGCACGCGCTCGCCCAAGGAGGCGGCCCCGGGCCACGATGCGACGGACTTGCCGTTGTGCTGGATGCGGAAGTGCACCTGGGGATGGGCGAGGGCGAGTTGGGCCAGCACGCCCTGGACGTACTGGAACTCGGTCGCGGCGGAGCGCAGGAACTTGCGCCGGGCGGGGGTGTTGAAGAACAATTCCGCGCACGTGACGCGGGTTCCGCGCGGGAAACCCTGGCGGGTGGGCGGCTCGGCCCTCCCCCCCTCGAGCGTCAGGCACAATCCCCCGGCGCGCTCGTCCGCGCAGGTCACCAGCTCGAAGCGCGAGACGGCGGCGATGGATGCGAGCGCCTCGCCCCGGAAGCCCAGCGTCGCGACCCGCGTCAGCTCCGCCGCGCTGGCGATCTTGCTGGTGGCGTGGCGCTGCACGGCGAGCCGGGCGTCCGCGTCGTCCATGCCGCAGCCGTTGTCCAGCACGGAGATCAGCTCCCGTCCTCCCGCCTTGAGGGTGACGGCGATCTGGCTGGCGCCCGCGTCGAGCGCGTTCTCCACCAGTTCCTTCACCACCGCCGCCGGGCGCTCCACCACCTCGCCCGCCGCGATCTGGTTGACGACGCTGTCGGGCAGCACGCGGATCTGGCCCATCCTGCTCGCCTCCCTGCGGGTCCCCGCCCGGGCGCCCCAAGCCCCCACGCCCCTGAGTCAGCATGACGCGGCCGGAAGCGGCACCGGAAAATCCGGCGCCCTCCCCTCCCCGGCTGCTGCATGAGGAGGCAGAGGATGGCGACCGCTACGCTCCGGCCGCGCGGCCGGCTGCTTATTGTTGCCGCGTTTCCCGACCGGCAGCAAGGGCCGCGAATCCGCCCGGCTCCGGCTTATTGGGCGAGCCCGCCGGCGCCGCGGGGTCCTTGACTCCGGGCGCAACCGCTTCGGCGCGCCCGCCCGCTCACGCGATGGGCACCAGGTGCGCGGGATCGACCTCCAGCCACACGGCCTGCTCCAGCTCGAAGCGCTCGTGGGGCAGGGTCGTCACGCGCAGCGGCTCCACCGTCCCGTCGATGCGCACCAGGTAGTCCCAGTGCTCTCCCAGGTAGGCACGCTGCACGATGCGGGCGGGAACGAGTCGCAGGCTTTCCGGGACGGCCGGCGGAGCAGCGGCATCCGCAATGCCACGGGCGCGCAGCCGCAGGTTCTGGGGCCGCACCGAGTAGTTCTGCCGCGCGGCGCCCGTTCCGCCCGCGCTGCCGTGAACCGCGCTGCCGTCACCCACGTCCCCTTCGCCCGCCCCCAGCTGCGCCCGCGGCAACGTGAATCCGGGGAACTCCATCCGCTCGCCCGCCGCCGTTCCGGCGAGAAAATTGGTTCGTCCGATGAAACCGGCGACGAAGCGCGTGCGGGGGCGGCTGTAGAGGACCACCGGCGCGTCCACCTGTTCGATGCGGCCCTGGTGCATCACGGCGATGCGGTCCGAGGTGACCATCGCCTCCGCCTGGTCGTGGGTGACGTAGACGGTGGTGGTCTTGAACTCCTCGTGCAGACGCCGGATCTCGAAGCGCATTTCCTCGCGCAGGTTCGCGTCCAGGTTCGAGAGCGGCTCGTCCAGCAGCAGCACGGCCGGCTGCACCACCACCGCCCGCGCCAGGGCGACCCGCTGCTGCTGGCCCCCGCTCAGCTCGGCGGGGTAGCGCCCGGCCAGGCCGGCGAGGTGCACCGTCTCCAGCATCGCGCCCACGCGCTGCTGCAGCTCCGCCTCCGGCAGGTGGCGCAGCTTCAGCCCGAACGCCACGTTCTCCGCCACCGTCATGTTCGGCCAGACCGCGTAGCTCTGGAAGATCATCGACATGCCGCGCCGCTCCGGGGGCACGCAACGCCCGGGCTGGGAGACCACCTGCCCGTCCAGCTCCACCGTCCCCGCGCTGGGCAGGATGAATCCGGCGATCATGCGCAGCGTCGTGGTCTTTCCGCAGCCCGAGGGCCCCAGCAGCGAGACGAACTCGCCGCGCGCGAGCTCCAGCGTCATCCCGTCCACCGCGGTGGTTGCGCCGAAAGTGCGCGTCAGGCCGCGCAGGGCGAGCCGGGGCGGGCCGGCTGCCGGCCCGGGGACGTTCGAAGGAGGCGTGCCCATCGCGCTGTCAGCCTCCCCGCGTCGCGGAATCCCGCCGCACCAGGAAGTCCCGCCCGGCCAGGCCGTAGCCGACGACGACCAGGGCGAGGGTCAGTACGAGCAGGATCAAGCCCAGGCTCGCCAGCCGCTCGAAGGTGCCCTCCTCGCTCAGGTCGAACAGCAGCACCGACAGCACGCGCGTATTCGTCGTGTAGAGGAAGATCGCGGCGCTCAGCTCGTGCGTGGCGAGGATGAACACGAGCACGCCGCCGCCCAGCAGGCTGCGCTTGAGCAGGGGCGCGACCACGCGCCGCAGGGCGGTCAGGCGCCCGCCGCCGAGGATGCGCACCGCCTCCTCCAGCTCCGGATGCAGGCTCAGCAGCGCGGCGTTGGCGTTGGTGTAGGCGATGGGCAGGAAGCGCGCGGCGAAGGCGAAGATGAGGATGAACGCGGTGCCGTAGAGCGGGAACGGCGGCGCCGTGTAGGCGGCGAAGAAGCCGATCGCCATCACGATGCCCGGGATCACGAAGGGGGCCAGACACAGGAACGCCAGCACCCGGGCGAAGGGGATGAGGCGGCGCTGCACCACGTATGCCGCGCACAAGGCAACGGTGGCGGCCAGCGCGGCGGCCCCGGCGGCGTAGAGGAGGCTGTGGACGATCGCCGTGGGCGCGCTCTTGTGCTCGGTCAGCAGGAACGTCAGGTTGCCGAAGGTGAAGTTGTTCAGGCCGATGCCCCGCCCCCAGGCCTTCGCGAACGCCGCCTGGAGCAGCACGAGCAGGGGCAGCACGACCGCCACGGTGATCACGCCCAGCGCATAGGCCAGCGCCGCCCAGCGCCAGTGCCCCAGCGCCACCGGCTGGCGCACTCCGCCCTTGCCGCCCACCGCCGCAAAGCCCTTGCGCGCCAGCACGCGGCGCTGCAGCCAGATCAGCGCCACCGTCACCAGCAGCAGCGGCATCGCGTACGCCGCGGCCACCTCCACCCGCACGGGCGTCCCGAAGAACTGCCAGAGCTGGGTCGTCAGCAGCGGCATTCGCGCCGGAATGGCCAGCAAGGCCGGCACGCCGAACAGGGCGATCGCCTCCAGGAAGGACAGGATCAGCCCGCCCAGCACCGCCGGCAGCGCCAGCGGCAGCGTCACCTTGAGCAGCGTGCGCCCGGGCCCCGCGCCCAGGATCGCCGCAGCTTCCTCCATGTCCGAGGGGATCAGCTCCAGTGCCGAGGACACCAGCACGAATGGGTAGGCGAACGAGGTGGACGCGATCACCACGACCATTCCCGTCATGCTGTAGACGTTGAATGGCCCCGCCTCGGCACCCGTCAGGGCCATGAAGATCCGGTTCAGCCAGCCGGCGTTCGGCCCGGCGAGCAGGATCCACGCGATGGCGCCCAGGTAAGGCGGAATGATGAAGGCGCTCAGCACGAACACGCGCAGCACCCCGCGCCCGGGCACGTCCGTGCGCGTCAGAACCCACGCCAGGGGCAGGGCCACCGCCGTGGACAGCAGCGCCACCCAGGCCCCGAGCTGCAGCGAGTTCCACAGCGCCTGCAGGTGCCGCGCCCGCCCGTAGGCGGCGAGATAGTTGTCGAAGGTGAACCCCGCCCCGTCCGCATTGGAAAGGCTGGACAGCACCAGCCGCAGCAGGGGATGCACGACGAGGAACGCCAGCACCGCGAGCAGCGCCAGCCCCAGCCACCAGGCCGGATCCAGCGCGCGCCAGCGCCCCAGCCGGAGGGGGACCGCCACGGGAACCCCGGCCCTGCCTGCCGCCCTGTCCGCCAATATGTCGCTCATATGGGGCCGTGTGCTCGTGGGATGGTGCCTCATCCGATCAAGACGCTAGACGCCGAAGGTGTCCCGGAATTGCTCGATCACTTCCGGGATACCCTTGTGAATCTCTTCGAATGTCGGCATGGGGATGATCTTCACCTCATTTGGCGATTTCTGACCCGGCAGGAGCTTGACCTCCGCGCGCAGCGTCTCGGAGTGGTCCTTCACCTGGATTTCCGACGCCTCCACGCTCAGCAGCCAGTTGAGCAGGAGCTTGGCGGCATTGGGGTGGGGCGCGTCCTTCAGCACCGAGGCGGGCGCCATGATCAGCACCGCGCCGTCCGTCGGATAGACGATCTGGAGCGGGTTGCCCAGGTCGCGGCTCATCAGAGTCGTCCCGCTCGGCCCCGCGGCGACCTGGCGCTCCCGTGCGTTGAGCATGGTCACCGTGTCATTGATCGAACGTCCGATCTGGGGATTGTTCGCCTTGAGCTTCTCGAAGTACTCCCAGCCATAGTTCTTGCGCATGGTCAGCACCCAGGTCCCCACATAGCCGGAAAAGCCCGGATGGCCGATGGAAACTTTGTTTTTCCAGCGCGGATCGAGCAGGTCGGTCCATTTCTTCGGCGCGTCCGCCGCCTTCACCAGCTCGGTGTTGTAGGTGATCTGCACCAGCCCTGCGGAGGTGATGAAGTACGTATCGTCCTTGTCGATGTTGCGGAATTGGGGCAGGACGTGATCCTCATTCTCCGGCCGGAAGCGCAGCAGCCGCCCCTGCGCCTTCAAGGTGAGAGGATGGCCCACATCAGTGGAGGCGAAGACGTCGCATTCCTTCACGCCCGCTTTCATGTCCTGGGACAGGCGCTGGTAGGAGATCTGGGCTGTCGTGCGGATGAAATTGGCCTTGATGCCCGGATAGCGCTTCTCGAATCCGCCCGCGAGGTGCTCGGCGGCCTCGGTCGAGTAGTGAGCCGTGTACATGGTGACCCGGCCCTCTTGTTTCGCCGCCTCGTACAGGGCCTTATCGTCGGCCCGCGCCGCGGCAGCCGGCAGGCAGAGAAGCAAGCCCAGCAGGGCCGCTTGCCAGTGGGTCCGCAGCCCGCTCCGCCGGCGGTTCCCATGCCTGAAGGCGCACCCAGCGCCCGGCACATCTGCCAACGCGGCACTGCTCGTCAATGATTCCATGCTCATGGCTCCCATGCTCGGTTTCCATCTTGCGCGCAACCTTCGCCCGCATCATCCGTTGTAGAAGGTCCGCCCCGCGTTCCGGTACCACAGCCGGATCAGGTGGCGCTTTCGCTCCGGCGCCTCCGCATCGGAGAACTCGCTGCGGAAGTGGGCGGTTTCGTGATTGTTCAGGTACTGCATCTGCCCGCGCTCGATCAGGAATTCCACCCACAGGCTCTCGTCCCGCAGCACGTCGTCCAGCACGTCCAGCGCCTCGGCCAGCTCCGCGTCCATCTGCCGGTCGGCGAGCGCGTAACCCTTGCGCACCAGGGCGACGGACAGCCGGGCGCGCAGGCGCTGCCCGTCGAAGAGGAGCGGCGGCGCCAGGGCGACCTTGGGGTCCTCTGGCGCATGCTCGGCCTGCCGGT
>JBGOTW010000077.1:0-15513 GCA_041476685.1 bacterium | reverse complement strand
ATGTCGAGGACGCGGCGGGCTAGGGGCGACAGGCGGAGGCCGGGATGTTCCGCGCCGGGCAGTTGTGGGATGGCCTGGAAGGCTCCCAGGGCGGGACGATCACTTCCCGCGCAATTCACTCCCCGCGCCAGTACCTGACCAGGAAGCGAATCGAGCGGGCGGCGTAGTAGGCGATCGTCGTCGCGATGAAGAGCAGGGCGATGACGATGACGAACAGCCAGATGATGGCATAGCCGGCCATCGGGGATTCCCCGGCAAGCTGAAGCGACTGCGGCTAGGCCGGATCCACCCAGGCCCCGTGCTCTCGGATCAGGTGCACCAGCCGCTCCACGGCCAGCTCGGTCGGGATGCCCCGCTCGACGCAGGTCTTGCCCTTGTACAAATTGACCTTCCCCGGCGCCCCGCCCACGTAGCCGAAGTCCGCGTCCGCCATCTCGCCCGGTCCGTTGACGACGCAGCCCATCACCGCGATCTTCACGCCCTTCAGGTGCGAGGTGCGGGCCTTGATCCGCTCGGTGGTCTCCTGCAGGTCGAACAGCGTCCGGCCGCAGGAAGGGCAGGAGATGTACTCGGTCTTGTACGTGCGCAGCCGGGCAGCCTGCAACAGCGTCTTGCACAGCTCGGTGCCGGGGGAACGCGGATCGGCGCCGGGAGCGACCAGGGCGTCGAGCAGGCCGTCGGCCGCGAGGCTGCCGATCTGCGCCGCGGCGGCCAATGGAGGCCGGGCCGGGGACGCGTCGGGGAGGAGGACGGCAATGGGCCAGTCCAGTCCCGACCGGTCGAGCAGATTGGCCAAGTAGCGCACGGGCATCAGCGGGCTTGCGCCGTCCACCACGAACAGGACCCCGGGATGCCGCGCTCCGGCCCCGAGCAGCAGCTCGGACAGCGCCGCTCCGTCCACATCGCCCGTGCCGATGCCGATCGCGCATGGGCCTTCGGGCAATTCTCCGCCCAATTCAGCCAGGGTCCATAGGCGCGCCTGACCCGGCCTCATGGCCTTGACGCTGCTCGCCCGCGCGCTGCCCACTGGCGACTCGTTCGCCGGCGACCAGCTCGCCGGAGCCCGATCCGTCAGCGAGGCGGGCACCAACTCGCCGTCGAACAGCTCGGTTTCGCCCGGCATGCGCAGGCCGGTTGCATTGCGGGCCAGAAAGGCCACGCGCACATCCCCGCCGACATCGCCCCCGGCCAAGCGCAGACGCCGGGTGCTCCGCCGGGCAATCTCCACGGGCGTCCGGAACACCACTTCGGGCCAGGACGGGCCGCGCTCCACCTCGCGCACGGCGGCGACCAGCTCGCGCGCCGCGGGAATCTCGTTCACCGACGGCTCAGTCAGCGACACCCGCACCGTGTCCCCCAGGCCGTCGCACAGCAGTGCGCCGATGCCGATCGCGGACTTGATCCGGCCGTCGGCCCCGTCCCCGGCCTCCGTCACGCCGAGGTGGAGCGGGTAGTCCATCCCCTCGCGCTCCATCGCCAGCACGAGCTGCCGGTACGCCTGGATCACCACGAGGGGGTTCGAGGACTTCATCGAGACGACGGTGTCATGGTAGCCGTGCCGCGCCAGCACCCGCAGGTACTCCATGGCGCATTCCACCATGCCCTGGGGCGTGTCCCCGTGTCGGTTCATGATGCGGTCGGATAGCGAGCCGTGGTTGACGCCGATGCGCAGGGAGCGGCCGTACCGCTGCAGCGCCCGGATAAGCGGGAGCAGCGTCTCCTCGATGCGGTCCAGCTCGGCCTGATACTGCGCCTCGCTGTATTCGCGCACCTCGAAGCGCTTCGCGTCCACGTAGTTGCCGGGATTGATCCGCACCTTCTCCACGTGCGGCACGCAGCCCAGGGCGAGGCGCGGATTGAAGTGGATGTCCGCCACAAGCGGTACGGCGATTCGCTCTTCACGCAGGCGCAGCCGGATGGCGGGCAGGGCGTCCAGGTCCTTCTGGGTCGGAACGGTCACCCGCACGATCTCGCAGCCCGCCTCCACCAGCCCGCGCGTCTCGGCGACGACCCGCTCCACATCCCACGTGCTGCACGTGAGCATGGACTGGACGCGGATCGGCTCGTCGCCGCCCACGCCGAGGTCGCCGACCCGCACGACCCGCGTGCGGCGGCGGCGATAGGCGAGGGGCGCGCTGAACTGGGCGGTCATGGCAGCCGGGCTGACGGGAAAGGCGGGCGGGTCAAGACACTAGACGTCATGACAGTGTGTGCGCAATTGCCATCGGCGGAACGGTGCCGTAGTCTCCCCCGAAGAGTACCTGCAACCCGCTTGCATTTCCAATTGCGGCTTCCTTGCCGCAAGCTCGCCCCACCAGAGAGCGCCGATGTCTGAACCGCTGTCCGAGCCGCTGGCCTCCGCGGCCGCCCGCCAGGATCACGGGCAAGCCGCAGCGCCTGTCGCTGTCCCGCTTCCCCATCCGGGTGGCGGGCTCTCCGCACTCGGGCAGGCCACGCCGGAGATTGCGGCCATCCTGGACAAGGCGCTCAATGGGGGAGAGGTGGGCGTCGCCGAGGGCGCGCGGCTGTTCGGGGCCGCAGGCGCGGACCTGGCGCCCTTGTTCGCAACAGCGGATGCCTTGCGGCGCCAGGCCGCGGGCGACGTCGTCACCTACGTCGTCAACCGCAACATCAACTTCACGAACGTGTGCGTGAAGCGCTGCGGGTTCTGCGCGTTCAGCCGCGGGCACTCCGGCCAGGAGGGCTATCTCCTGCCCCAGGAGGAGGTGTTGCGGCGCGCACGCGAGGCGGCCGAGATGGGCAGCACCGAGATCTGCGTCCAGGCCGGCCTGGCTCCCGGCATGGACGGCTGGCACTACGTGAAGCTGTGCCGGGCGGTGAAGGAGGCGCTTCCCGACCTGCACGTGCACGGCTTCTCCCCGGAGGAAGTGCTCTACGGGTCGTCCCTGGCGGGCGTGACGATCCGGGACTATCTGCTGGCGCTGAAGGACGTCGGGCTGGGCAGCCTGCCGGGCACCTCCGCCGAGATCCTGATCGATCGCGTCCGTGACGTCATCTCGCCGGGCCGCATCACGACCGCCCAGTGGTTCGAGGTGATCGGCACGGCCCACCGGCTGGGCATCCGCTCCACCAGCACGATGATGTACGGCCACGTAGAGACGGCACTGGACAAGGCGACGCACCTGGACCTGCTGCGCGGCCTGCAGAAGGAGACCGGCGGCTTCACCGAATTCGTGCCGCTCGGTTTCATCTACGAGGAGGCGCCGATGTTCCACAAGCGCCGGCCGGAGGGCCTGCGCAAAGGCCCCAGCGGAATCGAGACCCTGAAGATGTACGCCGTGTCGCGCATCATGCTGCACGGGTGGATTTCCAACATCCAGGTCTCGTGGGTCAAGGAAGGGCCGAAGCTGGTCCAGGTCGGCCTGATGACGGGCGCCAACGACCTCGGCGGGACGCTCATCAACGAGTCCATTTCCACCGCCGCGGGGGCGCAGCACGGCCAGCTCCTCACGCCCGCCAAATTCCGCGCGCTGGCCCGCGAAATGGGCCGGACGCCCGCCGAGCGCACGACGACCTATGGCATCCGCCGCCTGTTCGCCGATCCGGCGCAGGATCCCGTGGACGCCCTGGACAAGGTGGAGAACGCCGATAAGCTGTTCGGCTCCTATCATCAGCTCGTCCAGGACTCCAAATTCCGCTTCAAGGATGCCTACAAGCCCGGGCCGCAGGCCGCGGCGGGCGGCTGAGCCGCTGCAGGGCGGGCAAAGGCAGGCGCGCGCTCCCGTGCCCGCGTCTCGGTGCGGCACCGGCGGCGCCGCTTGACCGTTCCCTCCGTCCGCGGTAGTCGAATAACCGTCTGGTTAAGCGATCGGCGACGGCGCCGCGCCGGCAATGTGCCGCTGGCCGCGAATACCCCGCCCAGGACACCCCGGAGCCCCCATGGCGATGATCTGGCGTCCTTCCCCGGCGAGCCTGCTGGAGCGCTTTGCCGAACTGGTGCCGGACGATCCGCGCGTGGAGCGGCGCCAGATGTTTGGGTATCCGTGCGCGTTTCTCGGCGGCAATCTGTTCACGGGCCTCTTCCAGGACCGGATGATGCTGCGCCTGCCCGAGGAAGCGCGGGGGGAGTTCCTGAAGCTGGCGGGCGCCGCCCCTTTCGAGCCAATGCCGGGCCGGCCGATGCGGGAGTACGTCGTCGTGCCCACGGACCTGATCGTCGACACGCCCCGCATCGGCGCATGGCTGGCCCGCGCCCTGGCATTCGCCGCCACGCTCCCGGTCAAGCAGCCCAAGGGCAAAGCCAAAACCGGAGCCAAGGCCGAAAGCAAACCCATGGGCGCGCGGCCCGCGGGCAGGAAATCCGCGCGCAAAGCGATCCCGCGGAAGGCAGCGCAAACCCGGAAGGCAGTGAAGACCGCGCAGGCGGCGAAGCGCAAAGGCCGGGTGAGTTCCGCAAGTCGCGGTGGGAAGGCAGCGACCGGCAAGCCGGCGCCGCGCAAGGCGGCCGGCAAGCCAAAGCGCCGCTCCGCGAAGGGCAAGCCGCGCCGCTAAAACCCCGGCCGACGCACGGCCCCGGGGTCGCGGCGGGAACAGTGGCGTGCCCAGGTCTCCCGCAACGCGATATCCGGTCCTTCGCTCACCACATCTCCTGCCCGGGCCAGTAGTTCGTCGACCCGCGCCGGGCCCGGCCTTGCCGCGTGCGGCGTCACGGACATCCAGGCCCGGGCAGGACCAGCTCGCCGCGCGCGATCCGGCCCAGCGTTTCCGCGTACAGCTTGTGCTCCTGCTCCAGCACGCGCGCCTGGAGCGTCTCGGGCGTGTCGCCGGGCCGCACCGGGACGCGCGCCTGGGCCAGGACGGCGCCCTGGTCATACTCGGCCGTGACGAGGTGGACGGTGCAGCCGGACTCCCGCACGCCCGCCGCCAGCACCGCCTCGTGGACGCGCAGGCCGTACATCCCCTGCCCGCCGAAGGCCGGGAGCAGCGCGGGGTGGATGTTCAGCACGCGCCCGGCGTAGGCCTCAAGCACGCACGGCCCCAGCTTGCGCATGTAGCCCGCCAGCACGACCAGGGTGACGCCGTGCTCCCTGAACGCGTCCAGTATGGCCCGGTCCAACGCCTCCGGATCGGGATGGGTGCGTGCGCTAAGGTGCCGGACCGGCACGCCGAAGCGCCGCGCATGCTCCAGCGCTCCCGCCTCCGAGTTGTTGCTGACGACGATGCCCGGCCGCGCGGGCAGACGCCCATCCTGGATCGCGGTCAGGATCGCCAGCAGGTTGCTGCCGCCGTGAGAGGCGAGGAATCCCAATACCAGCGGGCGCGCCGGCCGGGGGGAATCGGGGGAAGCAGCCGCTGGGGACACGGGAGGGGACCCTGCGCAGCGTCCGGAGCGCCGGGCGCCAGCCATTGGGGGGCCTAACGCCCGTTAGCCCCGCTCGGGGCCTGTGCCTCGCCCGACGGGCGCGGCGGGATCGGCTTGACGACGAAAAGCAGATCGCCCTGGTTCACGGTCTGGCCGCTCTCCGCCATGATGCGGGTGACGGTGAACGTGTGATCCTCAGGGAAGAGCTTCTGGCCATTCACCCGGTTGTAGTCGGCCAGCGAGAGATGCTCGAACACCTTCATCGCTTCCATCAGGCAGAGCGGGCTGGTCGCGGTGAATTCGACGCCCAGCTCCACGAAGGGCGGATCGTCGGGAGTGGGCGAGGCATAGAAGACGCCCGTGCGCGGGGCCAGCACCTTCAGCTCGGTCGAATTCTCGATGCGGATGGTGTCGACGTTGATCTGGGCCCCGCTGGCCTTGTTCCGGCTCTCGATCCTGGCCAGCAGCGCCGGCAGATGGGCGCGCTGGAAGAAACCCGCGAGGAATTTGGTGTCGTATTCGCCGGAGTTGAACACGGGATCGTCCAGGATCGCCTCCATCACGGCGATGTTCGTGTACACGCCTTCGATCTCGACGCTGCTCAGGTATTCGCGCAAGGTGCGGATGACCGAGGCGCGGCTCTCGCCGTGGGCGATGATCTGCACGATCAGGCTGTCGTAGTAGGGCGGAATGGTGCTGCCTTCCTCGACGGCCGAGATGATGCGGATCTGGGGATGGGGCGGAACGCGAAACCGCGCGATCTTGCCCGGGGAAGGGGTGAAGCCGACCTTCCCGTCATCCCCGAGCGACATCTGCTCCGCGTTGACGCGGACCTCCATGGCGTAGCCCTTCGGGCTGACCTGGAGGTTGTCGATGGCCAGTCCGGAGGCGATCCGGATCTGCTCCCGCACGATGTCCACGCCGGTCACCAGCTCGGTCACCGGATGCTCGACCTGCAGCCGGGTGTTCATTTCCATGAAATAGACGGCGTCGGCCTTGCGGTCGTAGATGAACTCGATCGTGCCGGCGCCGACGTAGTCGATCTCCCGGGCAATGCTTTCCGCGTAGCGGAACACGGCGTCGCGGAGCCGTTCGGGCAGGAGCGTGGAGCCCGACTCCTCGATCAGCTTCTGGTTGTCCCGCTGCACCGAGCAGTCCCGCAGGCCGAGGATGCAGGTTGTGTTCTTCCCGTCCCGCAGCAGCTGTACCTCCACGTGCCGCATGCTTTCGACGAACTTCTCCAGGTACACGTCCCCGTCGCCGAAGGCCGCGAGCGCCTCCTGGCTCGTGCGGACGAACTCGTCCTTGAACAGGGCCGGGTCGTGGACGACCCGCATGCCTTTCCCGCCGCCGCCAAAGGTGGCCTTGATCAGCACCGGATAGCCGATCTCCTCGGCGATCCCCGCGGCATAGCCGGGGTCGGTGATCACACCGTGGCTGCCCGGGACGGTGACGACGTTGAGCCGGCGCGCGGTCGCGATGGCGTTCGACTTGTTGCCCATCAGCTCCATGCTGTAGGCGCGCGGGCCGATGAAGTTGAAGCCGTGGCGCCGCACGAGCAGGGCGAAATTCGGGTTTTCCGACAGGAAGCCGATGCCGGGATGGATCGTGTCCACCTGCTCCATCTCGGCGATGCGGATCACGCTCATCCCGTTGAGGTAGCTCTCCTGCGGCGTATTGCCGCCGAGGGAGACGAGCCGGTCGGTATTGCGCAGCAGCTTGGTCGGGAAGCTGTCCATGTCGGCGTCGGACTGCACCAGAACGATCTCCACGTCCGCCGCCTGCGCGCCCTGGATCAGGCGGGCCGCTGTGCAGCCCCGCGCGTGGATGAGCATGCGCTTGACGGCGCTGAAGCGGATGACGTCCTCACCGAGCGTGGGCTCGGCCGCGTCGCCGGGGGCGGGGTGGAACTCGCCCTTGACGATGCGCTCGATGACCTCGGGCACCGTCTCGGCCGGAACCGGGATTTCCGGGTCGATCTCCTTGAGCTTCGCGTCGAGATCCTCGTCGAACGGATTGATGACCAGCCCGG
The DNA here is from genome assembly GCA_041476685.1 of bacterium. Lineage (GTDB taxonomy): Bacteria > SAR324 > SAR324 > SAR324 > JACQKK01 > JBGPEV01. The sequence goes on along the minus strand of JBGOTW010000077.1, from coordinate 8,158 downwards.
CCATGCTGCCTTCGGAACGGCTCAGGTAGTTCGCCAGGATCGCCTGGGCCGGCAGGTGGCTGGGCACGACGCGCTGGCCGGCGAAGGGGATGACGGCGCCGGAGAAGTAGAAGGTCTTGACGAGCGGATGGGTGACGAAGCTGGCCTGCGCGCCCCCCGTGCAGTCGCGGAAGCCGAAGCAGATCACGGGCAGGTCGAATTCACGGACGAATTCGGTGATCCGCTCGTTGAGCACGGACATGGAGAACAGGGAGCCCGCCCCCTCCTTCGTCTGCATGCCGCCGGAGGAGATGAACATGACGACGGGAAGCTGGTTGAGCGCGCACTCGCTCATCAGCTTGCACACCTTCTCCCCGCTGGCCATGTCGACCGCGCCGGCCTGGAAGCGCGTATTGCTGATGACCAGGCCGACACGGGTTACCGTCCCGTTGCGGGTGAAGTCCGCAAAGCCCGTGATCGCGCCGCAGGGCGGGATCCCCTGCTCGAGCGCCCGCTCGATGGACTGGCGGAAGCCGGGGAACCGCACCGGGTCGCTGGTGATGAGGTCCGCGTTGATCTCCTCGAACCGACTGAAGAAGGCGTCGAGCACGTGCTTGGGGGTGATGGGCGTGCGCAGCTTGTAGTCGTTAAGCAGGTTCTGGATCAGGAGGTCGCGGTAGGCCTGGTTGAGCCGGTTCCAGAAATCCTTGATCCCGATCTGGCGCGGATTAATCTTCCCCTCGAAGCGCTTCTCCCCGCGAGACGCGGCATAGAAGGAGGGCAGCAGGTTCGAGAAATAGTAGCTGATCAGTCCGAAGAGGGGCTCGCTCAGGCGCGGAAAGGCGAGGCGCTTCCATTCGCTCACCTGCCGCATCAGCTTTTCGACGTCCACGCGCGAGATCAGGTTCTCCAGCCAGGCGAAGAAGTCGGCGCTGCCCTCCTTCGGATCGGCGGCGGCGAAGATGGACTGGAACGCGGAGGAGGCTTCCAGGAACACCTTGTTGAGCAGGTCCGCCATGGACTGCTCGGTGATGACGTTCGTGTCCTTCAGCTCGCGGGCGATCAGGGGCAGGTTCTCGACGAGCTTGTCGTAGAGCACGTCGAACAGGATCAGGTTGCGGGCGTTGCGCGAGAATGGCTCGCGCACCGTCTCGAGCCGCAGGATGTCCATCAGGTTCGCCGTCGCCGGCTCGTCCGGCGCGGCCTCGACCGGCTCGCGTTCCCTGTGCGCGAGCAGGTGCACTAGGTTCTCGCGCGCCTCGACCTTCCAGTAGTTGTAAAGGTGCAGCCCGAGCTCCAGCGCCAGTTCCTGGGTGGACTTGCGGAAGTTCTCCTCCGGACGGCCGATGAAGAAGCTGGTGAAGCGTCCCCGCTCGTCGGCCCGCGTGGCGAAGGTGTCGAGGAAGCGCTTGTAGCGCTTGAGCAGGGGCTCGTCGTAGCGGAGTTCGAGCGGGTTCTCGCGCCACTTGTTGAAGCGCGCGACCCGCTCCTTCTCGATCCGCTCCTGCAGCTCGCCCTTGGGCAGCTTTTCGGTGTCGATGCGGGAATAGCGGCGCAGCGACTGGCTCGACAGCCGCCGCCGCATTTTCAGGTAGCGGTGGAACCGGTAGAACAGGCCCAGCACGCCCGCGGTGCCCGAGAGGCCTTGCAGCACCTCCCCGCCCTTCGTGCCGTTGCCGCCCGGGCGGCTGAATTCCCGCACGACCGTGTCCTGGTAGTGCTGGAAGAAGTAGCGGTGGTGATCCTCGCGCAGGAATCTTTGCGCGTTCTGCTCGAGCCGGTTCAGGGCGGAGAAGATGGCCGCCGTCACGGCGCGCGGCGGCTCTGGATCGACGGGCGAGTAATTGATGATCCCGTCCAGGTAGCCCGCTTCGCACAGCTCGAAGGCCGACACGCCGATGTACTTCGCGCACTCCTGCCACGACAGGTTGTAGTTGTAGGCGATCTCGGCCAGGCCCGTCGGGTGGATGGTGTTGAAGACCCCGTCGCGCACGGAGAGCAGGACGTTGGTCGCGGCCAGGGGGATGGCCCCGCCGCTGTACCCGTTGCCCAGCACGACCCCCACCGTGGGCACGGCGAGATTGCTCATTTCGGCGATCAGGCGGCTGATGGAATGGGCCTGATTCTGCCGGTTGGCCTCCTCTCCGGCATCGGCCCCGGGGGTGTCGATGAACGTGACGAGCGGCAGCCCGTAAGGGGCGTAGAAGTGCAGCAGCTCCACGGCGCGCAGGTGGTGCTTGGGCATCCACACGCCGTTGCGGCTCTTGCGGTTCTGCGCCAGCACCAGCACGCGGCGGGAGCGATTCCCGTCGCTGAAATTGATCTCCGCGAGGTAGAGCGGGCCTTCCTGCACTTCATGGATGATCTCGCCCCCGAGCATGCGGATCACTTCCGGGGCGTTGCGGCGCTTCGGATATTCGGAGGGGAAGACCGTCTGGCGGATGTAGTCGTCGACATTGAGCCGGTGCAGCTCGTCGATCCGGGCCGCGATGGCCTCCGCATCCAGCACCCCCTCCAGGCCGGGCTCGCTGATGAACTCCGGCAGCTTCCCGGAGAGCAGGGGAAAGTCGCTGGCAATCTGCTCGGCTTCGACAAACACCAAGCGACGCTGCGGTTTGCCGCTGGCCATGGGCCCCAGCTATCCGGGTTCGCTGCAGTCCCGCTGCACTGCGGTGCCGCTCCCCGGAGCGGGGCGCGGCGACCCGATGCGGGTCGGACGGGCGGTGCTCCACCCGCCGCAAGCCATCGCCCAGCCTCATGTCTGGAGGCCGGACGGTCCCGCTTGTCCGGCCCGAAACGCGAGGCCAGCCCTCTAGAGTCTGTTATGCCATGACATTTCGCCATCCCCGGCTGTCGCAGCCGGCCCACAGCCTGGGGGTTCGAGGGCGAATCCGGATTATAGTCAACCCAGACGCTGAGTCAAACGGGAATCGCGGGGGCAAAACCCGGGGAAATCCCAGGCAGATGGGGCTTGCCGCCCCGCGGCGTGCCTGCTAACCGTAGATCACTTCCGTGTGCGGCGGACCGCACTGCGGCCGGCACTGTCAGCGGGGCGGCGGAAAAGTCCGCGCCCAGGGGCGGAGCGGTCACGGGCAGAGGCAGCAGGACCGTTATGGGCCTTGCGGGACAGCGGCGGCGATCGCACGGGGGCGTCGCCCTTTCCGGATTGCTGGCCCTGGCGCTGCTGGCTTCCTGCTCCCTCTTTCGAGGAGCGCCGCAGGAGAGCAAGGACGTCTTCGCCGACGGCATGCTCAAGGCGATCGGATCCCTCGCTCCGGGGAACAGCCCGACCCAGTTGCTCGCCCGGATCGCCAACGACCTCGGCTGGGAGAGTCAGGTCACGCAGGATGCGCAGTTGCGGAAGGCGGTGGAGCGGGGAAACTTTGAACAGGACGTGCTCCCGTTCCTGCTGTCCCTGTACTATCGCAACGGCTTTTCCGTGCTGCCGCGTGTGGGGGAGGGACATCAGTTCGCGCGCGACAGCATCGTCCGGGGGGTGGTCGGCACGACTCGGCTGCTTGTGACCTCCCGCGATCCGTTGAAGTTGATCTTCCTGGAAAAGGTGGACAACGTACAGGTCATCTACCCGCAGGACGGCCAGTCGCCCCAGATCTTCACGGTGATCGGCACGGGGGTGATTGCCGTGCGCCGGAGCGCGCTGGAGCAATACCTGCAGTAGCAGGCGTGGCATGCGTGGTGATGAAGCTGCATGCGCAGCGGCGCAAGCGGCGTGGGCAATGGCGAAGGGGAATGCGCGGCAGCGGGAAAAGGAGTGTCAGGCAGCGAGCCTCTTGTATGAAAGCACCCCGCGGTATGGCCGACTTCAAGGACAATCGATTCTCCACCGGCTTTGGCCGCTTCGACGACACCGTTCCCGGCGAGGGTGGAAGCTACAGTTTCCTGGCGGGGCTGGAGAAGCGCAGGGGCTGGCGCGAGAACCTGCGCCGGCGGCTGTTCGCCGGGATTCCCGCGCTGATCGTGGTACTGGCCGTCGTGGCGCTGGCCCCGGTGTGGCTGGCGGGACTGCTGGTGGTGCTCGCGGGGGCCTATGGCGTGCGCGAGTACGTCAAACTCGTGGAGGCCGGCCTCGGGTATTCGCCACCGCGCATCCCGATGGTGGTCGCGGCAATGGTGATCGGCCTGGGCGGCCTGTTCGGGGCGAACCAGGGGATGCAGGCGATGTTCTTCCTGTCCGCTCTGGCGCTGGTCTTCTGGGTCTGGTTCCGCGACACGAAAGACACCCCGCGCCAATTCCAGAATGCGGGCGCCGCCTTGTTGGGGCTGATGCTCGTGCCGTGGCTGATCAATCACCTCACCCTGATGCTGCAGCTCCCGGAAGGTCGGGGGGCGGTCGGCTTCCTGGTGATGGTCATCACCCTGAACGACACGTCCGCCTATCTGGTGGGCAGCTTGATGGGTAAGCGGCCGCTCATCCCCTCGGTGAGCCCGCACAAGACGATCGAGGGCTCTATCGCCGGCCTGATCGGTGGCCTGTGCGGCGGATTGATCTCCTCGAGTTGGCTGGGCGCCGGCGTTCTGCAGTTGGGTATATTCGAGTTGTCCCTGCTGGGGATCTTTCTGGCCGCGGTGGCCCAGGGGGGAGACTTGCTGGAGTCCAAGCTCAAGCGCCTGACGTACGCCGACGAATCGGGATTGTTCCTCCCCGGCCATGGGGGCCTGCTCGACCGGGTGGATTCCTACCTGCTGGCGGCTCCGCTCCTGTACTACTTCCTGCTGGCGTTCTACCTGTAGCCGCGTTGGCGTGGCTTGCGTACTTGCTGGGGGCGCGGGGGTGATCAACCCCCGCCGGGTTTCAAGGGGCAGCGCCCGTTGGTTCTTCGCTTTTTCAAACAGCGCCAAGCCATTCCCGCCCTTGCTGCGGCTGCCGCCATGTCCACCAAGACGCTGACGATTCTCGGCTCCACCGGCTCGATCGGATGCAGCGCCCTGGACGTGGTGCGGCGCTTTCCCGGCGAGTTCCGGGTGCACGCGCTGGCCGCCCATTCCAGCGTGGACCGGCTCGCCGATCAGGTTGAGCAGGTGCGTCCTTCGGTGGCCGTGCTTTACGAGGAGCGGGCGGCCGACGAATTGCGGCGCCGCCGGCCCGCCGGGGGCCGCACGGCGATCCGCAGCGGCATGGCGGGCCTGCTGGAGGTGGCGACGGAGCGGGGCGTGGACCTCGTGCTGGCCGGGATGGTGGGGGCCGTGGGGCTCGAGCCGGCCTACGCGGCCATCGGCGCCGGCAAGCAGCTGGCCCTGGCCAACAAGGAGGTGATGGTGCTGGCGGGCGAATTCATGATGCGCCGCGCGCAGGAGACCGGCAGCCGCATTCTCCCCGTGGACAGCGAGCACAACGCCATCTTCCAGTGCCTGGCCGGGGCCGCCGAGGCGAAGGTCCAGCGCATCCTCCTGACCGGCTCGGGCGGACCGTTCCGCGACCTGGGGGTGGAGCGCTTCGGGGAGATCACCGTGGAGCAGGCGCTCAAGCACCCGAACTGGACGATGGGGCCGAAGATCACGATCGATTCGGCGACGATGATGAACAAGGGCCTGGAGGTGATCGAGGCGCGCTGGTTGTTCGGCCTCCCGGCGGAGCGGATCGAGGTGCTGATCCACCGGCAAAGCATCGTGCACTCCCTGGTGGAGTTCGTGGACGGCTCCGTGATCGCGCAGCTCGGCTTGCCGGACATGCGCACGCCCATCGCCTATTGCCTGGCGTGGCCCGACCGGCTGCCCCTGGATCTGCCGCGGCTGAGCCTGGCGCAGGTGGGACGGCTGGATTTCGAGGAGATCCAGCCGCGCAAGTATCCCTGCCTGTTCCTGGCGTTGGACGCGCTGAAGCGCGGGGGCGGCGCGCCTGCCGCGCTGAACGGGGCGAACGAGGAAGTGGTCGCCGCGTATCTGTCCGGCGCATTCCCTTTCCCGCGCATTGCCGGTATCCTGGCAGAATTGATGGCCCGCCTGGACCAGGCTCTCGCGCCCGCCGCGGCGCCAACTCGCGACGGCGTCTCCGCGCTGCGGGACGTCCGCTCGGTGGCCGACGCACTCGCGGCCGACCGTTGGGGCCGGGAGCAGGCGCGGGCCCTGATTGCATCTTCCGCCGCCAGCTAGAGACTTTCATGCTGCTGACCGCACTGTGGTTCATTCTCGTCCTGAGCGTCCTGGTATTCGTGCACGAGCTGGGGCACTACCTCGCCGCGCGGCACGTGGGCGTGCGGGTGCAGCGCTTCTCGATCGGCTTTCCGCCCCGCGCCATCGGCAAGAAGATCGGGGAAACCGAGTACATGCTGTCCTGGATCCCCCTCGGCGGGTACGTCAAGCTGGAGGGGCAGAACCTCGACGACGAGAATCCGGCCGATCCGCGCAATTACGCGGCGAAGACGAAGCTGCAGCGGCTGTACATCCTGGTGGCCGGGCCCGTGATGAACCTGGCGCTCGCCCTGGTCTTGATGCCGCTGGTGTTCATGCTGGGCGTGGAGACGCCCCGCTACCGCCTCGATCCGCCGGTAGTGGCGGAGGTGCTGGCAGGCTCGGCCGCGGCCCAGGCGGGCTTCCACGCCGGGGACCGCATCGTCCGGCTGGGGACGCGGGAGACGCCGAGCTGGAACGCGCTGGACCAGGCGCTGTCCGAACAGCCGCTCAGCGGCAGCCTGGCCTTCCGCGTGGAGCGCGCGGGCGCGGCGGCGGAGCTGAGCGTTCCGGCTGCAGCCTTCGCATCGAACCAGCCCTTCGGCTGGAAGCCGCTCGTGGAGCCTGTCGTCGGCCAGCTGGCGCCCCGCTCCCCGGCGCAGCAGGCGGGCCTTCAGGTCGGCGACCGCATCGTCGCGGTCAACGGCGTGGCGGTGAGCCAGTGGGACCAGATGCCCGCCGAGATCCAGAAGAGCCAGGGCGCGGAGCTGTCCCTCGATGTGCGGCGCGGCGGCCGCATGCTGAAGCTCTCCTTCGCCCCGATGAAGCAGGGCGGCGCCTGGGTGATCGGCATCTCTCCCGGGAGCGTCGTCGAGCGGCACGGCTTCCTCGACTCGGTCAGGCTCGGCACCGGACGGATCGTGCAGATCACCGGCTCCACCTTCTCGTTCCTCGGCCACCTCGTCGTGGGCCAGGGCTCGCTGGATACGCTGGGCGGCCCGGTGAAGATCGGCGTGGTGATCGGCGAAGCAGCTCGCAGCGGCTTCGACAAGCTGCTGTTCCTCATGGCCCTGATCAGCCTTCAGCTGGGCATCTTCAACCTTCTGCCGATCCCGGCCCTGGACGGCGGGCACATGTTCCTGATCGCCGTGGAATGGGTCGTGCGCCGGCCGCTCAGCGCGAAGGCGCGCGAGCGCGCCCAGATCGTCGGGTTTTCCCTGCTCGTCGCCCTGATCCTGGTGGTGACATACAACGACGTCCTGCAGTTGATCAGCTAGGGCCCGCCGGGACGCCGCCCGCCCCCCGCTCGCGCCCGCAGATACGCCCACCATGAAGCAGCGCCTCGACAAAGTGCTGGTCGAGCGGGAGCTGGCGCCCAGCCGCGAGAAGGCCCAGGCGCTCATCCTGGCCGGCCAGGTGCGCGTGGACGGGCAGCCGGCCGCCAAGGCCGGCCAGCCCGTGGCCGCGGCGGCCCGCATCGAGGTGCTCGGCCACGACCATCCCTACGTCAGCCGCGGAGGCGTCAAGCTCGAAGCCGCCCTGAGGGAGTTCGGCGTGGATGCGGCGGGGCTGACCGCGCTCGACATCGGCGCCTCCACCGGCGGCTTCACGCACTGCCTGCTGCTGCACGGCGCCGCCCGCGTCATTGCCGTGGACGTCGGCTACGGACAGCTCGCCTGGGAATTGCGCAACGATCCGCGCGTCACCGTGCTGGAGCGCACCAACATCCGCAACCTGGATCCGGCCACGCTGGGCGTGCTGGTGGACCTGGCGGTCGTGGACGTATCGTTCATCTCGCTGGCGACGGTGCTGCGGCACGCGGTGCGCTTCGTCCGGCCCGGCGGGAGCATCCTGGCCCTGGTCAAGCCCCAGTTCGAGGCGGGGCGGGAGCAGGTGCGCCGGGGCGGCCGCGTGACCGACGCGGCGGTGCATGCGGACGTGCTGCGCCGGGTTGCCGAGGCGGGCAGGCAGGTCGGCCTGGACCTGCTGGGGCAGATGGCCTCCCCACTCGCCGGCAAGAAGAGCGGCAACCGCGAGTTCCTAGTGCTCT
>JBGOTW010000076.1:0-15586 GCA_041476685.1 bacterium | reverse complement strand
GGAGGGGAAACTCAGTTCCCCCCGCCCTCTGTTTGGATCTTCCGGATTGGCTCAATCCCGACGGCTTTTTTTGTCCGGATCGGTAGAGTCAATCCGGAAAATGGCTCCCTGCAACTCTCGCAATGCCTCAGGTTTCGCGGCTGCAGCGCAGCGGCGAAAATCCGAATGGGGTGCGCGAGGGGGCCTGTTCCCTCGCAGGTTGGTGCTTATCCGGGCCTCTAGCTCAGCAGCGTGAACCGCGGCTCGGTGCCGGACGCCTTGGGGGCGTCACGAGCGACGCGACCCTCGCGTTCCAGCTTGATCAGGTGCGACTCGACGGACTGGCCGGCCGCGGCGTACAGGTTCGCCGGATACTCGCGGTAGATCGAGCGCACCATCTCCATGACCGTCTTCGAGCCCGCGGACAGCTCCGCCAGGATCTGACGTTCCCGCTCGAGGCGGTGGTCGAGGTACTGCTGGAGTTTCGCCTGGGCATTCTCGATCACGGGGCCGTGGCCGGGGTAGATGCGCTGCACGTCCAGCTCGAGCAGGCGCCGCAGGGAAGCCAGGTACTGCCCCAGGTCGCCGCCGTCGAGGGGAATGACGGTCGTGCCCACGCCGAGCACCACGTCGCCCGTGAACAGGGCGCGCTCTTCCTCGAGCAGGAAACAGAGGTGATCCGGGGCATGTCCGGGCGTGTGCAGGGCGCGCAGGGTATATCCCGCTCCGGTGATGTGGGCGCCGTCCTCGAGGGGCAGCAGCTCCACCCGTGCCGCGCCGTCGCGTTCGGGCCAGGCTTTCTTATGGATGGAACTGCGCGGGAACAGGCGCTTGAAGTCCGCCGCGCCGCCGATGTGGTCGAGATGGCCGTGGGTCATGATGCAGCGCGCCAGGGGCGGCGCCTGCTTCTCGTCCAGGTGGCGCTTGAGCAGGTCCGCCCAGGCGGGCACGCCCGCGCCCGTATCCAGCAAGAGCGGCGCCTCGCCATCGAGGCCGATGACATACGTGTTGGTGCCCGGTCCGGTGAAGGCGCCGGGGTTGAGGCCGAGCACGCGGTGCACCTTCGGCGTCAGCACGGCGGTGCGGGGAAACTGGGTGACGCTCTGCAGGGTTTCCGGCATGGTGTCCTCGACGAGCGCGGGCCGGGAAACTGAGGGGCTTCGCGCGGATTGGCGGCACGCGAAGCGCAAGATAGCACACGCCTCGTCGCACGCGCGATGGACCCGCCAGAGCCGCCATGAACGCTTCAGCCCCACCCGCCTCTGCCTGGCATCCCCACGGCCTGGCCATCCGGGACTGCTTTGCCGGCGACCGGAGGGCTACAGTGACGGCCTATCGCTCGGACGGCGCCGTCTATCCCATGCCGGTGCGCGTGTTCTTCCGCACGCGGCGCGGCTTTCCGCCCCTGGAGCGGCTGGCATTGGCGGAGTGCCGGGGGCGGGTGCTGGACATCGGCGCGGGTGCGGGCTGCCATGCGCTGGCCCTGCAGCAGCGCGGCCTGGAGGTGACGGCCGTGGACGTCTCGCGTGCTGCCGTGCGGGTGATGCGCGAGCGGGGCGTCCAGGACGCGCGTGTGGCCGACGTGTTCCGCTTCAATCCCAACCGGCGAGGCGCTGCGCCAGATGGGCAGGCCCAGGCGCGGAACGCACGGCGCCGTGCGCAGAGAGCGCGGCGCGAGGCGGGCGCCCCCTACGATACGCTGCTCCTGCTGATGAACGGTATCGCCATCGTGGGGACGCTTGCGGGGCTGCGCCGCTTCCTCAGGCGCGTGCGGCCGTGGATTCCCGCCGACGGGCGCGTGCTGCTCGATTCGATGGACCTGCGCCGGGACCTCGGCTACGGCCGCGCCGCGCTCGCCCGCTCCGCCAAGCGGGGGCGCTATTTTGGCGAAATCCGCTACGCATTCGAGTACCGGGGCCGCAGGGGCCCGGCGTTTCCCACGCTGTTCGTGGACCCGCGCACCCTGCTGCGCGTGGCGGCCCGGGCGGGCTGGCGGGGCCAAGTACTTTACGAGGAGGCGGACGGCAGCTACCTGGCGCGGCTCAGCCCGGCGCCCTGATTCGCTGCGCCTCACGTGGGTGCGCGGCGGTGTGGCTGTCGCCTCACGCGGGTGCGCGGCGGTGTGGTTGTCGCTTCACTCGGGCGCGCGACGCTGGCGTTCCACCGCTTGCAGCATTGCCTCCAGCTCCGGCTCGGCCACGCCGATCTTGTGCAGCTCCCCCACCAGGGCCGCCAGATAGTCGTACGCGGTCCCGCTTTCCCCGCGGCCTTGCAGGATCAGCGGCAGGATCTGGGCCGGATCCTTCTGCCCGAAATACGAGGGATGCTCAGGGTTGGGGACGTACACCCAGGCTGCGGACGCTTCCTGCCGGCCGTCGCGCAGGGCGATGGGGCGTTGGACGCGGTGGTAACCCGCGCCCTCCCGCTCGTCCAGGTACGCCATTGTCGCGGCGAGGTGCGCGGGCTCGGGCTGGAAGGCGATGCCGACGCACCCGGCCCCGGCCGGTCCGTCTTCCTCGCGCAGGCCGATCACGAGACCCGGCCGCTCCGGCGTGCCCCGGTGCCGGAACGAATAGCGGCAGAAGGCCCGCTGGTAGCCGGCCAGGTGTGCCTTGCGGCGCGCCCGGAACGGAAAGCCCGGGTTCCACATCAGGGAGCCGTAGCCGAAGATCCAGGGCGCGGCGCTTGCGGCCTGGGTCTGCGGAGCGGAAGGCTGCGTCATGGGGTGCATCGAGCTAACGAGGAGCCTGGGGCTGGAACAACCCACCGTTCAGAGGCCGCAGACGCGGCTGATGAGCTGGCTCAGCAGGGGAACGCCGCGCTCGAGCTGCTCGCGGGTGATGTATTCGTTAGGGCGGTGGGCCTGGTCAATGTCGCCCGGGCCGCACACTACCGTGGGGATGCCGGTCTGGCTGTAGATCGCGCCTTCCGTGTAGTAGGGAGCCGCACCCGTGCGCGTATTGCGCGTCAGCTCCAGCACGAGCGCCTCGATGCTGCTCCCCGGGGGCGCATCCATGGGCAGGCCGTTGTGGTCCCTATCGACCGTGATGTCCACATCGGGGTGCTGCTTCTTGAAGCCGGGCAGCAGCACTTCCCGCACGTAGCCCTGCACCTGATGCAACACGTAGTCGGGATCCTCGCCGGGCATCGTGCGGTATTCGAACTGGACCTTGCAGTGGTTCGGTATGATGTTGAGTGCGGTGCCGCCGGCGATCGTGCCCACGTTGAGGGTCGTGTAAGGCACTTCGAATGTGCCGTCCTCGCTGCTGTGCCGCCGGCGCTCCTCCTCGATTTCGTGGAGCTTCGCGATGACGAGCGCAGCTTGCTGGATGGCGTTGGCCCCCAGGTTGGGCTTGCCGCTGTGCCCTTCGACGCCTTTGATAGCGACGCTGCACGCGGCGTAGCCCTTGTGGCGCGTGAACACCTGGAAATTGGTGGGCTCGCCTACGACGGCGCAGAGCGGGAGCGGCTGCTGGCCTTGCGTGAGCGAGCGCATCAGCAGCCCGGCGCCCTTGCAGCCCACCTCCTCATCGTAGGTGAAGGCCAGATGCAGCGGCACGTTCAGCCTGCGGTGCCGCACCGCCTCGGTGGCGAGGATCGCCTGAACGATGAACGACTTCATGTCGGCGGTGCCGCGGCCGTAGAATTTCCCGCTGCGCTCGGTGAGGCGGAACGGGTCGGAGTCCCACGCCTGCCCTTCCACCGGCACCACGTCCATGTGTCCGGCCAGCATCAGCCCGCCCCGGTCCAGCGGTCCCAGCGTACCGAACACGTCCGCATGAGTTCCCTTGGGACTGGCGATGAGCTCCGCTTTCATGCCGAGCTGCTGGAGCGTCTCGGACAGGAACTCGGCCATGGCCAGGTTGGAATTGCGGCTCACGGTGTCGAATCCGATCAGCCTGCGCTCCAGGTCCAGCAGGTCCAGCGCCATAGGATGCCTTGCGCATGAAGGCCGGGATGTGGTGGGCTGCGCTTCGCAGCGCTGAGCCGGCAAGCTCGAGCGGGTCGCAGGCGGTCGGCAGGCCCGGCGGGCGGCAGCGAGTCAACGGCAGCGAGCCAATGGCAGGGGGCCGACCGCGCTGACGCCCCTACGGCCAACCCCGAGGCTACCGAGGCGCGGAAATCCCGTCAAATCAGGGCGGGGAGGGTTTCGGCGGCGGCGAGAGCGGGGCCGGCTTGCTCCCGCACCTTTTCTATTGGATTGACATGAACGGCTTCGAATTCAAGGCGGCCTTGCGGCAGGGAAGCCGCGTGTACGGCACCATGTTCGTGCAGACCCGCGCCAACCGGGGGGACGAGCAGCTGGCGGGGCTGGGGCTGGACTACGTCATCGTGGACAACGAGCACTCGCCGTTCACCCGCGCCGAGACCTCCGACTGGACGCACAAGCTGGCGGGGCTGGGAATCGTGCCATTCGTGCGCGTCCCCATTCCCGCGTCCCACTACATCACGATGGCCGTGGACGGTGGGGCCCAGGGCATCCTGGCGCCGTACGTGGAGCGGGTGGAGCAGGTGCAGGAGTGCGTTGCGGCGTGCAAGTACCTGCCGCTCAAGGGAGAGGCCGTGGAGCGCGCGGGGCGCAGCGGACAGTTCGCGAGCGAGGAGACGCGCGCTTGGCTCGCCGAGCGCAACAAGAACAACGTGCTCGTGATCGGGATCGAGAGCGTGGCGGCAATGGAGCGGCTGGACCAGCTCCTCGCGGTGCCGGGCGTGGACGGCGCCTTTGTCGGCCCGAACGATCTCAGCATCCAGCTCGGGGTGCCCGCCCAGTACGGTCATCCGAAGTACATCGAGGCCGTCCAACGCATCCATCAGACTTGCGTGAACCGTCAGGTGCCGCTGGTGATCCACTTCTTCACGCACGAGATGGCCGAGCCTTTCATCCAGGCCGGCGTCCACTTTGTCCTGTTCGGAACGGACCGGGGCGGCGTGGGCGAGCTCAAGTCCCACTTCGATTTCCTGCGCGGCGTGAAGGCGAAGGGGGCGTAAGAACCCCCACGCCGCAGTCGCCTCCCCGCCGTGCAGCACTTGGCGGCCGCCGGATGGCCCCTGAGGCGACCAAACTCAGCGCGTACGAAGCGTGAGCTATTTCCGCCCGGCCGGCACCTGATCCCGCGTCAACATCCCGTAGTCCCGCCGCACTTCCGCCACGCGAATGCGGTAGTCCTGAAAAATGTCGGCCCGGCCGCGTGCCTGTGCTTCGCGGTGCAGCGGGTTTTCCCGCCACGCCTGCACCGCCCGCTCGTCCCGGTAAAAGGAGAGGGAAACGAGCTTGCCGGGATTGCCGATGCTCTGGAAGCGCTCCACCGACAGGAAGCCGTCGCTCCGCTCGACTTCCGGGCGCAGCCGAGCGGCAGTGTCGAGATAGTCCTGCATGCGGCCGGCCTTGGGTTCGACTTCGAAGATCACGGCGTACATGGAACCTCGCTCATGTTGGAAGAATCGCACACCCGCCGAGGAGTGCCGGTTTCGAACCCGGCGACAGACGGGAGGATAGCGCACCGGCGAGGAATACGCTGAAGCCGCACTTACGCCCCTTCCCCGATCCCTCACGGCTCGGCCCCTTCAGCATAGTTTGCAAAGTGGGGAGGCGGCCCCGGACAGAGAAGAGCCTGCCGAATCTGCGACACAGCGCCGAAACGCGAAATCGAACCCAACTCCCGCAGTTGATCGCTCGGCCGAACGCCGAATCCGGGCGAAACGGCGACGCTGGGGTGAACACGGACGAGCCGCCGCGACGATTGCGGCATGGTTCCAGCGTCTCCCGTCTCCCGTGCGGGAGACGGCGCGGCGAATTGCGTCCGTGAGCAGCCCCGCCCTTACCGACCACGCGCTTCCTGCCTCCTGCTCCCCTTGCCAGTGAAGCTTTCCGATGGGATGGCCGAGACGGCTGCTCAGAGCTGGCGAGGGCGGAATGTGTCGCCTCGGATTGGGCTTAGGCGACACTGCCTGCGGCGACGGTGAGTATCGCCGCCGCGCGCAATGGGCCTGAATGTCGCGTTACGAGCCAAGTAAACAAATAGTAGCTTTTCTTGGCCCGCAAATGTACCTTTTGCAGACGTTGTGGTATTTCGTCCACTAATACACTGATGCAGTAAGGGTCGTCTAATGCTGGACAATCGGATTAGGCGAATCCAACACAGGAACAAAGATACACCACAGTAAAGAGGACTTGACTTTGGGTGGTGCACGGAGGGGACGTTCGGCGCGAGCGCAGCGAGTTGCGCCCGTGGAGGTGCACTTAGGAATGTGAATGCAGCGCCGGATAGACTGCGGACGCGGAGGGGCGTCAGCGGATGGTCGGCTGCGGATGCTGCCTGTGGAAAGGAGGCGGTCACAACCCATGGCGCCCAAGTGGTTCGGCGGCCGGACGGGCAAGGGGGGAGGCGACACCCTGGAGGCCCTCGCGGAGTTGGCCCGCAAAAAGACGCCGGTGCGCGTCGAGGTCGAGAACAGCCAGATCAGGTTCAACTCGCAGCTGACGCTCAAGCGAGGCATGGTGGTGATTGCGAAGCCGCCGGGCTTGCGCGAAGGGTTCGCCACCGATGCGTTCGTGCGGCTGCGGATGCCTGGCGCGGGCCGGCATGAGTTGCGGCTGAAAGTGAAGTCGCCCCACGTGAACCTGGCCAACGGCAATATCGTGTTCATCTGCGATGCCCCGGAGGCCGAGGTGGATAGCCGGCGCGAGTCGGAGCGCTTCGACGTCACGCGCTACAACAACCTGCGCCTGGTGATGGAAACCGTGGATTTTCGGCTGCTGGACGTGTCGGAGTCGGGACTGCGGGCGATCGCGAATGCGACCGAGGCTGAGCGTTATTTCCCGCTCGGCAAGGAGCTGCGCTCGGCCCACCTCAAGCTGGGCGCCAAGGTGCGCGTCGACCTGGAGAAGGTGGTGCCGCGGGCTCTTATGCCGGCGGCGGTAGGCTGCGAGTTCGCGGTCATGCAGGATTCGATCGCCGAGCGCTATCTCACTCACCTGCTCGATTCGCTCAAGAAGGCCGAGGAGGCGCGCTTGATGACGCTGGCTTGAAGTCTTGGGGGTGCCGGCCGCGTCCCCGGCAACCCCCGCCCTCGCTCCCCCGCCCCGTCCGGCTGTGCTAGGCTCCGGGCCACGATCCTGCGGTGGGCTCGCCCCGCAGGCTCACCCCGGGGACCCGACGCATGGCCCACGCATTGATCCGCTTCGACTTGAGCCTGCCCTGCTACTTCAGTTATCCGCCCGCGCCCGGTATCGCTGCTCGGCCCATGATTCCCCGCAAGGGCCCCGTCGCGCTCTACATGCGCGGCGAGATGGGGGAGAAGCACGACGGCTCCCCGCGCTTGATGACCGCGCACAACACAACGCACCTGGACGTTCCGTATCATTTTTACGAGCAGGGTGCGGACCTGGCGGCGGTGCTGAACCGGATGGAGACGGTGGCGGACCGACCCTGCCTCGCGCGCGTGGTGGTGCTGGAGGGCCGGCAGGGAGCGTCGGGCCACTTCACCTGGAACGGCGTCAGCTACGTCGAATGCATCACGGCGGCGGACCTGCCGGCCGAGGAGGAATTGCGCGGGGTCCAGGCGCTCGTGCTGCTGACCGGCTTCGGGCGCATCATGGCCGCCCAGGGCAGCGGGCCGTTCCCGGGCAATCCCGACGGCTTCTACCATATTCCCTGGCTGGATGAAGGCGCCCTGGAGCGCATTCTCGCCGCAGGCATCCGGCTCGTCGGATTGGATTCCATGTCCGTCGAGCCCCAGCTCAGCGCCGTGCCGCACCGCATGGGCAGCGATATTCACCTGCGCCTGCTGGGCCACCAGCCGCCGGTGCTGATCCTGGAGGGCCTGAACGGCGCTGGCTTCAGGGAGCAGGTGGGTTTCGTTCCCCGCCTCGCCCTGCTGCAGGTCGTGCCGCGCCGGGTGAACGCCGCCGGGGCCGACGCTGCTCACAGCCGCGTGTTCCTCTACTTCTACCGGGACGATCCGGACGGACAGCGCCTGCCGGCGCTGCAGGACGCGCTCACGCCCCAGGAGCTGTATGGCTGACGCCGCTTCCCCCGCAGCGGAGCCGTCGCGCATCGCTCAGCCGCTGCGCGTCGCACAGGCGCTGCGCGCTGCCGCCGACGGAGCCCAGGTTGCAGTGCAGGGCTGGGTGCGCACCCGCCGCGACAGCAAGGACGTGGTGTTCCTGGAGGTGAACGACGGCTCGTGCCTGGCCAATCTTCAGGTGATCGTCTCACCGCATGGCGCGGATGCGCCCGCCCTGGCCGAGGTGACGACGGGAGCGAGCGTGCGCGTCGTCGGCCGGCTCGTCGCCTCGCCGGCAAAGGGGCAGGCGGTCGAGCTCCGGGCGGAGCGAGTCGAGCTCGTCGGCGGATCCCAGCCGGACTATCCGCTGCAGAAGAAGCGCCACAGCTTCGAGTACCTGCGCACCATTGGGCATCTGCGCGTGCGCTCCAACACCTTCGGCGCCGTGGCGCGCATGCGCAACGCGCTGTTCCATGCCGTGCACGAGTTCTTCCAGCGCGAAGGCTTCCTGTTCCTGCCCGCGCCGATCCTGACCGCATCCGACGCCGAGGGCGCCGGGGAGATGTTCCGCGTGACGGCGTTCGACCTGGCGCGCGTGCCGCTCAAGGACGGCGAGCCGGATTGGAGCCGGGATTTCTTCGGGCGCCGGGCGGGCCTGACCGTCTCGGGCCAGCTCGAAGCGGAGATCTTCGCCACCGCATACGGCAACACGTACACGTTCGGCCCGACCTTCCGCGCGGAGAACAGCAATACCAGCCGCCACGCCGCCGAGTTCTGGATGATCGAGCCGGAAATGGCCTTCGCGGACCTGGCGGCCAACCGCGCCCTGGCCGAGCGCTTCATCAAGGCGATCATCTCCGCCGCCCGCGAGCGCTGCCCTGAGGACTTCGACTTCTGCGACCAGCGCCTGGAGCCCGGGCTGCTGAAGAAGCTGGACCACCTGCTCGACAGTCCGTTCGAGACCATCGCGTACACCGAAGCGGTGCGGCTGCTGGAGGCGAGCGGCGAGCGCTTCGAATACCCGATCGCGTGGGGCAAGGATCTGCAGAGCGAGCACGAGCGCTGGCTGACGGAAAAGAAGATCGGGCGGCCGCTATTCGTGGTGGACTATCCCGCCGCGATCAAGGCGTTCTACATGCGCATGAACCCGGACGGGAAGACCGTGGCGGCGATGGACCTGCTGGTGCCGGGCGTGGGCGAGATCATCGGCGGCAGCCAGCGCGAGGAGCGTCTGGACCGGCTTCAGGCTCGCATGCGCGAGCGCGGCATGCCGCTGGAGGAGTACGAGTGGTACTTCGATCTGCGCCGCTACGGCACGGTGCCGCACAGCGGCTTCGGGCTGGGCTTCGAGCGGCTGCTGATGTACCTGACGGGACTGACCAACATCCGCGATGTGCTGCCGTTCCCGCGCACGCCGGGCAACCTGATGTTCTGAGGGAGAGCGAATCCAGCCGGTGTCGGGAGTCGAGGCAGATCTCAAACCCGAAGACCCGCCACCACAGGCAGCCACGCGCTTTACGATCCCGGCCCTTGGCTTGCCGGCGCTCGCTGGCTATCATCGGCCCATCATCTGCCAATCACGGGGCCGGAGAGGCGGGAGCTCCGCTTCGCACACCGTGCACTGGCCCGACCCCTTTTCCCAAGACGAACCGCATGGCCGAACACGAAGCCGCCCCCGCGGCGACCGAGCAGCGCCGCCGCAGCCTGTCCGGCATCAAGCCCACGGGCACGCCGCACCTGGGCAACTACCTGGGCTTCCTGAAGCCCGCGCTCAAGCTCCAGGGTTCCCGCGACACGTTCTACTTCATCGCCGACTACCACGCGCTGACTTCCGTGCGCGAACCCAACGTGCTGCGCGAGCAGACCTACGAGCTGGTCGCGGTGTTCGCGGCGCTCGGGATGGACTTCGAGCGGCATACGTTCTTCCGCCAGAGCGACGTGCCGGAAGTGACCGAGCTGACCTGGCTGCTGAGCTGCGTGACCCCCATGGGCCTGCTGGAACGCGCGCACGCCTACAAGGACGCCATTGCCAAGGGCGAGGAGATCAACGACGGCATGTTCCAGTATCCGGTGCTGATGGCCGCCGACATCCTCATCTACGACTCCCACGAAGTGCCGGTCGGCAAGGACCAGAAGCAGCACCTGGAGATGACGCGGGATATCGCCCAGCGCTTCAACAACGCCTTCGGCGAGACGTTCATGCTGCCCGATCCGCTCATCGCGGAGGAGGTGGCGACGATTCCCGGCGTGGACGGGCGCAAGATGAGCAAGTCCTACGGGAACGAGATCCCGCTGTTCTCCACGGAGGCCCAGCTGCGCAAGGCCGTCATGCGCATCGTCACCGACTCGAAGACGGTGGAGGAGGCGAAGGATCCGGACACCTGCAACGTGTTCCAGATCTTCCGTCACTTCGCCCCTCCGGACGCACAGGCGCACTGGGCAGGGCGCTACCGGGCGGGCGGGATGGGTTACGGGGAGATCAAGCAGGCGACCTTCGAGGCGATCAACCGGGAGATTGCGCCCTACCGCGAACGCTACTTCGCGCTGCGCAAGGACGAGCCGCAACTGAACGCGATCCTCGCCCGGGGCGGGACGAAGGCGCGCCGGGTCGCGCAGGGCGTGCTGGCGCGGGCGCGCAAGCGCGTGGGGCTGGGGTGATTCCCGCCGCCCGGGCGGAGCGGATGCGTGGTTCCAATTGCACCGCCGCACGCTAGGACTTATACTTGGAGTTGGGGGGGGAGGGCTCACGCGGACGGAGTTGCGCCGCGACCGCGGCCTTCCTCACGGATAGGGGCCGGGGCGCGGATCGCCCCCAGCGGATACGGGACGCGTCTTGGGGCCGGGTCCGGCCCCGTTGCCTTGGACTCAGCATTGAGGCTCCCTCCATGACGACATCCATCAACGCCGTGCAGTACCTGACGCAGCCGAAGCTGGTGGACCCGATCTTTGTGGCCGCTTTCGAGGGCTGGAACGATGGCGGAGCCGCGGCGTCCAACGCGGTCCGGCGCATGATCGAGCTATTCAAGGCGGAAAAGTTCGCCACGCTCGATCCCGAGGAATTCTACGTCTTCACGGAGAACCGTCCGCTGGTCAAGCTGGTGGATGGCCGCCAACGCCGCCTGCACTGGCAGACCAACGATTTCTACCATGCGACCCTGCCCGGCACGAACCGCGATATCATCCTGTTCCATGGCACCGAGCCCAACCTGCACTGGAAGACGTATTGCGCGAACCTCGACGCGGTGATCAAGGGCAATGAGGTTCAGCAGGTCGTCACGCTCGGCGCTTACCTGGCCGATGTGCTCTATACCCTGCCCATCGGGGTGAACGGCTCCTCCAACGACCCTTCGCTGGAGGAGAAGCATGAGCTCAAGCGCACCAATTACGAGGGGCCGACCGGGATCGTCGGTGTGCTGTCCAGCCTGCGCCAAGACCAGCCCGGCCTGATGATGAGCCTGTGGGCGGCTGTGCCCTACTACATCTCCATTCCGAACCCGAAAGCCGTGCACGCGCTCCTCACCAAGCTGAAAAACGTCTTCGGATTCCAGCTCGAGATGGAGCAACTCGAACGCGAAGCCGACAACTTCGACAACGAAATCAACGATGTCGTCGCCCGCGATCCGAACGTGGCCGCATACGTGCGCGAGCTCAAGAAACGTGAGTTCCTGAACTAGCGCGCCGCCTTCGCTCCGTTCCCGCGCCCTCGTTCCCGCGGCAGCGGGCGCGAATATCCGATCTCTCCCTCCGCGTGCCGCATGCACACGGCCCTTGCGTCCGCCGCCCGTGACCTGTCGGCCGGGCCCGCCCATTTTCCCGGCCTGCCGCCCGGGCGGCGCATATACCCGCTCAGCGCCCATTACCGGCGCCGCTTCGGGGGCAAGGTGTACAAGGTGAGCGTGTCCACCGCCCAGTCTTGTCCCAACCGCGAGGGGCTGCGGGGCATGCGCGTGTGCTCCTTCTGCGACGAGTGGGGATCCGCCGCCTATCCGGAGCGGCGCGAGTACCCGCTGGGCGAGCAGGTGCGGGTCAACTCCGCGCGCATCCGCGAGCGCTACCGGGCCGAGCGCTTCCTCGTCTATTTCCAGGCGTACACGAACACCTTTGCGCGGGTGAGCCGGCTGGAGGCGCTGTTCGAGTCAGCGCTGGCGCTGCCGGGTGTCGTGGGTATCGTCGTAGGGACGCGGCCGGACTGCCTCCCGCCCGGCATGATCCGGCGGCTGGCCGCATGGGCCCGCCGCACCTACGTCTCGGTCGAGCTGGGCATCCAGACCCTGGACGATGCGCAGTTGCGCTGGCTCTCCCGCGGCCACGACCGGGCGTGCTCGCTGGCGGCCTTGGAGGCTCTGCGCGCCCATGCGGACCTGGAAGTGTGCGCGCACCTGATGTTCGGGCTGCCCGGGGAGACCGATGCCCAGTTGCGCGACACGGCGCGCACGCTGGGGACGGCGGGTCTCCACGGCGTCAAGTTGCACAACCTGCACGTCCTGCGCGGCACGCCCCTGGCGGCGCTGTACCGGGCCGGTCGCTTCGAGCCGGTGACCCTCGCCGAATATGCCGACAAGGTCGCCACGTTTCTCGAGCACCTCCCGCCCTCGATCGCGGTGCACCGCCTGAGCGCCGTTGCCTCGCGCTGGGAGGACGCGCTTGCGCCCGCGTGGGTGCGGCACAAGCTTGCGCCCGCCCAGGCGATCCTGGACAATCTGGAGCGGAGGAACACCTGGCAGGGACGCTGCTGCGGCCCGTCGCCGGTCCCGCCACAGGGCATTCCCGCCACCGGCCACCCCGCCGCGCATCCGGAGCCGTCCGCGGCCTGAAAGAGAGCCATGTTCGTCATTCGCCTGATGCTCTACGCCTTCATGATCGTGGGGGCCTATTTGCTCCTGCGGCGCATGCTCGGGGCGTCCTCCCGGCCGAAGCAGACCGTTGCGGCGCGGCCTGTCTCTCAGCTCGTGCAGGATCCCAACTGCGGGGTGTATCTCGACGTGCAGGAGGCCGTGCGTCGCAGCGTCGGCAACGGACAGGTGTTCTTCTGCAGCCAGACCTGCGCGGATGCCTGGATGGCGAAGAAGCGGGGAGCGTAGCGCCATGTTCCGCCGCGCGATGGCTTTCGCCGGATCGTGGTACCCGCGGACCGCCGAGGGCTGCCTGGAGCAGATCCGCCGCTGGGAGCAGACGGCTCCGCTGGAGCGCGGTTCCGTCACGGCTCCCGCCCGCTTCTGCGTGTCGCCCCATGCGGGTTGGATGTACTCGGGGCGGCTCGCTGCCCAGGCCGTGCAGGCATTGTCCGGCCGGACGTCAGGAGGCGCGGCTTCCGCCGAGCCGGTGCGACTGGTTGTGCTGCTGGGCGGGCACCTGCGCCGCGACGACCCGGTCATCGCCATGAACGAGGGCGAGTGGGCGACGCCCTTCGGCCCATTCCCGATCCACGCGGGCTTTGCTCCGCGTCTGGAAGGCTTGCCCGAGGTCGTGCGGGAGTCGCAGGCGCGCCACGAGCCGGATAATTCGATCGAAGTGCTGCTGCCCTTCCTGCGGCGGGCGTTCCCGGAGGCGGAGCTGTTGCCGCTGCGCGTGCCACCGGCGGAAGTGGCGATCGAGCTGGGCGCGCGGTTGGCGCAATACCTGGGGGCGAGCGGTCTGCCCACCGTGGCGGTCGCCTCCACCGACCTTACCCACTACGGCCCGAACTACGGCTTCGAGCCGCGCGGCCAGGGGGTTGCCGCCGAGCGCTGGGTGCGCGAGGAGAACGATCCGTTGTTCATCCAGGCGCTCGAGGGCGGGTCGAGCAGGGCCATCCTCGATACGGCGCGACGACAGCGCAATGCCTGCTGCCCGGGAGCGGCGGCGGCGTTGAACGAGATGGTGCGCGCCGAGGGTGGGCGGCCGCTCGCGTTCCGCGCGCTTGCCTATGCCACCAGCCTGGACTCCGGGCGGGAGCTGGAGCCGGGACGCGATTCGGCCAACTTCGTCGGCTATGTGGCGGGGGTGTATGCCTAGGGTGGAAGGTGCGCCCGGGACCTACGCCCTGCTGAGCGAGCACCAGGTCTCCGGCCTGTACGTCGCGGCGGCCGAACCGAACGCGTCGCCCCTCAGCCCCCAAACCCTTTTCCCGCAAGGGGAGAAAGGAATAGAGCGCCCCCCGCTGCTGCTAATTCATGGGGCGACCCATGGCGCGTGGTGCTGGGAGCGCTGGCTGCCGGCCCTGGCCGCGCGGGGCTGGCCGGGCTACGCGCTGTCCCTGCGCAACCATCCGGGCTCCCACGCGGTGGATGAGGCCACCTTCTGCACCGGGCTAACCCTGGCCCACTACCTCGACGACGTAGCAGCGGTCGCCGAGTGGATCGGCCGGCGGCGTCCGGGCTGCTCCTGCGTCGCGGTGGGGCACAGCATGGGAGGCATCCTGGCCCAGCTGCTCGCGGAGCGGCAGGCTCGCCGCGGCGCGCCCGTGCGGGCGGTCATCCTGCTGGCCTCGGTGCCGCCGCGGCCCCTCGGGCCCCTGCGCGACCGGCCGGTGCCGCTGACGAAGCCGTACCTTCCGGCGGCGGCGCGACCCGGTGCGCCGCTTCCCGCCGATCCGGTGCAGGCCGGCATCCTGAAGCGGATGGTGCCGGAGTCCCCGGCGGTCATGAACGAGTACAGCCTGGGGCCGGGCGTGCCGGTGGAGCGCGCCCTGTTGACTTGCCCCCTGCTGGTGGTGTCGGCAGAGCGCGACAACACGATCGTGCCGCGCGACCGCCGCATCGCGGATCACTATGGCGCGGATTACCTGTTCGCGGCGGGAATCGGCCACGCCATGATGCTCGAGCCGGGCTGGGAACCGCTGCTGGACCGCATCCTGGCATGGCTGGAGGCGTGGGTGTGAACGCGGGCCCGCCTTGACCGCCGGCGAACCCGCTGTGGGCCAGCGAAGCTCGCCGCAACCCGGCACGGCGCGCTTTTCGCGCAGGTGATGGATTAAGGGCCGCTGTCCAGCGCATCCCACTGTGGCTAGGTCGCTTTCGCCTTCCTGCGGCGGTTCAGGCGGCCCACCAGCCGCGCGGCGAAGATGAAGTAGGCCACGTCGAACGTAACGCAGGCAAGGGCCAACAGCCCCGCGCTGCGCCCGATCCGCTCCACCAGTACACCCTGGAGGACCGCCTGCACGAAGCGCGTTCCGGCGACGTGCTCCCAGTCAAGCTTGTCCAGCACGGCGTTGCCCTGGATCTCGTCCATCAGTGTCAGCGCGAACTGGGGGAGGCGCACGGGCTGATCCGCCGCAGCGCTTGTACCGGCGGGCATGGCCTCAGGCCAAGTTTGTCCGGGCGCGAGCACCCAGCGCAGGCCCATCTGCACGACGATCGCGCTCAATAGATCTTCGCGTTGCGTGAAGACGGGCGGCTCATCCGCCGCTCCCGCAGGCGGGCGCTCTCCTGCAGGCTGGCGCGGCGGTTCAGCGGGGGTCGGAGTCTTCGGCTCGGGCGCGAGGACAAGCCGCTCGGGCTTGACGACGAATGCTTCCAGGTCCGCGCGGTACGTCTCGTCGTCCGTGGCGATGATGACGGCGGCGAGCCGGTCCTTCGCTACCTGGGTCTTGCCGGCCAGGTCCTCGTCGGAAAAGGCGGGG
>JBGOTW010000075.1:0-15639 GCA_041476685.1 bacterium | reverse complement strand
GCAGCGCTGGCGGGGGCGCTTCGCGGGCGGCGCCATGCTGGATGCGGCCTGCGGGCTGGGCCGCGGCTTGGCCGGCGCCCTCGATGCGTTCGCTCCGCTCTACGCGGTGGACGTCTCGGACGAGGCGATCCGGGCCGCCCGGCGCCTGTTTGCCGGAGTGCCGGTGCGCTGGATCGTGGCGGACGTGGCGGCGCTGCCGTGGCCGGACGACGCCTTCGGGCTGGTGTGCAGCTTCGGCTTCACCGACCTGGCCTTCCTGCGGCGCGCGCGCTCCTTCATCCGGCCCGGCGGGATGCTCCTCTACGAGGGCTTTTCCCGCAGGCAGCGCTCGCTTCGGCCCGACATGAATCCCGGCTGGACTATCGCGCTGCCGCAGCTGGCGGAGCTGTTCGCCGGCTGGGAGATCCTCGAGACCGGCGAGACTGCGGCCCCGCCGTACCTGGCGCGCTGTGCCGCGCTCCGCCCGGCCGGGAGCTAGCCACCCCATGCGCTTCTGGTGGATCGCACTCTCGCTCTACGCCGCGGCCCTGGTCGCCGGGCTGCTCATGCCCGGCGTCATCCTCCTCATCCGGCAGCCCAGCTTCCTGCAGGGATTCCTCGTCTATGGACTGACCGCGGTCATCGTGGGCGCGGCGGCACTGTGCCTGACGCTGATGTGCTCCCGGGCGCTGTTTCCCGAGTTCTGGTGGATTGGGCAGGTGCTCGGCCAGGACATGTTCGAAATCCAGGGCGTGTACTTCATGGGCCTGCGCCTGACGCGGGTGCCGGACCGCCTGCAGCGGCTGGTGTTCGGCGTCGGCGAGAAGTTCCGCCGCTGGGACGCGGCCTTCGGGGCGACCTGGCTGCTGCTGGCGATCCTGCACGGCATGGGGGCCGCCACTGCCCAGCAGGCGCTGGCTTCGCTCCTGCCCCGGCAGGTGCTCCTGCCGGAGACGATGCACATGGCCCTGCTCTCCGACCTGCCGGTGCTGCGCGAGCGGGGCCGGCCGTGGAGCATGGACCCCAAGCTGATGCGCCGGCTGCAGGACGACGTGGATCTCCTGCAAACCAAGCGCGGCAAGACCGAGGCCGACTGGCTGCGCATGGCGCAACTGGACCTGGCCCGCGCCTTCAAGGCGCGCACGAACCTGCGCGACCCGTTCACCTTCTCGCCCACGGATCGCCTGTTCTTCGAGCGCGGGATCGGCGCCCAGGGCGCCGACGCGGTGACGCAAATCCTCGCCGTGCCCGAGGCGAAGCGGGCGCCCGTGACGCGCGGCGCGCAGACCCTGCTGGGCTTTTTCTACCTGTGCGAATACAATTACCCGCGGGCGGAGCGTGCGCTGACCGAGGCGCTGAGCCGGGCGGACGCCCCGGACGAATCGGGCATTCCGCTGTACTGGACGCGCCTGCTCGCCGCCCAGGTGGCGCTGATGCGGGGCGAGCCGAAGCGGGCGCGCAGCCTGCTGGCGGCCGATGCGGGCGCGCCGGAGCTGCCGGCATCGGCGCAGGCCCTGCTGCTGGAACATATGTCCGAGGCGCTGCGGGTGGACCGGCAAGCCAAGGCGGCCAGGGAATGGCTGGCGCGGGCCAGCGCGCAGTACAACGCCCTCGGCGACACGAGCGGCCAGGCGAGGATCGTCCTGCGCGAAGCGACCTTGCTCCGGGACGAGGGCAAGCCGGGTCAGGCCAGCGTGGCCCTGTCGCAGGCCTCGGAATTGGCCGAGGCAGGAGGCGATCCGTTCACGCGCAACATGGTCGTGCGCGCGGCGCAACTCCTGCCTGTCGCACAGTAGGACGGCGCCGGACGGACCGGGAAGCGGCTCTCGCGGCGGCTGAAGCCGGACTCGACCGCTGGAACGGAAGGGGCCGTGGCCGGGGCCACCCGCGCTTGCGGCCGGCAAGCTGCGCGGCGCATTGACTCGCAGACGCCATCCAGGGAAGGAGGCGGCGATGACATTCGTTCCCACCCTCGCACGGGTCCACTCCCGTCCGACCTGTGCGGCACGGTCCCCCTCCGCGCCGGCGGCCCCTTTCGCGCCGGCGGTGGGCGCCCGGGCTCCCGGCCCGCGTTACGGCGTGCCGCGGCCGGTCCCGCGCCGCCGCATCCGGACAGCCGCGCCGCAGAGGTCCGCAGAGCAGTTTGCCCCCGCGCCGCTGGCACCCGTGCCGCCTGCTCCGGTGCCACCTGCTACGTTGACGCTAACCTCCGTGCCGCCTGCCACCATGCCGCTGGCCATGGTGCTGCTTGTCCTGGCCCTGCTGGTGGCGGCGCGGCCGGCGGCGGGCCAGGAGCTGGACCCGGGCGTCAACACCGCGAGCGTCATCGACTTCCCGACCGCGTTGGACCAGCGCACCGCGAACATGCTGCACGGCACGATCGACATCGTCGATCTGTCCGCGCCGGACCTGCGCCTGGCGAACCTGCGCTACGGCAGGCAGCTGGGCAGCCTGCAGCTCCTCGCGGACGTGTACGGCCGCACCGAGCCCAAGCGCGAGCTCGACTACGCCGAATTGAAGGCGAAGCTGCGCATCCTCAACCTGGATGCCCAGCGCACCTACTTCGCCCTGGGCGGCCTGGCCCGCTGGAGCGACCAGCACATCAAGGACGAGACGCGCCTGGACAACAAGCCCTACTCGCTGCTGGGCGTGTTCACGACCCAGCTCTTCCCCTTCGATCAGTGGGGCGCGTTCCTGGTGAACGTCTATTTGGACAACCGTTTCGTGGATGCGGGGCTGAAGGTGCAGATCTACGAGGGCATCCGATTCGTGACCGAATCGGATTACCACCACGGGGACAGCAACGACGATCCGCACAAGTGGCGCTTCAAGGCGGGCCTGGAGTTCGAGGGGGAGCGCAATTTCTACGCGCAGATCTTCTACGACGACGTCGGGAACCATACCCGGCTGCAGATCGGCACGGGCTTCTGAGCGCTCGGGCCGCGCCGCCGGCGCGACCTGGCGCGCCGCGCACGTGCGTAACCCCGGGCTTGGCGACGGAATTAGCGGCTGGCTTGGCGGCTGGCTTGGCGGCTGGCTTGGCGGCGGAATGGGCGGCGGAATGGGTGGCGAGCTTGGCGCGCTCAGCTCCGCACGAGGGGGTTGCGGATTAGGGCGATGGTTTTCACGTACTCCGCCCGCCGCTTGTCCCGGTCGCTGAGGACCTGGATTCCCTGCAGGTTGAGAAAGTCGTCGATCTGGCTCATCGCCTTCTTGCAGGTCTGCAGCACCTCGTCGCGCAGGACGACGCGCTCGTTCTGGTTGCGCTCCCGCGACATCTCCTTGGACATCAGGCTGGCGAGCCAGATCGTCGTGTGCAGGTCTTCCGGATCCTGCTGGGCGAGGTAGTGCAGGCGGCGGATGATCTTCCCCACGCTTTCCCCGCTCTTCAGCCGGTTCTGCAGCGTGCGCTTCTGGTGGCGGGTCTCCAGCATCGTCAGCGTGCGATTCGACGCCACGAGCAGCTCGCTGCGCTTCTTCTCGAGCGTCAGTCCGCGGCGCGTTTCCTCCACCGTCAGCACGAGCGGCTCCCGCTCGAAGACGAATGTCCAATCGGCCAGACGGCGCACGAAGGGCTCGACCTGGTTGCGCGTTTCCATGGTGGACAGCAGCTTGGACAGGTAGGTCTTGTAGAGGTTCTGCACCAGCAGATCCTCCAGGTAGGTCTTCGCCAGGCTGTGGACGAGCTTGATGCCGTCGTTGATCTGGCCGCCGAGCTCGCCGTAGGCTTGCTTTGCCGCGTCGAACTGGACCTTGGCCTCCTGGACGGTCTCGGGGGTGACTCCCTCCTCGTGCGCATGAAAGCGCTGCAGGGTGCTCTCCGCGTCCTTCATGGCCTTGATGTGGCCCAGAATGGCCTGATAGTTCTCCTCGGCCATGGTACAAATGGGGCGCAAGGTCGCCAATTCGTCAGGCAGGCAATCGCCGGGCTTGGTGATGGCGGGCTGCAGCAGCTCGTCAACGCGCTCGGAAATGGATTCAGCCATGAGACTCCCGCTTCTGGGACGGCGGCCCGCCGGCGGAGGCGGCTGGGGGCATCCCTCATTGCGCTTCTATGGCCTAGCCTGTCAACGCGCCAACCAGGCGTCGGGACCCCACGGCGGCCGCGTGTCCGGTGGCCGGTGAGCCGGACGAGCCCCCATGCTGGTTAAACTGATCGCCCTGGGACTCTCCCCGCCCGTCTGGAAGAACGTCTTTCATCACATCCGCATGCAGCTGCCCGAGGCTCCGTTCGCCGCGGCCATCTTCTCCACCGCGGAGGAGATCGCCTACCTGCAGCGGGACTACTTTCCGGTCGTGTGGCAGCGCGAGAATCCCGACTTCGTCTTCAGCGAGGCGCCCGCGGGCCGCGAGTGGCACCAACGGCTGCGCTTTCTCGACGCGGTGCAGCGCCAGCCGCCCGAGCAGCGTCCCCTGCTCGTGCTCGCCCTGTCCGCGCTGGATCACAGCCTGCGTCAACTCATCCAGGGGCCATACCCCATCCGCCTGATCCTGGACAATGGCGCCCGCTTCCGCATCTCGGACCCGGCGATGGTGGTGGACGCCTTTCCCGCCGGATTCCCGCGCCTGCCCGTCCACGATCATCTCACGCGCATCAAGCTGCGGCAAAGGCGGGGCAAGGTGGATGAAATTCCGCCGCTGCGGCTGGCCCAGGGCGTCGTGCTGAGCCTGGAGGAACTCGAGGCCGTCGAGCAGCTCGGCGAGCGCATGGAGCCCCAGGAGTGGCTCAGGCGCGTGGCCAAGGCCGAGAAGTTCAAGCTGCCGCGGGGCATGCCCCTGGGCCTGCTGCGCGAGGCGAAAGGCCTCTACCTGTTCCCCGGCGTGCCGGTGAGCCGCGTGCGCGGAGTGTGCGTGGGGCAGGTCGAGTACACGCACCTGCTCGACATGGGGCAGCTGACGCCCCAGTCGGCGCATTTCGGCGCCGTGCTCGCGGCGCTCCAGCAGTCCGCCCGGCGCCAGGCGCAACGCCACGAGGAATTTACCCGCCGCCTGCGCGAGGCGGGGGCGAAGCGGGACCTGTCGGTCGTCTGCGGCGGCCACATCCCCCTGCTGAACGAGCTGTTCGCCGAGCGGCTCGCCGCTGCGGGCTTCCAGCGCGTTTCCACGCTTAACGAAATCCGCGAGGATCTGTTCCGCGAGCCCACGCTCCTGCTCCGCCTCACGCCCTTCGACGCCGCCGACCTCGGCGCCCAGGTCGAGCCCCCCCTCGTCTTCCCGCTCGAGGAGGAGATGGCCGCGGCCCTGCCTCCCCTCGACGGGCTGCCCGCGCCCGCAGCCGTGCCCTATGTCCCGGCGGAGCCGGCCGAGCCGCTCACCGCTCCGCAACTCGCCGAGCGCAAGGGGCTCCTGCTCGCCCGCGGGACGCGCGCGCGCGCCGGGCGCGACATGGCCGACAAGCGCCTGCTGCTGCTGCGCCAGGAGCACGCCGTGCTCGACGCCGCCGTCCGGCAGCTCGCCGCGCTGCTCGAGGCGCAGGATTCCCTGCTCGTCTGGAACGGAACGCTCCCGGCCGGCGCGAGCCAGGTGCTCGTCTTCAGCCACGACCAGGAGGAAGCCGGCGCGGTCTTGCAGGCCCTGCCGGGCGTGCCCAAGAAGCGCTGGTTCGACCTGTCGTCCTTCACCAACGCGGAATCCATCCAGGCCCTCGCCCGGGCGCCCCTCGACGAGTACCGGCGCGACGGCATGCTCGTCATCACGGCCTCGTCTCGCGAGCGCCTCACCGGCCTGCGCGAGCGCCTCGAGCAGGAGTGCGCGCAGGCCGCCAAGCACGTCGCGGAGGCCGAGGCGACGCTCGCGTTCTACCAGGGGGAGCTCGACAAGGCGCTCGCCGCCCAGCACGCCCTGACGCGCCGCTGGATCCGGGCCGCCATCAACGACTGTCTGGAGCGCAAGCGCCCGCGCCTAATGGACCAGCTGGACCACGCCGCCCGCCGGCACGAGCGGCAGTGGCTCGCCCGCGCCATGATCCACCGGGTCCTCGTCATCGGCTCGTCCGCGGAGAACCGCCCGGCCCTGCTCGAAGCCTGCCGCCAGCTCTACCCGGCGTTCAACGAGGAGCATTCCGTCGTCGTTCCCTACGACTTCGAGCTGCTGGACGTCCTGCCCCAGGACCAGGCCGACGCGCTCACGCGCGAGGCGAAGGGAAGAGGGCTGGACGAGGCCGGCATCCAAGCACGGCTGGACGCCGTCCTGGCCGACCAGAACGAGGCCCTCAGCGACAGCTACCTGGGCCTGCTGGGCCACGAGCTCAAGCCGATGCTCGCGGACCTGATCCTGATCGAGCAGCGCATGCCGGTCGCCGGCGCGATCCTGGACTTCCTGCGCGAGCGCATCTCGGGGCTGAAGCACACGCCCGCGGTGCTGATCCTGCCGGAGTACTGGGCTCCGCCGCCGGTGGAATCCATGCCCTGGCCGAACGCGCGCGTGGCGATCCTGCGCCGCGTGGGGGCGCTGACGGCCCAGGCGTGCGAGCAGGCCCTGCTCACGATCCATCCCGCCTGAGCCAACGCCTGAGCCATGGAGCGACAACCCATCCCGGAGCCGGACGCGGCCGTGCAGAGCAGCCTGGAGGCGCTCGAGTGGCCCCGCCTGCTCGACGCCCTGGCCCAGCGGATCTCCACCGTGCCGGGCCGCGCAGCCTTCGCCGCCCTGCGGCCCCTGCCCGACGCGGAGGCGGTGCGCCGCTCGCTCAAGCTGATCGAGGAGCTGAAGCTCCTGCTGGACGAGGGGACGGCCCTGGATTTCGCCGGGGTGCAGCCGATCGGGGCGCTGCTCGAGCGCGCGGAGAAGGAGGGCGCGCTGAGCCTGGAGGAGCTGGGCGCGGTGCTGGCGACGCAGCAGGCGGCGCTGCGCCTGGCCGACGCCCTGCTGGCGGCGCGCGAGCTGCCGGGCCTGCGCGCGCTGGCCCAGGCCCTCCATGCCGAGCAGGCCCTCTGCACGACCCTCGGCCAGGCCTTCGCCCCGGACGGCACGCTCGACGAGCGCACGTATCCCGCGCTGGCCCGGCTGCGCGGGGAAATCGCGCGCCAGCGCGACGCGGTACACCGCCTGCTGGAGAGCCTGATCCGCTCCAAGGCGCTCGAGCACGCCCTGCAAGAGCCGCTCTACACCCTGCGCGGGCACCGCTACGTCCTGCCCATCAAGATCGACTTCCGTGGACAGGTGCCGGGCATTGTCCACGACGTGTCGGCCAGCGGCGCGACCCTGTTCATCGAGCCCCAGGCGGTGGTGGAGGAAACCAACGCGCTGGCGCTGCTGGAGAAGCGGCTGGACCTGGAAGTCCAGGGCATCCTGCGCGAGCTGTCGCGCCAGGTCGGCTACGGCGCGCCCAGCCTGCGGCACAACCTGGGCTGGCTGGGCCGCCTGGACCTGCTGCATGCCCAGGCCCGGTTCAGCGGCGCGATCCAGGGCACTGCGCCGGAGGTGGGCAGCGGGGGCGTGCTGGCGCTGAAGGGACTGGCCCACCCCCTGCTCCTGCTCGCCGGGGCGGACACCGTGCGCAACGACCTCGCCCTGGGCGGCGCCGCGCGCTGCATGGTGATCTCCGGCGCCAACTCGGGCGGAAAGACGGTGCTGCTCAAGGCCGTCGGCTTGAGCGCGCTGCTGCTCGCCCACGGCATGCACATCCCCGCCCTGGGCGGCTCGCGGCTGGACTGGTTCCCGCACGTCTGGGCGGAGGCCGGCGATCCCCAGGACCTGGGCTCCGCCCTGTCCACGTTCTCCGCGCGCATCCGCTTCGTGGCGCACGTGCTCGGCGCGGCCGGGCCGGGGCACATGGTGCTGCTGGACGAATTGCTCGCCGGCACCGAGCCGCAGGAAGGCGCGGCGCTGGCCGGCCAGGTGGTGCGCGCCCTGGTGGAGCGGGGGGCGATCAGCCTGGTGACGACCCACTACGGCGAGCTGAAGCTGCTGGCCGGCCAGGTGCCCGGCGTCGTCAACGCGTCGGTCTCCTTCGATCCGGAGCGGCTCGCGCCGACGTTCCGGCTGGCGGTGGGCCTGCCCGGCGCCAGCTACGCCTTCCCGATCGCGCTGCGCTACGGGCTGGCGCCCGCGCTGGTCGAAGCGGCCCAGGCGGGCCTGGCCGGGCGCGCCGCCGCCCTGGACTCCCTGCTGCACGACATGGAGGCGCTGCGCATGCGCCTGGAGGCCGAACGGACCGAGCTGGAGGGCCGCCGCCGGGAAGCCGAACGCCGCGAGCGCGAGCAGGAGCGGCGCGGCGCGGAGCTGGACGCGCGGCGGGACAAGCTGCGGCGCCAGGAGCGCGGGCAGATCGGCCAGGAGCTGAGCGAGGCGCGGGCGCAGATCGCCGCCGTGATCCGCGCCCTGCAGTCGGCCAATAGCCTGCCCCTCGTGAGCAAGGTGCGCGAGCGGCTGGCGATCCTGGAGCGCGAATTCGCTGCCGAGGACCAGGCGGCGGAGGAACGGACCGCGTCAGAAGCGGCCGCCGCGGCGGCGCCCACGGAAGCGGGAGCCGCCGCAACCCCGCCCGGACCGCTCGCGCCCGGCGCGAACGTGCTGGTGCGCTCCCTGGGCCGCAGCGGAATCCTCGTGGAGCTGCTCGACGAGGGCCGCGCGGCGCGCGTGCAGCTCGGCGCCGTCACGGCCGAAGTGGACAGCGCGGACCTGGCGCCGGCGCCCCCGGCCCCTCCGGCTCCTCCCCGGCCCGCTGCGCGGCAGGCGGACCGGGCGCGCCCGGGCCATCCTCCCCGCCGCCCCGCGGGCGCGGCTGGCTCTGCTGGCACAGTTGGCCCTGCTAGAGCAGCCGGCCCCGCGGGCGCAGGCGCGGCCACGTCTGTCGCCGCAAGCGAATCGGCGGCAAGCGGCCTTGCGGCAAGCGGAGCGGCGGCGAACGAAACGGCGGGGCAGCCCAACGTGCCTTCGCTCCTGCCCACGGCGGAGAACACGCTCGACCTGCGCGGCCTGCGCCTGGACGAGGCCCTGGAGCGGACCGAGCGCTTCTTCGACGCGTGCCTGATGAAGCACGTCTCCCCGGTCCTGCTCATCCATGGGCACGGCACGGGCAAGCTCAAGGCGGGCCTGCGCGAGCGCCTCAAGGACAGCCGCTACGTCGCGGCCCTGCGGCCGGGCGAAGGGGGCGAGGGACGGGACGGCGTCACGGTCGTCGCCTTGAACCTCTGATGCGCAAGCGTGTATAAGCGAGCACATTGAAGCCGTCCCACCCGAATCGAGCCGGCGCTGCATGGTTCCAAGCCTGAGAGTCCAGCGCCACTATCCGGACATGCCCCTGCCGAGCCGGGGCCATCCCGGGGACGCCGGGCTGGACCTGACGGCGATGGCCGTCGCGCCCGTGCGGCCGGGGCTGTTCTCGGTGGACACGGGCATCTCGGTGCAGCCGCCGCCGGGCTTCTACTGCGAGGTCGTGCCGCGCTCCAGCATCGTCAAGACCGACTTCGTCCAGGCCAACAGCGTCGGCATCATTGACCCCGGGTACCGGGGCCGGATCCTGGTGCTATTGCGCTATCTGGGTGCGGGCACGGGCGAGGCGGAGGCAAGCGGGCTGGTGGGCCAGCGCGTGGCGCAGCTGCTGCTGCGGCGCCTGGACGCGGTGCAGATCGAAGCCGTCCAGGAGCTGGACGCGACAGCCCGGGGCGCGGGCGGATTCGGCAGCACGGGCAACTGACCCCGGTGTCTCCCGTCTGGACAGGGGGCGCGCGGGGGACGGTCAGCGGCAGGAACGTCAGCCGCAGGACGGTCAGCCGCGGGACGAGGGAGGGGCGATGGTGATACGGGACCTGAAGACGCCGTGCGCGCGCTGCCAGGGCAGCGGACGGCTGGCGGGCCTGCCCAGCCTCGGGATCACCCAGATCAATTACGCGGGCGAGTGCCCGCAGTGCCGCGGGCGCGGCTTCCTGCTGACCGAGCTGGGCCAGGACCTGGTCAACCTGCTGCGCCCGTTCGTCGAGGACTGGATCGCGGAGCGTCGCCCGGGCGCAGCCGGCCCCCGCAGCGCGCCGCCCGGCGGCCGGTAGGACACGCCGCGGCAGAACGGCCGCGCAGGGCGAAGAGCGGCGCCGGCAGCCACATCCGTCCGCGCCAAAGACACACGACGGCTAAAGGGGATACCCCATGAGCTACCAGCGCCAGCGGGAACTCGAACCGAACGTGCGCAGCTACGAGGAGGCCGTGCGCGCGTTCCGCTGGCACGTGCCCGAGCGCTTCAACATCTGGCAGGACGTGTGCGGACGGCACGCCTCCGGCACGGCGTCCGAGCGCACGGCCCTGATCTACGAGGACGCGGCGGAGCGGGTGACGCGGCTGACCTTCCGCCAGCTGGGCCAGCTCTCCGCGCGCCTGTCCGCCGTGCTGGCCCGGCAGGGGCTGCAGCGCGGGGACCGGGTGGCCGTGCTCCTGCCCCAGCGGCCGGAGGCGGCGCTGCTGCACCTCGCGGCCTACCGGCTGGGGCTGATCGTCGTTCCGCTCACCACCCTGTTCCGGCACGACGCGCTCGCGTACCGCCTGGGCAATTGCGACGCGCGGGCCATCGTCAGCGAGCCGTCCTGCCTGCCGCTGCTGGCCCAGGTGCTGCCGGAGTTGCCGCTGCTGCAGACGGTGCTGCTCACCGGCGGGCGCTTCGCCGAGAAGAACGCCATGGGCGCGAAGGGGGCGCTGCTGACGGGCACCCGCGCGCGCGTGCGGGACCTGTGGGCGCTGATGGAGCAGCCCGCCACGCCCCCGACGCCGGTGGACACGCACGCCAGCGATCCCGCGCTCATCATCTACACCTCGGGCACCTCGGGAAACCCCAAGGGCGCCCTGCACGCGCATCGGGTGCTGATCGGGCACCTGCCCGGCTTCGAGCTGTCCCACAACCTGACCCCCCAGCCCGGGGACTGCTTCTGGACGCCGGCGGACTGGGCCTGGATCGGCGGGCTGATGGACGTGCTGTTTCCGGCCTGGCACTACGCCCTGCCGGTCGTGTCGTACCAGGGCGGCGGGCCGTTCGATCCGGAGCGGGCGCTGCACATGATGGAAAAGCACCAGGTGCGCAACGCGTTCATTCCCCCGACCGCGCTGAAGATGATGGCCCAGCTGCCGCGCGTGCGGCAGCGCTTCAAGCTCAAGCTGCGCTCGATGATGAGCGGCGGCGAGGCGCTCGGCGCGGCCACGCTGATGTGGGCGCAGGAGCAGCTCGGCGTCACCGTCAACGAGATCTACGGGCAGACCGAGATCAACTACGTCGTGGGCAACTGCGCGCCGCTCTGGCCGGTGCGGCCGGGCTCGATGGGCCGGGCCTATCCCGGCCACGCGCTGGCCGTGCTGGGCGAGGACGGAAAGCCCGTGCCGCCGGGCCGGCAGGGCGAGCTGGCCGTGCTGCGGCAGGAGGATCCGGTGTTCTTCCTCGAGTACTGGAACAACCCCGAGGGCACGCGGGAGAAGTACGCGGGCGAATGGGCGCGCACGGGCGACCTGGGCGTGCAGGACGAGGACGGCTACCTGTGGTTCAAGGGCCGGGCGGACGACGTCATCATCAGCGCCGGCCACCGCATCGGCCCGACCGAGATCGAGGGCACGCTGCAACGGCATCCCGCCGTGGCCCTGGCGGCGGTCGTCGCGGCGCCGGATGCGCTGCGCGGGAGCATCGTCAAGGCGTTCATCAAGCTCAAGCCCCACGTCAAGGCGTCGGAGCGGCTCAAGGGCGAGATCCAGGCCTACGTGAAGAACACCCTCGCGCAGCACGAGTATCCGCGGGCGATCGAGTTCGTGGACGAATTCCCGCTCACCACGACGGGCAAGATCCTGCGCCGCGAGCTGCGGCGGCGAGAGACGGAGAAGGGGCGGCGCGGCGCCTGACCGCGCGCTGCTTCACCCCGATGCCAGGCGGTTCATGGACGCACCCAGCCTGCGCGCGATGACCCTGCCCGAGATCGTGGCGGCCGCCGTGCGGCTCTACGGGGACACGGTCGTGCCCGCGGTGCCCATCGCGCTGGCGGCGAACCTGCCGCTGCTGCTCGTCGGCGGACTGTCCCTGGAGCCGGGCGCCGCCAATCCGGCCCAGCTGACCGGGACGCTGGCGCTGATCCTGCTCTGCACCGGCCTGGCCGTGAGCGCCGTCACGCGGGCGCTGCTGGGCGCCGCCGCGGGCCGGCCCGTCGCCTGGAGCGCCCTGCTGCGCCGCACCTTCGCGCGCAGCCTGATCAGCGTCATCCTCACCTACGCCCTCACCAGCTTCCTGGCCAACGTCGGACTGCTCATGCTCGTGCTGCCGGGCCTGGCGCTGGGCGGGCTGTTCGCCGCGACCCTGCCCGCCCTGCTCGTCGAGCGGCGCACCACCCTGCCCGCCCTGAGCCGCTCCATCGCGCTGATGCGCCGGGACCTGCTCAAGGCGATGGCCGCGTTCAGCTTCGGGGTGCTGGTCTCGGAGGTGCTGCCGGTGGGGCTGCTGCTGGCCCTGCAAGTCACGGCCGGCCCAAGCCCCTTCAGTCCGCTGCTGGCGGTGGTGATAAACGGCCTGACGCTCCCGCTGGCCCTGGCGGTCAACGTGGCCCTGTACGTTTCCGCCCGCATCGAACAGGGCACAACGCCCGCGGCGCTCCAGGCGGAGCTGGAGCGGTCCGCCACGGGGGAGGCCCCTCCGCCCGCGAGCCGCTAGAGGCCAAGCTGCTCGAAATTGGCCAGGGTGGTGGGATCGATCGCCAGGGCGCGGTTGCGCGCGACCTGGGCCGCGTAGAACAGGGCGGTGGCGAACTCGTCGGCGCCGGAGTCGAGCCTGATGCGCTGGCCGGCGCCGGCAAGGGCCAGCACGAGCGTGCCGTGATCCGCCCGGCGCCCGAAGGCATAGTACTTCAGTTGCACCCGCTCCAGCGCCGCCCAGGGGATCGTCTGCACTCGCGCACCCTGGCGCAGGGAGGCCCGCTCCTCGGTCACCTCGAACGCCAGGCGGCGGCGGCGCACCTGCTGCCAGCCATACCCGGCAAAGAGCACCGACACGGCGGCGACCGGCACGCCGACCCAGGGCGAGGGATTCAGGCCCAGCAGGATCGCCAGCCCGCCCAGCGAGCCCGCCGCGCTCTTGGCCAGCTCCCAGCGCAGCAGCGTGGGCACGTAGCGCACCGTGACCGGCAGGTTCTTCACCTCGGCGGGCCGGCCCATCAGGCGCGAGAGCAGTCCGGATTGCACGGGAACGCGGGCTCCAGGAAGGTCCGGGCGGGTGGCCGCAGCGGCGCTAGTGCCGCAGCTCAAAGCGGCGGATCTTGCCCGTCGCGGTCTTCGGCAGGTCCCTCACGAACTCGATCCACTGCGGGGCCTTGAAGCCGGAGATCTTGTCGCGCACGTAGGCCCGCATCCGCTCGGCCAGCGCCTCGTCCGGCGCCTGCCCGGCCTTGAGGACGACAAAGGCCCTCGTCTTGGTCAGGCCCGCCGCGTCCTTGTGGCCCACGACGGCGCACTCGGCCACGGCCGGATGGGAGAGCAGCGCGTTCTCCACCTCGATCGGGGAGACCCAGGCTCCCGACACGCGCATCATGTCGTCGTTGCGGCCGTGGTACCAGTAGTACCCGTCCTTGTCGAGATGGAACTGGTCCCCGGTCACGAGCCACTCGCCCAGCATCGTGCTGCGCGTCTTCTCGCGCTTGTTCCAGTAGGCGGCGGCCGCGGAATCGCCCTTGACCAGCAGCGCGCCCACCTCGCCGTCGGGAACGTCCTTGCCGTGCTCGTCCACCAGGCGCGCCTCGTAGCCGGGCACGACCTGGCCGGTGCTGCCGGGCCGCAGCGCGTCGAGCCGGTTGGAGATGAAGATATGCAGCATCTCCGTCGAGCCGATCCCGTCCAGGATCGGGGTGCCAAAGTATTTCCGCCAGCGCTCGAACAGCTCCGGCGGCAGCGACTCGCCAGCGGACACGCTGAAGCGCAGGTGGTCCAGCTTGGGCAGCCGCGCCGGCGGATTGCCCTTGCCCTCGCGCCAGGCCTCGTACGTGTTGAGCATGGCGTTGAAGAGCGTGGGCACGCCGTAGAAGACGGTGGGCCGGAACTTCTCCAGCGTCGCGAACGTGAGCTCGGGCGTGGGCCTGCCGCCCTGGATGACGGTGCGCCCGCCGTTGGCGAGGGGGAAGTACAGGCTGTTGCCCAGCCCGTAGGCGAAGAAGAACTTCGCGGCGGAGAAGCCCAGGTCGTCCTCGGTCAGGCCCAGCACGGGCTGGGAGAAGTGGTGCGTGACATAGACCATGTGGTGGTGCAGGTGGATGGCGGCCTTCGGCGCGCCGGTGCTGCCGGAGGTGTAGAGCCAGAACGCCGCGTCGTCCGGGCTCATCCCCTCGCTCTTCAGCTCCGGGCTCGCCTGGGCCATCAGCTCTTCCATGCTCTGCCGGCCGGGCACCTTGCCGTTGGCGATGACGATGTGCTTGACGTAGCGCAGCTCGCCCAGCACGGGCTCCACCTGGCTCCAGAGCGCCTGGTCCACGATCAGCACCCGCGCCCGGCTGTCGTTGAGCATGTAGGCGTAGTCCCGCGGGCCCAGCATCGTGTTGATCGGCACCGCCACCGCGCCGATGCGCACCGTGCCGAAGAAGCAGGGCGGGAACAGCAGGCTCTCCAGCAGCAGCAGCATCACGCGGTGCTCGGGCTCCACGCCCAGGCCGCGCAGGGCGTTGCCCACGCGGTTGCTGCGCTCGTGGAGCTGGCCGTAGGTGAGCGTAAGCTCCTCGCAGTGCATGTACGGGCGGTTGGCCCGTCCGGCCTTCAGATGCGGCAGAAGGTAATAGTCCGCCACGTTGAACGGGCCGGTGGGCGGGGTCCAGGGGGCGAATGCAGGTGCCATGACACGAGTCCCTGAGCGTGGGGGGAAGGCCGGATCCGCGCAGGCGGAGGTGGCCGGAACGGTCGGGCTGCCGGAGCGCAGCTTGCATCCGCCCGGGCGCGGCGTCTCGCGCGGCCACGCTGTCTCGCACGTGCTCCGCCGCGGAGCCAGCCCTTGCCTGCCCCTCCCCTGCGACTGCTTCCCTGGTTTGCCCTTCGCCGATACCACGAAGGCGGGGGGAGCGTCCATGCGCCGCGCGTGCCGGTAGTGCCTCAGATTGAACGATTCAGTGATCCCTGCGCCAGAAGCACCTCACCCGCGTCGCTACGCTCCGCTGCCCTCTCCATATGGAGAGGGCCTATCATTCCGCGAGCGGCAGGGTGTTTCTCCTCACCGGCAGGAGACCTTTGCGTAAACGGGGGATTGGCGAACCCATGCTCCGGCCATGGGCTTCGCTGGCGGGGCGCGGCCTTGCTCGCGGTCCTCATCCCCCTGCCCCCTTCTCCGACTGCGCGGAGAAGGGGGTGCTGCCAGTCCGCGGCTGGAGCGGGTTGCAGCCCTCTCCGCGCAGTCGGAGAGGGCAGCCTGCGCAGCAGGCGGGTGAGGACGCGGACGAACGCATACGTATGAACCATCCTATCCCCCGAGCCCAACCCGTTTACGCAAAGGTCTCGTCAGGGAGAGGAGGTGCCCGCAGGGCCGAGGCGAGGTGTCGTTGCATGCATCCCCGCTCTAAGCCGACCCACTGCCCTTCCCCGCGCCGGATTTGCCCCCGCGCCCCCGCCTGCGGCATCCTGGGTGAAGCGATGCACATGCACGGGAGTGCCGACTGACATGAAGCGACTGGTGCTGTTCGACATTGACGGGACGCTGCTGACGACCCACGGCCGGGCCGTGCAGGCCATGCT
>JBGOTW010000074.1:0-15690 GCA_041476685.1 bacterium | reverse complement strand
CCGCGCCGTCCTGGTGCACCGCCTGGACCGGGACACCTCCGGCCTGCTGGTCTTCGCCAAGCGGCGCGAGGTCGCCGACGCCCTGAAGAACCAGTTCCGCGACCGCAAGCCGGAGCGGGAGTACCTGGCCATCCTCGCCGGACACCTGGAGCGCAAGCGGGGCACCATCGAGGGCTACCTCGCCACCGATCCGCGTCTCAACCAGTACACGACGCCCCACGCGGAGCGGGGCAAGCTCGCCATCACGCACTTCGAGGTGCTCCAGGAAGTGCAGCGCGCCAGCCTCGTGCGCGTGCGCCTCGAAACCGGCCGCCGCAACCAGATCCGCGTCCACTTCGCCGAGCGCGGGCACCCCGTCCTGGGCGACGTCCGCTACGAGCCGGAGCGGGCGACCCATCCGCGCTGGACCTGGCGGCGCCTGGCCCTGCACGCCTGCGTGCTGGGCTTCACCCATCCGGAGACCGGGCGCACGCTGCGCTTCGAATCCCCGCAGCCGGAGGAATTCGCCCGCTTTCTCGGGAGCGCGCGCGACCTGCCCGAGGCGGAGGAACCCACCGCCCCTGGGACGGGGACGGGTCACCACGCGCCTCCCGCCCGCGCCGGTCGCGGACGGCCGGGCCACGCGCCGCGTCCCGAGCGCCACACCCAGGCCGATCATTCGGCGCAGACACGCAGCACGGCGCAGCCGCAGGGCACCGCGCAGTCGCACCGCACAGCGCCGCCACGGGGCACAGCGCCGCCGCACGGCACGGCGCAGCCACAAGGCACGGCGCAGCCGGAGCGGCCCCCGCGGAGGGCACCGCGCGCGCGGCGTGAGCGCTCGCTTCACCGCCGGTAAGATCACGGGGGTTGTGGGTCAATTTGTTGCAGGTACCGTGAACCGCAATAACGGACTCCTCACATCCGCTCCGAGTGACAAGAATGGTCCTTTCGAGCGCGGCGAGAAATCTGCGGGTGTGTCCAAACCGGCCCACTGATTTCACGGGCCTGGGCCTGCCGCCGCGCGCGGTTGATGCTAGACTGGCCCGCGCAGCTTCGCGCGAGCGGACCGGGCGACCCTGATCCGCGCGCAGCCGCCGCGCATCGCCGCCGCGCACCGTCTCTGCGCACTGCCGCCGTGCATAGCCTCTGCGCATCGCCTTCGGAGCCGCTTGATCCCGCAGCGTCATCCTCGCCGGCGCGTTCCCTCGGGCCCGCGGGTTCCCTGGAGCCGGGTCTCCTGGAGCCACGTACCCTGGAGCCGCGTCCCCTGGGGCCTGCTGGCGCTGGTGGCGGGATTCGCCCTGGCCATGGCGGCCATCACGCCGGTGGACTATGCGTGGACGGTCTACCTGACCGAGCATCGCTGGGATCCGGCCGTCTCGATCCTGCGGCGCAGCATATTCGAGGGCGACGCGCCGGGAGGCGGCGATCTGCCGATCTTCGCGGCGTTCGCCCTGCTCTACGTCTACGTGCGCGCCAGCGCGCCGCACGCCCGGCCGGAGCTGGCGCGGACGCGGCCTTGGCTGGGATTCCTGGTGGTCTCGGCTTTCGCGGCGGGGCTGGGGGCGGTGCACGCCGTCAAGTGGGTGCTGGGGCGGGCGCGGCCCTATAGCGTGCTCGCCGGTGAGCATTTGCCGTTCACCCCCTGGTACCTGCCCGGGCCGCACTTCGTCACCGAGGGCGCCTACCTGGGCAGCTTCCCCAGCGGCCACACGGCGGCGGCAATCACGGTCATGGCCGTCGCCTACGTGCTGGCGGGCGACCCGCTCCTGGCGCGCCGCTGGCGGATGGCGGGCTGGGCGGTCGGCGCATTGGCGCTCGCGTTCAGCGCCGCGATGACGGTGGCGAGCAGCATGGCGCGCAGCCACTGGCTGAGCGACGCGCTCGGCGCGGTGGGCCTGATCTGGATCCTCCTGCACTGCCTGTACTTCTGGGGGCTGCGCGTGCCTGAGCAGCTCCGCTACGGGCGGGGTCACGGCCGGCCGCCGCCGCTGCCCGGCCGCTGGGAGCTGCGCCTGTGCCTGCTCGGGCTGCCCGCGCTGCTGGGACTGGTCGGCATCGGCCTGGGGCTGCGCGCGCTCACGCTTCGGCCCAGCCTGGCGATCCTGGTGCCCGTGGGCGCGGGGCTGGTGGCGCTCGTCGCGCCGCGGATGGCCGCGCTGCTGCGGCGCCTGGATCGGGCCCTGTCCGGCCGCGACGGGGCGGCATGAGCCGCGCGGGCATGGGCAGCGGCGGCGTGGATGCCGGCGGCACGGGCGCGGGCGGCACGGGCGCTGGCGGCACCGGTGCCGGCGGCACGGGCGGCCGGAACAGGAGCGTCGGCGGCATGCGCTGGCTGTGGCAGGTGCTGGTGGTGCATTCGCTCAAGGACCTGGTGCGCTACAAGTCCTTCCTGCTGCTCGTCGCCGTGCTGATCGTGGCGGATCGGGCGTTCCAGCACTATCTGCGTCCGGATGCGGAATCCCTGACGCTGCCGTCGCTGCCGCAGACGGGGGCGGCGTGGGCGGCCTGGGCATTCGACGAGGCGCCGCGCCTGCTGGGCGGACTGGCGCTGGACTGGCGCACGCTCGCCGCCCTGCTGGGCCTGTTCGCCGTAAAGGAGCTGGTGTCGCTCTGGCCCAGCAGCGACATGCGCCTGATGCACCGCCGGGAGCGGGGCCGCAGCGGCTTCATCGGCGCGCTGGGTGCGCTGCGCCTGCGGCAGGTCGCCTGGGACGCGACCGCGACGGCGCTGCTGGCGGGGCTGGGATTCGCCTGGTGCCTGCTGGCGATCCTGCCGGCGCGCGCCCTGTGGGAGGCGACGGGCTGGGCCGGCTGGCTGGCCGTGGCCGCGGCCCTGATCGCGGCGGCGGCGCCGGCGGTGCTGGCGGGACTGTCCTACTCGTCGAAGCTGGCGGTGATGGCGCGCGGGGGGTTCGGGGAGAAGCTGCGCCTGTTCCTGCGCCTCTTCACCGACTGGCGGATGTTCTGGCAGTCCTGGGTGTTCTGCGTGGCGCGGCTGGCGGTGGAGGGCGTGTTCACGCTGGGGGTGCCTGTGCTGGCCTTTGCCACGCTGAACAGCTTCTGGCTGCGCGTCGGCGTCGCCAGCCTGTTCGCCGCGCCCGCGTATTCCTACGTGAAGATGGCGACGTTCAAGTTCTTCCTCGAAATGTACAAGCCGTATCCCACCGTGTACGAGGAATTCCGCGCGTATTATGTGACCTACCGGCTGTAGCTCAGCGACACTCCAAGAACGGAAACAGCGTGCGGGGGAATTCAGTTCCCGCGCGCCCCCTATTCCATTTTCTTTCCTGGATTGGCCTTGCCAATCCAGGAAAAGATTTTCTGAATTGGGTGTAGGGCGGATGATGCTGGCTCGCCGCGCAAGCGTCGGCTCGCTGCTCCCTGCTGGGGTGTGCGAGGGGCGAAGCCCCTCGCCTTGCCGGCGTCACGAGCCCCGGCCCTAGCCCTTCACGCCGTAGATCACCATGGACTTAGGGATCAGCCAATCGAACGCGTGCTCGGCGCGCGTGAGGGGGCGGGAGAACATGACGTGGGTGAGGACGCGGCGGAAATGGGCGATCGCCGGATGGCGCTCGTCGTGCAGCCCGAACACGCAGCGCACCCACCAGTAGAGCGAATGGAAGGCGTGCTCGAAGTGCACGTCGCACACCGTCAGCCCGTGGTCTTCCAGCAGGTCCATCACGTCCTGGGCGGTGAAGATGCGGACGTGCCCGCCGGGCGTGTTGAAGTAGTCGTCCGAGCCGAAGCGGAACGCCCATTCGGTGAAGGGCGTGGGCACGCTCACGGCGAACAGCCCGCCGGGCTTGACGATGCGCGCCAGCTCGGCAGTCGCCGCCGCGGGATCGGCGACGTGCTCGAGCACCTCGGAGCAGAGCACGCGCTCGAAGGTCGCGGCGGGGAAGGGCAGCGCGAGGGTGTCTGCGCGCACAGCCATATACGGCGGCGGCACATCCGGCGGCGGCGCGGGCGGGACGGCCGGCGGGGGCGCCGGCGCCTCCGCCGCGTCGAGCAGGCGGGCGAACTCCCTGCCCGGTGTGGCGGGCGCCGGCGGCGCAGCGGGAGCCGCGAGGGAGCGCAGCAGGAAGCGCGTGTGCCGCAGGTCGTCGAGCGCCAGGTCCAGCGCGACGAGGCGGCAGCCCCGCCGCAGCGCCTCCAGGCTGTGCCGCCCCTGGCCGCACCCGGCATCCAGCACCAGCATGCCCGGCGCGAGCCCCAGCCGTGCGAAGTCAATGGTCAGCACGCGGCACCTCCCCGGCGGGCGGCTGCTGGTTCACAGGCCATTGGTAGACCTTGGATCCGGCGCGGGCGTCCCGTCACGCTGCCCCCATCACGCCTGCCCGTTCATAGCCGCCCTGTCACGGCTGTCCTGTCGCTGGCGCCGCATCACTGGCGCCCCGTCGCTGGCGCCCCGTCCAGGGCCTCCCGGTACACTGCCTCCACCTGGGCGGCGGCCTGGTCCCACTGGAAGCGGGCCAGCACGCGCTTGCGGGCGAGCCGGCCCAGGTGCACCCGCCGCCGCGGATCGTCCAGCAGCGCGTTCACCGCGCCGGCCAGGGCCGCCCCGTCCGCGACAGGCACCAGCACGCCCGCGTCGCCCACCACCTCCGGCAGCGCCCCGCCCCGCGCCGCGACGAGCGGCAGGCCGCTCGCCATCGCCTCCGCGGCGGGGAAGCCGAAGCCCTCGAATAGCGAAGAGCAGACGGCCACTTCCGCCGTGGCGTACAGCTCGGCCAGTTCGTCCTGCGCCACGTGCAGGCGGAAGGCGATCCGGCCCGCGAGGCCGAGCCGCTCCACCGCGGCGTGCACCCAGCTCTCCCGGCCCAGCGCGCCGGTGGCGACGAGCAGCTCCGCGCCCGGCCTGAAGCGCGCCGCCGCCTCCAGCAGGTAGCGCCCGCCCTTGTTCCGGTCCTCCAGGTTGCCCACGTACAGCACCCGTCCCGGCACGGGCCGGATGCGCGGGCGGGGCCGGAAGCGCCCGGTATCCACGCCGTTGTACACCAGCCGGATGCGCGCGGCCGGGACGCGGAAGTCCGCCGCGATGCGCGCGCGGCTGGCCTCGGAGACCGTGATGATGGGGGCGATGCGCCGGGCCACGAAGCCCTGCATCGGGATCGGGTGGAACAGCGCCATCCGCCAGCGCTGCGCCAGGCCGCCGGGCGGATCGAAGCCCCGCTCGCGGTCCACCGTGAGCGGATGATGGATCGTGGCCACGAGCGGAACGCCCAGCCATTGCAGCGGCAGCAGGCCCCAGCCCAGCGTCTGG
Source organism: bacterium (assembly GCA_041476685.1). GTDB lineage: Bacteria > SAR324 > SAR324 > SAR324 > JACQKK01 > JBGPEV01. The sequence continues at coordinate 10,442 of JBGOTW010000074.1, read as the reverse complement.
TTGTCGTGGATCACGTCGAAGGCGTGCCGGCGCAGCAGCCGCCGCACCGTCCAGAACGCCCGCACGCTGAACGCCGCCATCTCCGGGAAGATGCCCAGGCTCGCCGCCGTCTTCTCGTACAGGTGCAGCGGGGCGAACGCGGAGAGCGGATCGCCGGGCGCGGGGTAGGGGTCGTCTCCGTCGAGCAGGTTCAGTCCCGGCACGCGGTGCCACGTCACGCCGGGCACGGGCGGCGGGTAGGGCGGCCCGGTGACCGCGTGCACCTCGTGGCCGCGCCGGGCCAGCGCGTGTCCCAGGGCCGCCGCGTAGACGCCCTGACCGCCGCAATAGGGATTGCCCCGGTAAGTGAGGAGACAGATCTTCATGGCCGCTCCGCACAGCCGGGGACCGCGCCCGAGAGCAGCTCGGCGTAGACCGCCGCCGTGCGTTCCCCGCAGCGTTCCCAGCTGAATTCCTGCTCCATCCGGCGCCGCCCGGCCGCGCCCATGCGCGCGCGCCGCGCCGGGTCGTCCAGCAGCGCCTCGATCGCCCCGGCCAGCGCGCGGGCGTCCCGGGGCGGCACCAGCACGCCGGTCTCCGGGGTCACCACCTCGGGCACCGCCCCCACGGCCGTCGCCACCACCGGCGTGCCGCAGGCGAGCGCCTCCGCCGCCGGCAGGCCGAAGCCCTCGTAGAGCGAGGGCTGCACCAGCAGCGTGCAGCGGCAGTACTCCTCGCGCAGCCGCTCCGGGTCGAGCCGGCCGGTGACCTCGATGCGGTGGGCGACGCCGAGGCGCTCCGCCGCCTCCGCCACGCGGGCGCGCGCCGGATAGGGCTCGTCCACGATGCGCAGGCGCACGCGCTCGGGCAGCAGCGCCAGGGCCGCCACGAGCACCTCGGCCCCCTTCTTCAGGTCGTCGCCGTTGCCCACGAACAGCAGCCGTGCCGGCTCGCGCGGCCAGCGCCCGGGATCGCGGAACCACGCGGTGTCGAGCCCGTTGGGCACGACGGTGATGCGCCGGGCGGGCACGCGGAAGTCGGCCTGGATCGCCGCGCTGCCGGCCTGCGAGGCGGTGATGACGCGGTCCATGCGGCGGATGACGAAGCCCTGCATGCGCACGGGATAGAACACGGCGGCGTGGTACAGCCCGTTGAACGTGCGGTTGCGGGCGAACGCCTCGCGCCGGTCAATGGTGAGCGGATGGTGCACCGTCGTCACGACGGGCAGCCCGAACGCCTTCAGCGGCCACATGCCGTAGCCCAGCGATTGCACGTCGTGCAGCAGGTCGAAGCCCCGCCGCCGAAGCAGGCGCGGCAGGAGCGCCAGGGCGCGGAAGCTGAACGTGAGCGGCTCGGAAAAGAAGCGCAGCCGCGTCGCCGCGAAGTCCGCCAGGTGCCACGGCCGGAACAGCTCGAGCGGGCGCGCCGGCAGCCACTCGCGCCGGTACACTCCCCACAGCCGAAAATTCTCCACCCGGTGCACGCGCGCCCAGCGCTCCATGGGCGCCGGATAGGGCGGCCCCACCACCACGTCCACCTCGTGCCCGAGCCGGGCGAGCTGCCGCGAGAGGTGGTACAGGTACACGCCCTGTCCGCCCGAATACGGGTTGCCCCGGTAGCACAGCAGGCACACCCTCATGGCGCCGGGGCGCCGGGCTTGGCGCCGGGCAACTTGCCGGAGCCGACGCCGGGCTTGGCGCCGGGCTTGGCGCTGGGCTCGGCGGCAGGCAACGTGCCGGAAGCGCCGCCGGGCAGCGTGCCGCCACCGGCGCCCGGCTCGGCGCCGGGGACGGCGGCAGCCGAGGAGCGCGCCTGGGACAGGGTCGTCCGCTGCAGCACGATGGCCAGCCCGATCCAGAACACCATGCCCAGCAGGCCGAGCACGGCCAGGGTCACGGGCAGGGCGAGGGCCCAGTACGACTGGGCGATCACGCCGGCGAGGAACACGCAGCCCAGCACGACGCTGGCGGCGCAGATGGCCAGCGCGGTCGCCTTCGCGGCGCGCGTGTCGTAGTGCTCCGCCGCGGCGGGAATGCCGCGCACGGTGAGGATCGTGTAGCCGATGTAGAACGCCAGGCTGAGCGCGGCCAGGACGCCCGCGGCGACCGGCAGCGCCAGCGCCCAGTAGGACTGCTGGGCCAGCCCCCACAGGAACAGCGCCGCGCCCAGGGCCGCGCCCAGGCAGATCTTCCAGCCCGTGCGGCGCGAGCGGCGTATGGACAGGCTGCGATCCCAGACCATAGTCTTGCGCCTTGGGGGGCCGGAGTTTGCGCCTTGGCGGCGGAGTCTTGCGCCTTGGGTGCGGCGGCGGCCGGCCGCACTCTCCGCCGGATGCGATCGGGAAGTCCCGCCGGCGGGGTGCGAGCCCGGGACGCGCGGGGGCCCGCGCGGGTGTGCGGGGAGCGGCGGACGATCCCACCCGGCGTGCGCGCTTGGCGGGCGTGCGCGCTAGTCCGACGTGCAGCGTACCCTCGTACCAGAAATCCGCGGGCATGTAACGGGCCGGCGCGCGCGGGCAGTGGGTCCATTCGATGAAGCAGCCGTGAACCGCGACAACGGACTCCTCGCATTCGCCCGGAGTGACAAGAATGGTCATTTCGAGCGCAGCGGGAAATCTGCTTGTGCCTCCACACTGGTCACCTGCCCAGATGCTGGGCCGGGGCGCGTGAAACGTCGCGGGGTTCCGGGACGATATGCACACAGGATGGCTCCGCGCGCGATTCCCGGTTTACGAATCGGGGCGATCTGGTTTACCCCAAGGGGGGCCGGGCGATCCCGGTGCCGGCATCCCGACACAGGCGGCGGGACGCCATCGTCCGGCGCGGCCAGCGGCCCAGGCGGGGATCGGAGGCCGGCAGCGCAGGTGGGAATCAACCGTCCAGCGCAGGAGAGCTAAGGGCATGCAGCGCATCGGAGGAGCGATCGGACTTGCGGGACTGTGGGCACTGCTGGCGCTGGCCGCCGCGGCGCCGGGAGGGGCGCGCGCGGCCGAGGCGGGCGCGCAGGAGCGGTTGCTGGGCCGCTTTCCGGCCGTCGAGGAGAACGGGCGCAAGCTCGCGCGGGTCACGCTGAAGGAGCTGCTGCAGCTGGTGCTGGAGCGCAACCTGTCCATCCAGGCCAGCCAGGTCGGCCAGGACGCCTCGCGGCAGAGCCTCAGGGCCGCCCAGGAGCGGCTCCAGCCGACCTTGAGCACCAACTTCGGCTACACGCGCTCGATCTCGCCCGGCCTGTCCTCGACCGCGCCGTCCGCCGGCGCCACCGCTCCGGCGTTCATCGCCCTGCTCGGCCAGAACTCGACGACCCTGTCCGCGAACCTGTCGCAGCAGGACTGGCTCGGCAACACCTATTCGCTCGCCTACCAGGAGACGCGCCTGCAGAGCCAGAACATGCTGGTGCAGAACCAGGGGGACGCCCCGACGCTGGGCTCGGCCACCGATCCGAAGGATTTCTCCTCGCTCACCGGCACCATGACCATTCCGCTGGCGCAGAACTCCGGCCGCGCCATCAACCGCGTCCCCGTCGGGCAGGCGGAGGTCGGGGTGCGCGTGAGCCGGCTGGCGACCCGCAAGCAGGAGCTGAACACGCTGAACGCGGTCTCCCAGGCCTACTGGAACCTGGTGGGCCAGCTCGAAATCGTCTCGGTCGCCGAGGAGGCGGTGAAGCTGTCCGAGCGGCTGCTGCGCGACAACCAGGTGCGCCTGCAGGCGGGCACCATCAGCGCGGCGGACGTGCTGTCGTCGGAGACGCAGCTCGCCCGGGACCGGCAGAGCCTGCTGCAAGCCCGTCTGCTGGCCCTGAACCTGGAGGACCAGCTGCGCCAGGCGATCGGGCTGGAGCAGATCGACTTCGGCCTGAAGCCCAGCGACGCGCCCATCCTGCGCCCGCCCGACTACGATCCCGCCCAGGAGATCGAGCGGGTGTACCGGAACAATCCCGACCTGGCCTCGCTCCAGGCGAGCCTGGAGAGCAACGGCTACGACCTGCTGAGCGCGGAGAACGCCGGCAAGCCCCAGGTCAACCTCGCCCTGTCGTACATCTTCAACGGGTACAGCAAGGATCCCCTCGCCGGCAGCGCGTACTACGGGCAGACCCAGACCCAGGGCTACGCCGCCACGATCAACTACAGCATGCCGCTGTTCGACAAGGTCGGTCCGGCCAATATCCAGCGCCGCGTCCTGGAGCGGCAGTCGCTCGACCTGCAGATCCGCGACACGCGCGCGTCGCTGAACATCCAGCTCCAGTCGGCGCTGCGCAACATCCGCCAGGCCGAGGAGCAGGTCAGCACGGCCCGCACCGCGATGGAGCTGGCCCGCGTCCAGCTCCAGAACGAGATCGACAAGCTCGCACAGGGCCGCAGCACCGCCTTCCTCGTCGCCCAGCTTCAGCAGCAGCTCGCGCAGGCCCAGCAGCAGGAGATCGCCGCGCGCATCCAGTTCGAGCAGAACGACATCACCCGCATGGCGCTCACGGGCGAGCTGTTCAGCCGCTTCGGCCTGGAGAGCGACGCGATGGACAGCCAATAGGCAGAGGGCCCGCGCGCGTCCCCTCGCGCCGCACCTCCCGCGATGGTAGGTTGAGCCCTGGCACGCTCCTTCTCGCCGGGCGACCGACCATGGCCACGGAAAAGCTGTCTGCAGCGGTGCAGGCGCTCACGCAGCGCGTCCTCGACCTGCCCTTCAACCAGTCCCAGGGCCTGGAGCTGGTGCACCAGGAGGCGGGCGCGGCCGTGGCCACGTTCGAGGCGCGGGACAACCTGATGCAGCCGCTGGACGCGCTGCACGTGGGGATCCTGCACGCCGTGATGGAATCGGTCTGCCTGCTGGCGGTCGCCCCGCAGCTTCAGCCCGGCGAGCGCGCCGTCACGCACGACTTCCACGCCTCGGTGATGCGCCCGATTCTCGCCTCGCAGCGGGTGGAGCTGCGCGCGCAGGTGCAGCGCCAGGGGAGAAACCTGGTGTTCGTGGACGGCGAGGCCTGGGCCGGGGACAAGCTGTGCTACCTGGCGCGGGTCACCAAGTCCATCGTGCGCGACGAACCGCCGCCCGCTGCGGCTGGCTGATGCGGGCCGAGGCGGCCTGCGACCGGCTGCGGTGACTGCGCACCGCTGACCCGTTTCCTCGATCCCAGCGTCATCATGACAGCGCCCAGCGTGTCAGCAGCGCATGCAGCCTCCGCGGTTCAGGCGCCCAGCCTTGGGGCAGCGGGGCAACCCGCGCCGGCGCCGCCGGCCACCGGCCTTGCCGCGCCCGACTGTCCAACGCCCAGCCTTGCGGCGCCGGACGTTCAGCCAACCGGCCTTCCGGCACCGATCCGTCCGGCGCCCGGCTTGGCCGCGCCCGGCTTGGCCGCTGCCAGCATTGCGGCTCCCTCGCCGTGGCTGCGGCTGCACCTGGTCTTGTTCCCGGCGGCGTGCCGGGCGTGCGGGCGGATCATGGATCCGCTGCAACCTGCGCACGCCGGCCAGCCCTACGTGTGCCCGCCCTGCCACGCGGCACTGCCCTGGCGCGACGCCGCGGGCGCGGTGCCGGGCCGCGCCGTTTCGGCCGCGGCCGGCGTCGTGGGGCGGATGTGGGCGCCCTGGCGGTACGAGGAGCCGGTGCGGCGCTGGGTACACGGGCTCAAGTATGACGGCCGCGACGCCCTTGCCATTGCGCTGGGCCGGCTTGCGGCGGGCGCCCCCGAGGCCGCGGCGGCGCTCGCAGGCGTGGACCTGGTCGCGCCCGTGCCGCTGCACCGCGGCCGCCTGCGGGAGCGGGGGTTCAACCAGGCGGCGCTGCTTGCCCACCACTGGCTGCGCGGGCTGGCCCGGCTCGGCTGCGCAACCCCGCCGCTCGTCCCCGACCTGCTCGCGCGCACGCGCTACACGACGCCCCAGGTGCGACTGGACGCGGAGCAGCGGCAGGCCAACGTGGCGGGTGCGTTCGGCCCGGGCCGCGCGTGGCTGCGCTGGACGGGCCGTTCCGGCCGGTGGGGTGGGGCGGGCCGCTCGGGTCTGTGGGGCGGGAGGGGCCGTTCCGGCCCGTTCGGGCAGGCCGGGGCCGCCGACCGGGCGGGGCAGCCGGCGGACTTGCCCCTGGCGGGCCTGCGCGTGCTGCTGGTGGACGACGTGATGACGACCGGCGCGACGATGGCGGCCTGCGCGCGGCTGCTGCGCGAGGCGGGTGCGGCGGCGGTGGATGCCCTGGTGATGGCCAGGACGCAGTGAGCGGCGGCGGGATCGTCACCGCGCGGAGGGACGGGGGGCCAGGCCCACGCAAAGCGGCCGAGGCGGAACGGCCGCCCACGCGGAACGGCCGACGGCGCGGGACGACCCGCGGAGGGACAACGGACTTCAGGGCCAGAGCAGCGCCTGCACCAGGTGCGCTCCCACCGCCACCGTGCCCAGCCCAATGGCGGCCTGGAGGCCCGCATGCACCAGGCCCAGCCGCCGCGACGCGTAGCGCAAGGGCAGGGCGATGACCGCCGTGAGCAGCGCCATGCCGGCCAGGGAGCCGAGCGCGAACAGCGCGATGTAGGACAGGCCCAGCGCGACCGAGTGCAGCGACGCGAGCGTCAGCAGGATCAGGGCTCCCGATCCGGCCAGTCCGTGCATCATCCCGACCAGCAGGGCGCGCAGGGTCAGGCGGAGGGCGTGGCGGTGAGCGTGCGGGTGGTCGTGATGCCGCGAATCGTGCGCGGTCCCGCCGGTATGGGCGTGGGCATGCAGGTGGGTCACGCCGCCGCCGTGCCGGTGCACGTGCCAGTGGATCCCGCCGCGCGCGAGGCGCAGCAGCACGTCAGCGCCCAGCACCACCAGCATCCCGCCCACGGCGACGTCCAGCCACCGCCCCAGGCCCGCCGGCAGCGCCAGGTCCATGAGCAGGACCCCCGCGCCCAGCAGGAGCAGGGGCACCGAGTGCCCGAGTCCCCAGGCCGCCCCCAGGCCGAACGTGCGCCGGGCGCTGGTGGACTGAGAGGCCAGCGTCGCCACCGCCGCGACGTGGTCCACCTCCAGCGCGTGCTGCATGCCGATCAGGAATCCCAGCAGCAGAATGCTTCCCATGACGGACTATCCGGGCAATGGGCGCGGCGACCGCGCTTTGCGCTGGTGTGCCAAGGTTGAAGCGGAGGCGCGGTTGCCCCGCGGACGCGCGGGCGCCACGCGGACGCGCGGGCGCCACGTGACCAGAACCGCGTTCACTCCGCCGCCAGCCGGTACAGCTCGTTGACCGTCCGCCAGTTGCGCGTCGTGGCCGCGACGGAGAGCACCCGTTCCAGAATGGTGTTCGAGAGCTTGGAACGGCCATAGCCGTCGGGGCAGTGCAGGTAGATCACCCCTGCGGCAAGCGCATAGCGGTCCCGGCCCGCCTTCAGCGCTGCGAGCTTGACCAGCCCGGCCTGGGCGGGCGGCTCGAACGGGAACGTCACGTGCAGCTTGGCCGGATCCATCCCGGGCTCAGCCAAGAAAGGGTTGCGGTCGCGGACGGCCTTCCAGTCGCGCTCCGCCTTCACCAGCACCGCGATGGCCAGCCCCAGGTCGCGGCGCAGCCGCTCCGCGATGCGCCCGGCCAGCCGGATCGGCGGGGCTGCCGGCGCGCCGAAGACCACGTTGCCGCTCTGCAGGTAGGTGCGGACGTCCGCGAACCCGAGCGCCTCGCACGACGCGACGAGGGCGGCCATCTTCACGGGCTTGTGCCCGGCCACGTTGATCCCGCGCAGCAGCGCGATATAGGTCGGCATGGCGGCTCGCCGGGAGGGAGGGCGGCGACCCGTCCCCCGCGCCTACGTCAGCAGGGTCTGCCGCTGGGCGGAGCGGCGGCGCAGCAGGTCCATCGCGGCGGTGAGGCCGTTGAGCGTGAGCGCGTGGCTGGATGAGACGGGCAACCGGGGCGCAGAGCGAGATTTGCCCGGGCCCCCGGCTGCTTGGCAGCACACGCCGACACCCAGGCCGCGTTCGTCGCGCCCCGCCGGTCCTTCCGTGCGGGCGCGACTCGGCGCGGCACTCCCGCGACGGGAACTCAGCGTCGCGGGAGGTATTTCTTGTTGACCTTGCAAATGTACGTGTACTTGGGATTGACCATCTGGGTACAGCGCGCCTCGGCGATTTGGCCGAGCAGCATGTACGCCTCCGGCCCGGCGAATCCGTAGCTCTCCTCCAGCCAGTAGACCATTTCCTCAAAGGCAATGCGCAGCGCGTCGTCGAGCGGCCGGGCACAGCCCACCGTGCAGATATGGGTGGGAGTCTCGATGCGCGGCCAGGTCATGCGCTTCGGCGCCTAGGCGAGATCTGCCTTGACCCGCAGGTGGCCCCGGATCTCGATCGCCCCCATCCCGTTGCACTCCGCGTCGCCCTGCAGCGCGTGGACGTCGCCAAAGTACAGGTAGGCGCCCTCGTGGAACACCGGGAACATGATGCGGTTACCGTTGGCGACCTCCTGCACGTCGAGATTGCCGCCGTGCGTGCCGTTGTCGATGGTGATCATGCCGCCGGCGACCGGCGCCACGCCAACCACCCCGATCATCGGCTTGGCTTCCAGCTTCAGCGTGTCGCTCCAGTGCACCACGCCCTTCTCGACCACGACGTTCCGGTTTTGGATGCCGAACTCCTTCCTGCGGCACCAGTCCGGGAAGATTCCGATCCCCGGCCACAGCGCGGTGAACCCCAAGCCGTGGATGCCGACATCGATGACATCCACCACGACCATATCGCCGGGTTTCGCGCCCTGCAGGCGGATCGGCCCTGTAGCGGGGTTGACGAACGGGAGCGTGACCTGAGAGGCCTGGAGCTTTTCGTCCAGGTGCGTAATCAGGTGTCCCCCAATGTTGAGCTCGGTCTCCACCTCGAAGGTCTCGCCCGGCTGGACCTCGGCGATGAAGCTGTCGGTGGCGGCAAACGCATACTTGAGCTTTCCCTTCGCGATGACCTGAAGGTCGCGCTTTTCGGCGTACATGGCCTCGTCTCCTCTCAGAGTTAGTCGGCTTTGCGCCAGGGCATCAGAATGAATTCCACCTTCCCGACCAGGTAGGACAGGAACAGCGCCAGGGCGATCGTGGCCACCAGCGCCGCGAACACCTTGGGAATGATGTAGAGGCTGCCGGCCTTGAAGATCGCGTGGCCCAGCCCTTCGGAGGAGGACATGAACTCACCGATAATCGCACCGATCAGCGCGAATCCGACGGTGAGCTTCAGGCCGGCGAAGATGTCCCCGAGCGAAGAGGGAATCACGAGCTTACGGAAAATCTGAGGTTTGGCGGCGCCGAGCGTGCGCATCAAGTTGATCTGGTCCTCGTCCACTCCCGTCGCCCCTTTGTAGGCGATCACGAGCGCCACCACGATCACGGACAGCGTCGACATGGCGACTTTCGACGAGAGCCCGGTTCCGAACCAGATGATCACGATCGGCGCCAGCGCCACGATCGGGATCGAACCCAGCGCAATGATGAACGGCTGCACCACGCGCGAGACGAAGCGCGAATACCAGAGCGCCAGGCCGAGCACGGTCCCGATCACGTTGCCCAGCACGAAGCCGATCAGGGTTTCCAGCCCGGTGATGCCGCCGTCCGTCAGCAGGCTCCCGTCCGCCCACATCTTGCCCAGGAATCCCCAGATTTCGCTCGGCGATCCGAACAGGAACCGGTTAAGCGCCTTGTTCGATGTGGCGAACTCCCAGGCCGCCAGCAGGATCGCCAGCAGCAGCAGTTGCGAGGCGGTGACCGATAGTCTCGCACGCAAGACGCGCCGGAGGCGGCTGCGGCGCGATCCGCGCGCGACCGGCGGCGCGGGAAGGATGGGTTGAGTCACGTTCGACAAGCTTGGCCCCGATCGGCGTTCAAGTGCCGCCCATGTGGATATCGAGTTGCGACCAGATGTCGCGCACGTACCCGACGAACTGCGGCGACTCGCGGGCGGCCATCATGTCGTCGCGGTGGGCATCCAGGCGGATTTCGTAGACCGCCTTGATGCGAGACGGGCGATGCGTGAGCACGATGACGCGGTCGGAGAGCGATACCGCCTCCTCCACATCGTGCGTGATCATCAGCAGCGAGCGGCTCTCGCTGCGCACGAGCTTGGCCATGTCGCTCTCGAGCACCAGCTTGGTCTGGAAGTCCAGCGCGGCGAACGGCTCGTCGAGCAGCATGACCTCCGGGCTCATCACCAGCGTACGCGCCAGTGCCACGCGCTGGCGCATGCCGCCGGACAGCGCTGTGGGATAGAAGTGGTGGAACTGGGCGAGCCCCACCTTGCTCAGCATCGCTTTCGCGGTCTCGACCCGCTCGCGCTGCGGCAGGCTCGTCAGTTCGAGCCCGAGCGTGACGTTGCTCAGCGCGGTTCGCCACGGCAGCAGCAGATCCTTCTGCAGCATGTACCCCACGCCCTTGGGGACGCCCTTCAGCGGCTTGCCGTGCCAGAGGACGCTTCCGTAGGATGGAGCGACGAGACCGCTGAGGAGATTGAGGAGCGTCGTCTTGCCGCAGCCGGAGGG